>JAZNSG010000016.1:0-37736 GCA_045591035.1 Clostridia bacterium | reverse complement strand
AAGCTTACATAAAGCACTACATAAACCCGCTATTTAAATATACATCATTTTTAAAAGTTTTGCAACATAAAAATAAAATTTAACGCATATTTTGAATAAATTTAAAATTTTTTTAAAAAAACCCTTGCCAAAATTGA
This sequence comes from Clostridia bacterium, assembly GCA_045591035.1. GTDB lineage: Bacteria > Bacillota > Clostridia > Monoglobales > Monoglobaceae > SIG440. Next base: position 37,599 of record JAZNSG010000016.1, on the reverse strand, counting down.
TTTTTTCTGTTATACTTATTCAAGTTGATTAAAGTAGATTTTTATGCGTTGCATTTAGGAGGTGTATATATAATGGCAAAATGCGAAATTTGCGGTAAGGAATTGAAATTCGGAATAAAGGTTTCTCACTCACATCGTCGTTCAAACAGAACATGGAAGCCTAATATCAGAAGAGTTAAGGCTGTTGTTGACGGCACACCCAAAAGAGTTTATGCTTGTTCAAGATGCTTGAGATCAGGCAAAGTTCAAAGAGCTGTTTAATCTTAGTCAAAAATATTTAAGGGCCATAAGCGATGTATTCGCCTATGGCTCTTTTATTATTATAATGAAAGTGTCTCAGAAAAAACGCACAGGCGTTTCACCAATTACTTTTATTAAAACCTTATGTATCTTAATCGTCATTTTTTATCTTGAATATACTCTTCAAAATACCTCTTAAAAGTTTGGGAGCTTTCACAACAACAATTTTCATTTAATCTCTCCTTTCATAGCCTTGGATATGGTTTCAATTTTTATTTTTTAACAATCATGCAAATGCCACCGCCAATCAGGCATAATCCCAAAATTGTAATTAAAATATATCTTGGAATAGCATATGCAAAAAACAGTCCGGTTCCCATAGCAATAAAAAAATATCCTATACCCGAACCTCTTTTCGGTGCACACCTGGAACAATGTTTTTTTCTCAGCATAAAAACCACCTACCCTTTAATTTCAGTATATTCCTGGGGGTAAATTTGGTTACAGCATAATAAAAACAAAAATTTGCACAAATTCCTTAGCTTTTGTAACACAATAAAATAACCTACCTTGTGTAAAGAGAGGCTATGAGATTCTTCACCGCATTCAGAACAACAGCCACCCTTGTCATTCCGAGGAAAGTGTCAGCGACGAGGAATCTCAAGAGATTCTTCACTGCGTTCAGAATGACGCCACGCAAGGCTTAGCGTGGTTTTCATTATACAAAAAAAGTGACCGAATTACTCCGGTCACTTTTAATGACTAAACCTTTGATTATTTCATCATTGATTCCATTTGAGCAGTGTATACATCATAGGTCCTCTGGTTGATACTCTGGTATTCTTCAGCGCCAAGAGACTTTATCTCAGCAATATATGTATCCCAGTCTTTATCAACATCCTTTTTGCCGGTGATGAAGTTAGCCTTCCAAGTATCAACAGAAGCTACAAGGTCTGTTAGCAATGTGTTAATCTTGTCAGCATCTTCAAGGCTGTAGTATGGACGAGGCCATGTTGATGGGTCAATGTACTTTTCGTAAATTGCCAATGCTTCTTCAAGAGTTTCGAAGAAAGGAGCAGATTCAAGGATTTTACCTACAGAATCCATAGGCATATAACCTATCATATGAGGACCATACAACGTGTTGTTTGTGTAAAGGTCTATTTCTGTTTCGCCTTCTTTTGGCTCATTCCAGATATACATACCATCTGCATTCTTTTCTTTGAAAGTACCGCCTTCTTCCAATGTGCCTATAGGACCATACCAGTTCATAATTGACTGGTCAACATCATAGAAACCATCAAGGAACTTCATTGCAGCTTTGGGATTTTCACAAGCCTCTGTAATTACCGCACCGTTCTTTGTGCCAAGATATCCGGGATGAATATGGAAAACAGGGGTAATATCAGGATTAGCTCTGAGAGGTTCAATAATCTGATACTGGTCAGCATTGTCAACAAAAGGATTAGTATTTGCGAAAGTAGCACCTACAATAGCAGTATCTGCCTGACACTTATTGAAGTACTCAGCAGAATCAGTTGTAATAAACGAATCCTTTGGAATCAAGCCCTCGTTATAAAGCTTGTTGTAATATCTGCACATTTCCTTCCATTCATCAATTAAAGGAGTGAAACGAACTTTTCCATCAATAACATTTAACCAGCCATCATACATACCAAACTTTGTTGAAACGCCCCAGCACGAGAGCAATGTTTCAGGATACTGATAAGCAAGTTTTTCACCAAAGAGGAAAGGAACTTCATCCTTCTTTCCGTTGCCATTGGGGTCCTTATCTCTGAACGCAATCAAAACATCGTAAAGTTCATCCAAAGTCTTTGGAATTTCAAGACCAAGCTTATCAAGCCAAGCCTTGTTTATGTACCAGAATGATTCGATATATGAGTCTACACGACCATTATACTGTGGCAATGCATAAATATGTCCGTCGGGAGAAGTTGAAACAGCCTTTGTTGAGGGTGCTTCGGTGAACATTCTGTAAATGTTAGGTGTATCCTTTTCGTTGATGTAGTCTTCCAAAGGAATCAAGATACCCTCAGCTGCATAAGCTGCTATATCCTGGTTTTGGAATTCAGTTTTCATAAACACATCAGGATAGTCACCAGACTCCATAAGCATACTTGCTTCACCGCTTATAAATTCGATTTCCGCATCAGGATTATAACCTCTCCATGTATTGTGGTAATATTCCTGAATGGAAAGAATTCTGGGGTTTGCAGCATTACCTTCCATACCGCCCCATACTGTAATCTTTCCGCCTGTATTGTCCTTACCACAACCTGCAAGTGCAGCAACCAACCCAATAATCAGGGTAACGGTAAGTAAAATACTGATTACTTTTTTCATACTTTTACACATCCTTTTTATAAATTTTCAGATTTTATGGATAATCTGCAACCATTTTTTATTTAGCCTTTTACAGAACCAATCATTACACCCGAAACAAAGTGTTTTTGAACAAAGGGATAAAGAATAATCATAGGTAACGCAGCAATAATAATTGTTGTGTATTTAACCAACTGAACAACATTCTGTCCTTTAACAGTGCCCTGGCTCATACTTTCAGCTCCCTGGGGAGTAAGTGTTGATGTTATTTCTTGAAGAACAACCTGAAGAGGATATTTCTTCGTATCACTTATATAATACAAAGCACTGAGGTATGAATTCCAATGTCCAAGTGCATGGTAAAGTACCATAACTGCTATAATTGATTTAGAAAGGGGAAGGACAATTCTGAAGAAAAACGTAGCATATCCTCCACCATCAATTTTAACCGATTCATAAAGCTCTTCTGACACGTTACTTGAGAAAAAGCTTCTGCAAATAATCATGTTATAAACACTGAATGCTCCCGGAAGAACCAATGACCAGATAGAGTCCATAAGTCCAAGGTTTTTAACTACCATATAAAGGGGTACTGCACCTCCACTAAAATACATACAAAAAAGCATTGCAGCAGTAAAGAATTTTCTTCCCACTAGCTCTTTTCTCGAAAGGGCAAAAGACGCAGGAATCAAAACACAAAGGTTAATGATTGTTCCTACCAGGGTATAGATAGCACTGTTTTTGTAACCGCTCCAGATTATCTCATTCTGGAACATAGTATTATATCCGTCAAGAGTAAATCCCTTTATAAAAAATAGCGTTTCGCCGGCAGTAACATACTTCGGATGACTAAAGGAAGCGATAACAACGAAGTACAAAGGATAAAAAGCAATTAGAAATACTATGGTAAGAATTATGTAGTTTATAATGTCGAAAACAATATCCGACTTAGATTTCATCTTCATATTAGTTATCCCTCCTTTAGAATAATGATGTGTCTGAAACGACGCTGGCAATCTTGTTTACAATCAAAACGCTGACAACGCCAACCAAGGTATTAAAGAGTCCAATAGCGGTTGTATAGTCTTTTTCTCTACCCATAATACCATTTTCATAAACATATGTAGCAATAACCTCAGACGCCTCAACATTCATGGGGTTCTTTATAAGAATCATCTTATCTGCAGATACTGCGAAAACGCTTCCGAAAGCCATAATAAGCATAATAATGATGGTTTCTGAAATAGCAGGCAATTCAATGTTCCAAATAACTCTCAATCTGTTTGCACCGTCAATTTTAGCCGCTTCAAGCTGTTCCTGGTCAACACCGGATAACGCAGCAAGATAAAGAACCGCCGAGTAACCCATCGTCTGCCAAATTCCGGTCAACCAATATATCCAGAAAACATAATCCGGTTCAGCAAAGAACAGAATTTGTTCTTTTCCCATTGCCTTAAGAATTATATTAAACACACCGGAATCAAGGTCACAGAAAACACGAGCAATACTGATAATGATAACAACAGATAACATATAAGGTATATACGTCATATTCTGAACGCTCTTTTTAAACCACTTGCATTCAATTTGATGAAGCAAAATTGCAAATATAATCGGTATAGGGAAGCTAAGCAAGGTCGACGTCAAAGAAATGCTGACAGTATTCTTTATCATTTCCCAGCTCTTGGGGGAATTAAAGAAACGGATAAAATGTTCCATCCCTATCCAATCTGAACCCATAATGCCTTTTCTAACACTGTAATCCTTAAACGCTAAGGTTATACCATACATAGGTACATAGTTAAAAATAATAAGGAATACGACAGCAGGCAAAAGGAACAAATAAAGTTCCCACTGTGATGTCATCCGTTGCCACACAGACTTTTGAGGTCCATAGGTAACTAAATCTTTTGGAGTCTTCATAAAAAAACCATAAACCTTTCTGCTCATCATTATAGGATATATGTCATGTTACCGTGAGCATGATAGTCATGACATGGAGAGTTTAAAGCCACATTCACAGCCCATCATCAAGGACCACAAAATCTCCTGCTTGAATTATTTACAACTCTATATGTAAGTGAAATTTTCACCAGCAAGGCACCTTTTGTGCAGAATTACTACACAATTTTGCATAATTTCACTATCCATAACCATTACTTCGAAATTATACCATAGCTTTGGTACATTTGTCAATGGTGTTTAGTGATTTTTTACACGGAAAAAAAATTTTTTTTATTTTTTTAGGGCAATCTGACCAAGACAAATTAAAAATAATTTTATTTATATCGTTATTTGTTTTTACTATTTGTGCAAATTGCAATATAGAAAAAGCATATTTACTCGCCAGATTTCTGCCTGAAAACAGTACTTATTTCAAAGGCCGTTCTCAAAATATATAGAAACGGCTTTTGAAATATTAAACTATTATTTAAACATTAATTCACAAACCCTATCAGGCTGTGTGCGTTACTCTTTTACTGTTACGGGTTTTATCCACTTTCTGCTTACAAAATGCTTAAGGCACAGTATACTTTTGGGAATATCTTCGCCAAGGTATCCAATGAGAAACACTAAAGGGAAAGGCAACTTAAGCCAAAACGCCGCTACGAAAGTGGCAGGAATGGCAATCATCCAAAGGCATATTATTTCATATTTGGCACCCGTTACCGAATCCCCTCCGGAACGGAAAACTGCACACACCATAGTGTACGGAATATTACGCACGCACAGCTCCATCGCATAAATAGTTATAAGCGTTAACGCAATACCAACAGTTGTATCTGTAATATTACCGCTCACATTAAAGAGATAAACCACCTTTTCCTTAAATGCAATTGCGAATATTGCAATAAACACACTTATAATTGGTATTGATATAGCAAGTCGCTTTGAGTTACGATACGCTTTGTCATATTTTCCCTCGCCAATCGTCTTTCCGATTATTATGGCTCCGCCGTCATTAAGGCCTATAAACAAAATCAGAAACAGGCTTTCTACTGTTCTTAAAATGGTACACGCCGCATAATTCTCATATCCTGTATTTGAATAAATAACATTGTTGCAAACAGTACCCAGCCCCCACAAAAGCTCATTAATTATCACAGGGGATGCCTTTTTTATAAACACTTTAAAATCATCAAGGGAAAAAGAAAAAAAATCTTTTATTGGCATTACAATAATGTTTTTTTGTTTTACAGAAACAAGCACTAATAAACCAAAGCCTATCCACGCCGATATAGCTGTTGCAAGTGCCGCTCCTTTAACTCCCATAGCCGGCAGACCGAGTTTGCCGAATATAAGAGCATAGTCGAGTACAATATTAATCAATGTGGCAGCAACAGAGGCCACCATAGGTAGCTTTACTTTTTCAGTAGAACGCAGCACCGTTGAAAAAACAGAAGAGAGAATCGCTGCCGGATATGAATACGCAACTATTCTCAAATATGAAGCACCGGCTTCAACAACATCAAAATTGCGGTTAAAAACTCTCATAATAATTTCAGGAAAAACTATAGCAGCAAAAGAAAAAACCAGAGCAACACTAATTGCAGAAACTGTTGCGACCTTATGTATGCGATGTATATCTGAAAAATTTCGAGCGCCCCAATATTGTGCAACAAAAAGTGATGTTCCAGAACAGATGCCGAAGCATATCATATTAAGCAACCAGCTCCACTGTGTTGCCATACCCGAAGCCGAAAGAGCAATATCGCCAAGTTGACTCATAAATAATGTATCTATAAATGTAAGAGAATTAATAAGCAAATGCTGAAAAGCTATGGGAAGTGCAAGAGTAATCAATAAATGCCAAAATTCTTTTCGTTCTGATGCATGTTGTGTCATTTAAAATCTCTCCCTTTTTTAACAAATAGGTCTCCTGCAAATAAATGAAAAATATAATCCTGCACAATTATATTATAAAGTTGAATCAAAGTCAACAAAAAACGACTTTAAAATATATCTGAATCGTTTAATTGGTACGGCTTTTCTGTACATACTATTTTTGTGAATAAGATACCTTAAATTGCTTAAAATAAAAACAAAATATTACAATTGGAGGCAAAAATATGTTTAAACATGAAAAAATACTCTTTCATCCCGTAGAAATTGAAAGGCCAAATCCACAGTATGCCGTATTACTTCAGGAGCAACTGGGCGGTGGAAATGGTGAACTGAAAGCAGCCATGCAATATATGTCTCAGAGTTTTCGCATCAAGGATCCTGAAATTAAGGATTTATTTCTGGATATTGCAGCTGAAGAACTTGGACATATGGAAATGGTTGCACAAACTATTAACATGCTCAATGGTCACGATGTAAATGCAACAAATGTACAGGCAGGTGAAATTCAAACTCATGTTATTTTAGGTTTAAATCCCGGTCTTATAAATTCATCGGGGTACTCCTGGACTGCTGATTATGTAACGGTAACCGGAGATTTGTGTGCTGACATATTAAGCAACATTGCATCTGAACAGCGCGCAAAAGTAGTTTATGAATATTTGTACCGACAGATAGATGATAAAAAAGTAAAGGAAACCATCGACTTCCTCCTTAACCGAGAAGAAGCCCATAATCAAATGTTTCGCGATGCATTTAATAAAGTACAAAACAGCGGTTCAAATAAAGATTTCGGCACAACAAAAGCCGCTAAAATGTATTTTTCAATGTCAGACCCCGGCCCTAACACATTTGCAAACAACGAAACTACTGCACCTTCATTTAAAAACTGATATTTGCAACTATAAGAAAAAAGATTCTCGGACCACAGTTGTCCGAGAATCTTTTTATTCAGCCTTATTTAACTTTTTCTGTTTGCCATATCCTATAAATCCTAAAACTAAAATTGGAACACCAAACATTGCATACATTAAGAAAAACAATGTTCCTACGGAATACAAGATTGCGCCAACTAAAGCAGCCCAACTTTTTCTTCCTAAAACGCCTATCCAGCCAAAAACCGCACCGATTAAAAACATTATCATATGTGGCATAACCAAAGCTGTAGCAATTGCGCTACCTACAGCTTCTGCTCCTTCTGAACTAGCTGTTTCTCCAAAAAAATAAGAAATAAGATAAACCACATAAATTGTTGCTAAAGCAGTTGCCGTCAACAAAATTTTACTTCTTTTTTCCATACTTATCCCTCCTTTTCATTAATATTTTGTATGTATTTTATATGCATACTTTTTTATATCACTGACCGAAGCATCCTTATTGCCCCACTCAGTACCATCTGAAAAGTACACACTATAAACATATATATCTCCTGACTTTGTGTTAGAGTCTATCAGCTGCCAGTTTCTAGAACTTGATCCTCCGGATGCAATAGGATTGTCAGTATATAACTCATTTGTTGTAAATATGGTGTTTACTTCCTCACCATAAACATCTTTAGGTAAAAAATACATCTTGATTGCTGCAATTTCTTTATCGGTATTGTTTTTAAATATACATTTAATTTCAGGTACACCAATGATATTATCATACATCGACGAAGTAATTTCCACCGGACACGACTGAGTAAATTCTTTAGGTGTAGAAGGCTCTACATTTGTTTGCGGTAATTCTATTGAATTCTCAGTTTCAGAATTACCACCTAATATAATGGAAAAACAAATAATTACAACCACCGTTATTGCGAATATTAATCCTATGTTTTTCTTTTTCTTAGGTTCTCCCTCCTGCATAAGTACGCTCTTTTGTACATCAAATTCTTCTTGGGAAATCGCCCCCATATCCAATAACTCTTTTAACTGTTTGAGTTTGTCTGTATTCAAAATAAAACCTCCTCAGCCTAACAATATACCATATCGGGATATTAATAGTATACCATTGTGGGATAATATTGTCAAGAGGTGTTTTATATGCGATTAAAAGAACTTAGAAAGTCGAAAAAGATATCCCAACTAAAGTTAGCTATGGACTTGAACATGAACCAAAATACAATAAGCAGATATGAAACAGGAGAACGAGAGCCTGGCATAAATGAATTGATAAAAATAGCTGATTATTTTGATGTATCTATTGATTATCTGCTTGAAAGAACAAACAATCCAAAAACAAACAACTGACAAAAAACTTACGACGAACTTCTTTTCTTTTTTAAAAGCAATGCTTGAAGCCATCTTTATGACGGGGGTCAATTAGGGATGCGCCTAATTGTGCACATTATAATTTTTGTATATAAAAAAACGTTCATAAATAGAGAACATCACAAGTTGGGCTCGAACCAACTCCTCTTTTGTGGTTTTCATGTTTATAATAGATGCAATATTTCGCGTAAGCAAAACTTCAATAATTATTAATTATTCATTAGCCGTGCGACTTCATTATTCATTAAAAAATCCTGTCGAGCTTAATGAATGATGAATATTGAATAATGAAAAATGAATATTACAAAACAAAAAATCCTGTCATATGACAGGATTTTTTGTTTTGAAAGAAACGAACGATTTAGATGCCACTATATTAAGACGATATGCAATCTTCGATTGCTCGATATTTTTGTTATCACAAAATCGATATGTTCTCGCTTCGCTCAAACTCGATATGATATAAATCTCGTCGCGTTAGCGACATATTGAGTGCGTCAGCACATATCGAGTCATTTATGACATATCGAAAATCTCGACAGAGATTTATATCGATGAAAAAAGCGTACTGAAATTTTCAGTACGCTTTTTTCTGGTGGATCTTCAGGGACTCGAACCCCGGACCAACCGGTTATGAGCCGGTTGCTCTAACCAACTGAGCTAAAGATCCTCATTTGGTTCACAACAAAAGGTATTATACAGCAAAATATATGCTTTGTCAAGAGAAAATATTCATTTTGCTATATAAAAATTATTTTTACCTCAGAATACGATTTTCAAATTTTTGGGGGTCAATACCGTGTATCTGTATTACCTTAAGTTCATCAGACATTGCTATATCATTCGTGGTTACAATTCTTCCTCCGTCACTGTCAATGTCAACTCCGAAAGCCTTAAACCCTTGCCAGACAATGTGTACGCAATGCGAACTTTCGGGTTTTTCTTCTTTTGATTTATCCTTTTTTATCAGTCCCGCAAAAATATTATAATCTATATCTATTAAACTTTCCCGGGCATATTGTGCCACCTTTTCAGCTATTTTTTCATCAGGATATCTTAAAACTGCAAAGCTTGGATACTTCCCCCATTTATTTGCCCTGCTGAAACAAGAGGTTTCACCAACAGAAACATGCTCAAGTATAATTCCCTTTTCCGCATCAGTCACGATAGCACAATGGCCATGTCTCCAATCACAAGTCTGGGTATTGAAAGTTAAAAGAATATCCCCATTTTTCAAGTTAACCAAGGGAGTTGCTTCTGCAATAGTTCTTTCCTCTGCCGTGAAAGGAAAGCATATATAATTCTTTTTAATTTCCGGCTTTTCGAAATATTTATCTTGAATCAATTCAAAAATTTCCGTTCTTCCCTGGTTAATAAGTTCCCGGGAAGAATATGGAGAAATACCCGTTTGTTCAAACAAAAAATCCAAATCCGCGTCTGTAATCTCGTTTTTTGAAAAAACAAAACTTATATCTTGCTTTTCAACTTCGGGAAGATAAAAAAAACCGTTCGATACAATAATATGTCTCACATTCAAAATGCAAACAATCGTAAAGACCAAAAGGATAGCTTTGAACTTTTTAGTTTTGAAAAACGACTTACTCACTTATTCACATCCTTAAATCAATTGTCAATTTCCGGAGTGTAGAAAAAATCAAACAAAATAGCAATATCCTCAACCGGTACATTTTCATATATGAGGTCTTTAAGCTCCACCCCTGTCCCCGCACTGAGTCGATAAATTGCATATGTAGCCTTTGCATCTGAAACATAATCATAGTTGGGAATTTTCAGATAATTTTCCATACTTGTAGCTACCATATTTGCAACGGTTATATTTCTTTCGTGTGTACAGTAAGGAATAATTTTTGTATAAAGCGTTTCAATTATATTGGTAAACTTCTTTTCAATAACTTCTTTTTCTAAGGATTGCCAATCCACAGGGGCAATTTCAACTTCTACGTCAACAATGCATTTTTCAAGAGCAACACAAAGCTCACCACGTGTTATAGGCTGAGTTCCACGGAACTTTCCGCCATCCTCCAAAACAAAAAAGCGATTCGAAAGCATTTTCTTTACACTGACCTCAGCCCAATCCGAAACCTCATCCGTAATCACTCCGCTATAAGGCAAATCAACTGTATTTAAAATACGGTCCATCATTACGCAAACTTGCTCACGTGTCAAAGAATCCTCCGGCTTAAACAGTCCGTTGCCAACGCCTTTTATATATCCGGCTTGAACAGCAGCAAGAACATCGTCATAATACCACGAGTCCACTGTTACATCAGAAAAAATCGCATCTCCCTGAACATAGTAGTTATACATTTTGTTAAGTATAGTAACAAACTCCGCACGAGTCAAGGTTTTATCAGGACGAAATGTACCATCCGGAAAGCCCTGAATGTATCCTTTATCTTCCATTCTGTGTATAGCTTTGCCTATATCGGTTTCTGTATTCACGTCCGAAAACGCAAACGCAGAGGTCGAAGAAAGAATAATAGCTGAAACTATGCAAATTATTATTCTGATAAAATTTCTTGTCATAGCGATGCTCCTATCATTGATTCATAAGCTGAATATAATAAGCTTTTTTGAGACTTTTTTCGTCTTCATAAGCAGATTTTATTTTCCCGATTATTGAAGTATCTCCGCCCAAATTTTTAAGCTGTTTTTCGAGACTGTCAAGAAGTTCAAAAACCTGTTTGTCACATTGGTTTAAAAGTCCCGTCGCCACGCCTATGTACTGATTCACAAGTTCCTTTTTCCCAATAAGATTTTGTTTTTCCTTCGGGAGAAGCATATAATCTTTTTTCACCGATGCTTCTATCTGGCCAAGCTGTCCCAGATAATAAGCTTTGAGACTGTAAAGTTCCAACACCTTTTCACTTATTGCCGCCTCAATTTTTTCAGCGTTAGGGTTAGAAGAAGGCGAATTCCCAGAGGGCTTAGTCCCACTATTACCTTCGTTTTTTAAAGCATTCTCCATCTCAGCCTTTCTCTGCGCCAAAATATCATCAACGTCTTCCATACTCCATTCACCGGATATGATTTTTTCCTCTTCTTCAGCACTAAAATCACTTATGACCGATGGGTACTGTTCTTTTATTTCTTTCTCTAACAGTTGTTTCCCTTTGTTTATTTCATTCGCAAGTTCCTCGCCGGACAAGGTAAACGCCTTGTAAACTGCTTTTATATTATTTCTTTGCCAATATGACAAAACAGAAACAAGCACTAAAACAACCACTATAACAATTAACCATATTTTCTTTCGTTTTGTCATATTAATCACCATCCGTCCTTTTATGTTTTTCAAGTATTAACACACATAAAACAAACAATCCAATGCCGCAAACAACGCCGAAAAAGTCAAGATATACATCATTTATCTGGGCACTTCTTCCGGGAACAAAATATTGAAAGTATTCATCCGCTATCGCCGCCATAATTCCACATAAACAACTAACCTTTGAAATAAATAAGACATTATTCCGCTCAACGGTATACCCAAGAAAAGTATACAAAAAGCCAAGAATTGCAAAGTTGAATATATGCGCTGATTTTCTAATGATAAGCGTCATATAAGACGCAGAAATATCCACCGTTTTTTTCGTCGCTATATATCCAACAGTATTTGCTATTTTCAACCCTTTCTCCACAAAGACATCACTATTTGCAGTAGAAACTTCTGCTGTTTGTCGAGAAAAACTTAAAATAACAAACAGCCATAAAGCTGCACAAAATCCAACCACCACGGTATCAAGGCTAAATCCAAATATTTTCTTATCTTTCACCATAGTTACCATTTAAAAAACAACCAAGTTCTTTTTCAGCTTGTCTTCTCTGTATTCAAGTTCTTCAAAGCCAACATCGCCAAGCTTTTTATATATCACTTCGCAGCCTTCACCCAAATTAGGTGGGCGAGAAGTAAGGTTGTGACAGTCTGAACCTACAAAACTCACAATCCCTTTTTTCACCATATTCAACGCCTTTTTACGTGTAAACTTATCAGAAAGAAAACTACTGTTTATCTGTATTAACGCCCCTATTTCCCTGAGTTTCAGAAAAGCTTCGTTTTCATTCAGAAAATCCAGATATCTTTCTATGTGCGCAATAACAGGAACAACTCCTCGCGACATATATAAATGGTTAAGCACCTGGTAAGTATATCTTGTCCAATGCATAAACGGCATTTCAATTAATATATATTTGGTTTCTCCTATACAAAACCTTTCAATCCCATCAAGAGAACAAATATCCGGATAGAATTGGACTTCTGCGCCAAGGGCAATCTTTGGTCGGATAGTCTCCTCATCGAAGGCTTCTTTAAGTTTTCTTGCTGCCTCATCGCGTCGTGCCAGAAATTCATCCGGCGAATTTATGTCAATAACAAAATGGGGAGTTGCCACTACGGTATCAACTCCCTGATTTGACAGCATACAAAGCATAGTCATGCTTTCTTCAACATTTCTGCTTCCGTCATCCATCTCGGGAAGTATATGTGTATGTATATCTATCATAAAATATTCTCCATTTTGCAAAGACATTTCTAAGCCCGAATTCGGGCTCAGATTATCTTCTACTTTGACAATTTGTTGCCATAGCCTCCATAGCGACCATAACCTCCATAGCCACCATAACCACTACGATAACTTCCATATATACCTTTTCCGCTCTTTTTCTTTCCTTTGGAAGAAAAATATCTGTAATACTTTCTTTTGTTAACATTCTTGAATGAACCACTGTTACTGAAAACAACGCCATTCATAACAAATCCAAGAATTTTTGAACCTACAAAATTGAGCTGATTTAAAGAATATCTTATAGCCTCTTTATCGGTTGAATTCTGAAGGACTATCATTATAACACCATGTGCATATTTGGAAATAAGAGCAGTGTCTATAACCAGATTAATGGGAGGTGTATCAAAAAAGATATAATCAAATTTTTCCTCTAATTTTGCAACAAGCTTTTCCATATTCCCCGAGCCAAGAAGTTCGACAGGGTTTGGCGGAATGTTACCGGCTGTGATGTAACTTAAGTTGTTGTAGGTAGATTTATGAATAACTTCATCAAGAGAATTCAGCCCAACAAGATAGTTACTGAGTCCGGGGGCATTCTGAACATCAAGCAGTCTTGCAAGATTAGGACGACGCAAGTCACAGTCAATTATAAGGACCTTTGCATCCATTTCAGCAAAAGTAATTGCCAGATTCAGACAGTTTGTACTCTTTCCCTCAGATGCAAGAGCACTCGTCACAACAAGCTTTTTACAATCATCCGAAGGAAGTGAAAAAATCAAATTTGTACGAAGAGTCTTGTATGCTTCACGAACATGAAAAGAACTTCTTGAGTTTAAAATCTTTTCTCTCACAAATTCATGGTCTTGTACCATAAGTCTGCGTTGCTTTTCTCTTGCTATATTACTTGGAATTTGTCTGAGTTTTTGAAACCAACTCATTTTTATTTGACTTTCCTGCACTGCCTGACACCTCCTTGCTTCTATATTCATATGCCGACTTACCTCGTCGATAAGAATAATACCCGGTTTTTACCGTCTGGGTATTTGATATATCAGGAACAACGCCCAAAATCGGAATCTTGAACCACTGTTCAAGTTCATCCTCCGTTTTTATTCTCATATCAAAGATTTCTCTGAGAACAACATAAAGACAACTGAGAAGGAACCCACCTATAAGTCCAAAGACCATATTCTTTTGAACATTCGGTGCCACTCTTTCACCAAGCACCGCATAGTCTACGACCTTTACCGAGCTACCATCAATCAAATTCTGTATTATTTCGGGGGCAACGTCTGCTATGGTGTTTGCAATCAATTTTGTCTTTTCCTGGTCAGTATCTCTTATGGTAACCTCAAAAACTTCCGTTGCATCAACAGAACTTGCAGAAATACATTCTCTAAGCATATCTGAACTGTAAAGAAGCTTATGTTCCTCATAAAGTTCACTGCTGACCTTATTCAAAACTTTATCACTCTTTACAAATACGATATATGTATCAACCAACATTTGCGAAGCCTGAATGTCACCACTGTTAACCCTCGTACCTATGGTTTCTTCTATATCGTTATTAACGTACAACGAAACTGAAGATTCATACTCCGGTACTATCATCATTTCACTGTAAACAAAAGCTATTACGCCGGCTATTAAGGTCAGAGCAATGATAACCCCGGCCTTTTTCAATAATATCTCCGCCAGTCGTTTTAAACTCACATCTTCAAACTGTTCCATATAGATTCCTCACTAACACAAAGTTATATATTATAATTATATCAAACCAACCAAGGCTTGTCAACAAAACAGGAAACCTTAAATGCCTTTTTTTATTGGGTAATCAGGCATTTATTGAAAGCTAAACCTTATCCTTCTTGCAATGGAAGATTTTCTTATCTTCGTTTTCCACAAATTTAACAAAATACCCTATCGCTGCCATAACAAAGACAGCAACCATCGCTGATAAAAGCATCATTTTAAATCCTGTATTAATATCCGGGAAGACGATGAGCAAAAAAATCACCGCATAAAAGAACACGGTAGCTGCCTTTCCATACCAATTTGAACTGACAACTATGTTTTTTATGTAAAGAACCGACCCGGCTGTAATCATAGCCAATTCCTTAACGGCAATTACGCAAATAACCCAGATTGGAACAATATCCTTGACAGCAAGGCAAATAACCGCTGTTAGCTGCATAAGTTTGTCCACCAACGGGTCATAAACTCTTCCCACATCCGTAATCATATTAAAACGACGTGCTATCCAGCCATCTACCACATCAGTAATTCCTGACAGCAAGAAAAGCAGAGCCGGCACCATAAGGCTTTTTGCCGAAAAAAACGAATATGCAAAAATTGGAATTATTATAAGTCTGACAGTAGTCAATATATTCGGTATCATTTAGCTATCCTCCAATAAACAAAGTGAAAATCGCTATTCACCTTGAATAACACCCATTTTAGTGTACACCTTTGCTTTACCGCTGATTTTTATTGCTGATGTATTTTCCGTAAATTGTGCTATATAAACTTCACCCTTATCCAATTTTTCAGTGTGGTGAAATTTGGTGTCTCTTCCACGGGTAATACCAATTATATTTACCCCGTCAGCCTCTGCCACAACAGCTACATAATCCCCGGAAGTTGCATCTGATTTAAAATTTTCACTCATACATACACCCTCAAACTTTCAAAGTTTCAGCACTTTTAACCTGACATATGCTTTTTCACTAAAGTATACTATATCTTCATTTAAAAATCAAGCAAATTGTAAAAATGCTTCATTTTTTGAGCTTTCATACCCTACGTCAGGTATTTTGTGCGGATATAAAACTATTTAACTATCTCCGCAAATCTTTTATATGCATCATCCCATTTATCTTCGCTGTCCGGGGTATATTCAGCGATTTCAGCAGAATTTTTTATTGTTTCCGCAAGATTCTGAATGTAACCTTTCGCATAAAGCTGTACTGCCACATTTCCCATAGCAGTAGCTTCAATGGGACCTGCAAGGACAGTTTTTCCGGTTGCGTTTGCTGTAAGCTGACAAAGAAGATTGTCTTTTGTACCTCCACCTACCATATGGATAGAGGAATATGTTTTTTGAGTACAGTCTTCAATCATATCTGATGTCATCTTGTATTTCATTGCTATGCTTTCATATATACAACGAATAATTTCACCATCGGTCTCCGGTACACCCTGACCTGTTTTCTTACAGTATTCTTTTATTCTTCCCGGCATATCCCCCGGAGGAACAAACATCGGGTCATCGGGATCAATAAAAAACTTAAAGGGTTCTGCATTAAGAGCCAATTTCTCCATGTCTGCATAGCTGTAATTTTTTTCTTCCCTTGTGTACTGACGTTTTGTTTCCTGAATAAGCCAAAGACCTATTATGTTTTTAAGAAATCTTGTCTTTCCGCCAAAACCATATTCGTTAGTAATATTATAATTGTTGGATTTTTCTGAAATAATCGGTCCGTCAACTACTGTGCCATATAATGACCATGTACCGCAGGAAATAAAAAGGAAATCCTTTTCTTTTGCGGGCACAGCAGCTACAGCACTTGCTGTATCATGCCCTGCAACAGCAATCACATCTTTATTTGTTATTCCAAGCTCTGCCACTAACTCTTCTTTAAGAAGACCAACAACAGTTCCTGCCTTTACTATCTCAGAGAATATGTTTCTTGGATAACCAAATTTGTCGATTATCTCATAGTTCCAATCACACTTTTCCTGGTCAAACATTTGCGAAGTAGAGCAAATTGTACTCTCCGTATACTTCTTACCTGTCAGAAAATATCCAAACAAATCAGGCATAAACAAAATCTTATCTGCCTTATCTATATTTTCCTCAACAAGCAACTGAAAAAGTGTGTTTATATTCATTATCTGAGTTCCTGTCATATCATAAAGCTCTTTTTCAGGTACTATCTTATAGGCTTTTTCTAAAGCTTTATCTGTTCTAGAATCTCTGTAATGATGGGGATTTGCAAAAAGGCTGCCATCTTTTGTTATTATGCCGTAATCCACGCCCCATGTATCAATAGCAATACTCTCAAAATCGGAAACTTCACTTGCTTTTTTGATGCCGATTTTTATCTCCTCAAAAAGCTTTTTAACATCCCAATGAAGTGAACCATTTTCTTCAATTGGTTCATTTGCAAATCTGTGAACCTCGGTAAGTTCAATCTTTTTACCGTCAAAAGAGCCAATAATAGCTCTGCCGCTGGATGCACCGAAATCAATTGCCAAAACTTTCTTCAATTCAGACACCTCTCAATATGTTTTATTTTACAATCAAAGAGCCGCGATGCGGCCCTTTCAATTTTTCATAAAATTGGGCATTTTACCTTTTTGTATTCACTATATACGTACCATTAGAATACCACATTCCGTTTTTTATGTCAAGGGTGGTAATAATTATTTTGAGATCTTTAAACTACTGTTATTGGCGTGTTGAATTCAAAAAATAAAATCAATTATTTTTACAATTTATTATTGACAAACATACCCATCCGTGCTATAATTGTTCAGGTTAAGTGGCTGAATGGCTGTTTAGCATAATTATAAATACGCACATCGCAGGATTGCGGGGGTAGTGCTGCACTACCCATGACAGTTCCCTTGCAAGTTGATTGTGATGGAGGTATAAAACTTTTGGAGGTGTAAAATCATGGGAGTTATTCAAATGAAGCAATTGCTTGAAGCAGGTGTTCATTTTGGACACCAGACTCGCCGTTGGAATCCTAAAATGGCTGAGTACATTTTTACAGAAAGAAACGGCATCTACATTATCGACTTGCAGAAGACTGCAAAGAAGATTGAAGAAGCATACTTCTTCGTTCGTGACATCGTTGCAGATGGCGGTACAGTTCTTTTTGTAGGCACAAAGAAACAGGCTCAGGATGCTATCCGCGAGGAAGCTGAAAGAACCGGTATGTACTATGTAAACGCAAGATGGCTTGGCGGTATGCTCACAAACTTCAAGACAATCAAAAGAAGAATTGACAGACTTTATCAGCTTAAGAAGATGAACGAAGACGGCACAATGGAACTTCTTCCCAAGAAGGAAGTTCTCAAGCTCAACCTTGAAGAAGAACGTCTTGAAAAATATCTTGGCGGTATCAAGGAAATGAGAGAAATCCCTTCTGCTATGTTCGTTGTTGACCCAAGAAAAGAAAAGAACGCTATTGCTGAAGCTCACAAGCTTGGTATTCCGGTAATCGCTATTGTCGATACAAACTGCGACCCTGAAGAAGCAGACTACGCTATTCCCGGTAATGATGATGCTATCCGTGCGGTAAAACTTATTGTTTCTACCATCGGTAACGCTATCATTGAAGGCAAACAGGGCGAACAGGTAACTGAAACTGTTGAAGAAACTGCTGAAGAAGAAGTTTCTCTTGATATGATTGAAGAATAATTTTAAATTAGAGAAAGCGAGTGAAATAAAATGGCATTTACTGCACAAGATGTTAAAACTCTCAGAGAGATGACAAACTGCGGTATGATGGACTGCAAAAAGGCGCTCACCGAAACTGACGGTGATATGGATAAAGCCGTTGAGTTCCTTAGAGAAAAGGGACTTGCTACTGCTGCTAAGAAAGCCGGCAGAATTGCAGCTGAAGGTCTTGTTACCTCTGTTGTATTTGGAAATGTAGGTGTTGTTGTTGAAATAAACACCGAAACAGACTTCGTAGCTAAAAACGTTGACTTCCAGAACTTTGTTATGGATGTTGCTAAATGCATAGCAGACACAAATCCTGCAGACGTTGAAGCACTTAAGGCTGCTCCTCTTTATGACAACCAGACTGTTGGTGAAGCTCTCACAGAAAAAATCGCTACAATTGGCGAAAATATGAACCTCCGTCGTTTCGAACGTTACGAAGGTGTAAACGAAGCTTACATCCACGGTGGTGGCAAAATCGGTGTTTTGGTTAACTTCAAGCTCGGTGACGAATCAAAGGCAACCGAACCCGCTTTTAAAGCAGCAGCAAAAGACGTAGCAATGCAGATTGCAGCTGTTATGCCAAAATACGTTAAGAGTGATGAAGTTCCCGCTGACGTTCTTGAGAAAGAGAAGGAAATTCTTAAAGCTCAGGCTCTCAACGAAGGAAAACCCGAAGCAATCGTTGACAAAATGGTTGTTGGTCGTATCCAGAAATTCTACAAAGAAATTTGTTTGGTTGAACAGCCTTACATCAAGGATGGCGACTTGACTGTTGCTAAATTCCTCAAGAATGTTGCTAATGAAATCGGCACAGATATCGAAGTTGTTAAGTTTGCACGTCTTGAAAAAGGCGAAGGTCTTGAGAAAAGAGTTGACGACTTTGCAGCTGAAGTTGCAAAGATGGCCGGCAACTAATATTTAATTTAACACCGAAAACGCTTTTCTCCATTTGGAGATAATCGTTTTTTACTGTTTAAAACGCACAAAACATTGTTAATTTTTCCCCAATTACACATATTTTGCCCTGTTTTTACAAAAAACGCTGTTAAAATCATATATTTTTAACTTTTTTTCAAAATATGTTTGAATTTCTGAAAAAGATATGTTATAATGTTAGCTGTGTGACTATGTGGTCGTACAAATTTGATAAAATTAATTAAATTCATATACTTTAAGGAGGCTTTTTTCATGGCTAAAAAAATGAAAACCATGGATGGTAACAGCGCTGCTGCACATTGCGCCTATGCGTTTACAGAAGTTGCTGCTATCTATCCTATCACTCCCTCTTCCAACATGGCTGAAAATGTTGACCAGTGGAGTGCAGACGGTCTGAAGAACATCTTCGGCGAGACAGTTGACGTTGTTGAAATGCAGTCTGAAGCAGGTGCTGCAGGTGCAGTTCACGGTTCACTTCAGGCAGGTGCTCTTACAACAACATTCACAGCATCACAGGGTCTTCTTCTTATGATCCCTAACATGTACAAAATTGCAGGTGAACTTCTTCCTACAGTTTTCCACGTTAGTGCCCGTGCTCTTGCTGCACATGCACTTAACATTTTTGGCGACCATCAGGACGTTATGGCTTGTCGTCAGACAGGTTTTGCAATGCTTGCATCAGGTAGCGTTCAGGAAACAATGGATCTCGGTGGTGTAGCGCATCTAGCTGCTATCAAGGGTAGAGTTCCTTTCCTCCACTTCTTTGATGGTTTCAGAACTTCACACGAAATTCAGAAAGTTGAAGTTATGGATTATGAAGACCTCAAGAGTCTTCTTGACTGGGATGCACTTAAAGCATTCAAGGATAACGCTCTTAACCCTGAACACCCCGTTCTCCGCGGTACAGCTCAGAACGCTGATATCTACTTCCAGGGCAGAGAAGCTTCAAACAAATATTATGAAGCTATTCCTGACATTGTTGCAGACTATATGAAAGAAATCACAAAGATTACAGGCAGAGAATACAAGCCCTTCAACTACTATGGTGCTCCTGATGCAACAAAGGTTATCGTAGCTATGGGCTCAGCTTGTGAAGCTATTGAGGAAACTGTTGATTATATCAACGCTCGTGGCGGCAAAGTTGGTGTTGTTAAGGTTCACCTTTACAGACCATTCTCAGCTAAGTACTTCTTTGATGTTATCCCCTCAACTGTTGAAAAGATTGCAGTTCTTGACAGAACAAAGGAACCCGGTTCACTGGGCGAACCCCTTTATCTTGACGTTTGCAACCTTTACTACGGCAAGGAAAATGCTCCCAAAATCGTTGGCGGTCGTTATGGTCTTGGTTCAAAAGACACAACACCCACACAGATTATGGCAGTTTATAACAATCTTGATGCAGACGAACCCAAGAACAACTTCACAATTGGTATTGTGGACGACGTTACAAACCTCTCACTTGAGCTTCCTGAAAAAATCAATGCAGCTCCTGAAGGCACAACACGTTGTAAGTTCTGGGGCTTTGGTTCAGACGGTACAGTTGGCGCTAATAAGGACGCTATCAAGATTATCGGTGACAACACCGACCTTTATGCTCAGGCATATTTTGACTATGACTCAAAGAAGTCAGGCGGCGTTACAATGTCTCACTTGAGATTCGGTAAGAAGCCCATCAAGTCAACATATCTCCTTGACGAAGCTGACTATATCGCTTGTCACAAGCCTGCATACCTTACCCAGTACGATGTACTCGAAGGTCTCAAAAAGGGCGGTACATTCCTCCTCAACTGCGTATGGACACCTGAAGAACTCGAAGAACATCTTCCTGCAAATGTTAAGAAATACATTGCAGAGAACGAAATCGAATTCTACACAATCAACGCAGTAGACGTTGCTGTTAAGGTTGGTCTTGGTCCTAACCGTATCAACATGGTTACACAGAGTGCTTTCTTCAAGCTTTCAAACGTAATCGACTTTGATAAGGCTGTTGAGCTCATCAAGGCTGCTATCAAGAAGACCTATGGCAAGAAGGGTGACGAAATCGTTAAGATGAACTGCGACGCAGTTGATGGTGCTATCGAAGCTCTCGTTAAGATTGATGTTCCTGCTTCCTGGAAGGATGCTGTTGATAAGGACGTTAAGGAAAACAATGTTCCTGACTTCATCAAGAATATCGTTCAGCCCGTTAATGCACAGGCTGGTAACAAACTCCCCGTAAGCACATTTGCAGGTATAGAAGACGGTACATTCGAGACCGGTACTTCAAGATTCGAAAAACGTGGTGTTGCTGTAAACGTTCCCGCATGGGATATCAATAAGTGTATCCAGTGTAACCAGTGTTCACTTGTTTGTCCTCACGCTGCTATCCGTCCTGTTCTTCTCAACGCTGACGAAGCTGCAAACAAACCTGCAGGCTTTGAAACAAAGGCTGCTACAGGCTTCGCTGGTATGGAATACAGAATTCAGGTTTCACCTCTTGACTGTCTTGGCTGTGGCGTTTGTGCTCAGGTTTGTCCTGCTAAGGAAAAGGCACTTACAATGAAGCCTATCGCTGAAGTTGAATGTGAAGCTCCCAACTGGGAATTCGCTATGACTGTTTCTTCAAAGCAGGATGAAATCGACATCACAAAGAGCACAAAGAACTCACAGTTCGCAACACCTATGCTTGAATTCTCAGGCGCTTGTGCTGGTTGTGGTGAAACACCTTATATCAAGCTTATCACTCAGCTCTTCGGTGACAGAATGATGGTTGCAAATGCTACAGGTTGTACATCAATCTGGGGTGGCTCTGCACCTTCAATGCCTTACTGCAAGAACGCTGAAGGCAAGGGTCCGGCTTGGGCTAACTCATTGTTTGAAGACAATGCAGAATTTGGTCTTGGTATGGTACTTGCTAACAAGAAAATCAGAAACACTTTGGTTTCAAGAATGAATTCAGTTATGGATGTAGTTAAGCCCGAACTGGCTGCTGCATTCAAGGCTTGGATTGAAGGCAAGGATAACGCTGATGCATCTAAGGCAGCTGCAAAGGAAATCGCAGCTCTCATTAAGGATGCTGATATGTCAAATGCTGCAATCAAAGAAATCGCTGACCGCACCGACTTCCTCGTAAAGAGATCACAGTGGGTATTCGGTGGCGACGGTTGGGCTTACGATATCGGTTACGGCGGTCTTGACCACGTTATCGCATCAGGCGAAGACATCAACATCTTTGTTGTTGATACTGAAGTTTACTCAAATACAGGTGGTCAGGCTTCAAAAGCTACTCCTACTGCTGCTGTTGCTAAATTTGCAGCTTCTGGTATGAAGACCAAGAAGAAGGACCTCGGTATGATTGGTACAACCTATGGATATGTATATGTTGCTCAGATTGCTCTTGGCGCTGATATGAATCAGGCACTCAAGGCAATCAAGGAAGCCGAAGCTTATCCGGGTCCATCACTTATCATTGCTTACGCTCCTTGTATCAACCACGGTATCAAGGTTGGTATGGCTAATACTATCGCAGAGGAGAAGAAGGCTGTTCAGACAGGCTACTGGCACCTCTGGAGATACAATCCGCTCCTTAAAGAAGAGGGCAAGAACCCCTTCATCCTTGACTCAAAAGAGCCAACCGGCACAGTTAAGGAATTCCTCGAGGGCGAGAACCGTTATCTCATGCTCAAGAAAGCATTCCCCGAAGTTGCAGCTCAGCTCTTCGACAAGGCTGAAAAAGACCTTATCGAAAGATATGAAATCTACAAGAAGAAAGCTGCTGAAGAATGCTAATCTAATGCTATTTAAAAAGCACCGCCAAATTTATGGCGGTGCTTTTTTATTGATTAACGTCAAACATATAATTTAATAGTGACCAATTCTGTTGGAAAGGTCGCATCAGATTCCAATAGCCTGCACCTCTTAAGCCTTTTTCATTTATAAGATTAAACTTTTGCTGTATGCTTCTTACATCCTCAAACCAGACCTCGTGCTGTCTGCCCTGACTGTCGGTATAATTAAACCATGGCGATTGTGAAACCTCATCATATTGAATTTCCGCATCGTTTTGAACAGCCAGTTCAACAGCTTCTACATTTGATATGGAATCTGCCCTTGATTCTCCCTTGACATAGGGAAGAGTCCAGTCATAGCCATAATTCGGTATGCCCAGAAAAATCTTTTCAGGTGGGATTATTGTAAGGGCGTAATCCACAACCTGACGTACATTTCTGATTGGCGCAACAGCGAGTGGCGGACCATAGGTATAACCCCACTCATAAGTCATAAGCAGCACCGCATCGGCATTATCTCCAATCGCTCTGTAATTGTGCCCCTCATATAAAAGACCCCTCTGGTTATCCGATGTTTTGGGGGCAAGGGCCGCTATCACTTCATAACCCAAAGGGTTGAGCCGACTTCGTAATTTCCCTATAAATTCGCCATATAACATCGCATCCTGGGGATACACGAACTCAAAATCAATATCAAGTCCCCTATAACCCTTAGTTTGCATATTTTCGATAATCTGTTCAATCAGATTATCCTGAATGCCGGTATCATTAAGAACAAGACTTGCAAGTTCGTTGCTGAATCCACCGCTTTCTGTTAATGTAGAAAGATGCATAAGGGGAAGAACACCATAATTGTTTGCAAGGGAAATCAGCTCCTCGTCTTCTAAATCTATCAAATCTCCGTTATTTGTTATTCCATAAGTAAATGGTGTTAAATAATTTACATACGGCAAGGTAGTGCGAAGCAAGGTCTTATCAACATACGGATAGGCATACCCGTTCACATCAATTTTTTGACGCACGTCGCGTTCGAATGATATTATCAATGTTTGTCCCGGATAAAGGCCCGGATTTCCTTTCAATATCGGATTATTGCGATAAAGCGCGTTCAGTGATGTTCCATATTGTGATGCAATTGAAAATAGCGTCTCTCCTCCCTTCACAGTATGATAAAGTGTAGGTCTCAAAATCAGCAAAGCCTGACCTACGGCAAGTCCGCTCAGCATATCAAGATTATTTATCGTCCGTATTATAAACTCCGGCACATTAAAAGCTTGTGCAATTGAGAAAATTGTATCTCCCGGCTTAACCACATATATATCCACAAAACCACCCCACAAAAAGTTATTCATTACATTATATATGACAACCGGTTTTCTGTGATTGATATTGACAAAAGCTTTATAAATTTATATAATTAAAATGAGCTTATTTAAAGGAGACTATAAAAATGACAATTACCCTTAAAAACAATTTATTAACCGTTCAAATCAATACACTGGGAGCTGAAATCACAAGTTTAAAAACATCAGATGGAGCTGAAAGAATTCATCAGCCGGAAGCCATTTGGGAAAATCAGGCTCCTGTACTCTTTCCCGTTTGCGGAGCTCCTGCAGAGGGGAAAATCGTTATAGACGGAAATGACTATCCAATGGCACCTCATGGGTTTGCTATGACTTCAGAATTTGATGTTGCCGAAATCAGCGATGCGGCTGTTCTCTTTAGCCTCAAATCAAATGCAGAAACAAAAAAATCTTATCCTTATGATTTCGAGCTTCTTGTTGGTTACACTCTTAATGAAAGTTCCATAGATGTGTGCTACAAAGTCATAAATAAATCAAAAAATAAAATGTATTTTTCAATTGGTTCCCATGAGGGATACATTTGTCCCGAGGGGCTTTCTAAATATGAACTTCATTTCGAAAAATCCGAAAGTCAAAAACCCCATGTTTACGAGACAGGATTAACTCCTGAAGAAAATCTTAAAGAGGTTGACGGTCACAGTGTTTTGGTTCTTACTGACGACCTGTTCAATGATTCTGTTACTATAGTCTATGAAAATACCGACAGTGACTATGTAATTTTGAAAAACACCGAAAGCAACGCACAAATCAAAGTGGACTATAAAGGTACCGAAAATCTTTTTGTTTGGACAGAGCCAGGATGTAAATTTGTTTGCATTGAGCCATGGTGTGGTTTGGCGGATTACGGAAAAACGCATACTGATATTTCAAACAAAGCCGGTATTCACTGTATTTCACCCGAAGAAATATTTGAAAGACATCATATTATTACATTTAGCTAAAGCAAAGAGCTGTTTAAAAACACAAAATGGTTTTTAAACAGCTCTTTTTATTTCTTAATAATCTTTTCAAGCTTTCTCAAATCATCTATTTCATAAGTAATCGGTATTTCCTTTGTATTCCTAATATGCTTCGGATTATACCAACAAGTATCAATCCCGGCAAATAAACCTCCTTGCATATCACTGGTCAATGAATCCCCGATTAAAATAACCTCGCTTCTATCTTTAATTCCCAATTTTTGAAAAATATAATCAAAATAACCAATATTGGGTTTTTCAGCTCCAACATCCTCCGAAATAAATACTTCGTCAAAGATCTCATCTAATCCTGACAGACGAAGTTTTTTTGTTTGCGCAATTTTCGTACCATTTGTCACAGCAACAAGGATAAACTCACCCTTTTGTGATAGCAAGGTCTCTTTCGCATATTTTACATACTCTATATGGTCACCAAGGACAAGTTGGTATTCTTCATTAAACCGCTCAGCAATATCTTTGTCAATACCTGCTAAATCAAAAAATTCCCGAAACCGTCCCACGAGTATTTCGCTTTTTGTCATTAGATTTTGCTCAAGTTTTTCCCAATACTTAACATTTATTTCTGAATAGGTACGAAGCATCTCGTCACTGCACTTTCCCAACCCGTACTTTTCAAAGAGTGTGCGGATAGCATACGCCTCAGACGCAAGAAAGTCCAGAACCGTTCCGTCAACATCCCAAAACAAATATTTGTACATTTAAACGCCCTCTTTCTTTTTGATGAAAAACAGTCCTTATCTTCACTATCATAAATTAAACAACCAGATTTGTCAACAAGATCATTTTTTATATTCTTCCCCCTACTATTTATTTGTGTAAATTTTAAGGAACTACACACAATAATTATAACTATTAGCTTCATTGGAGGGATTCTATGGAAAACTCATTATGGTCAGTCAATACAGAGCTTCCGCATTTTCAAAAACTGAGTGGCGACCTGAAAACAGATGTATTAATTATCGGCGGGGGTATTTGCGGTATTTTATGCGGATACTTTCTGAAACAAGCAGGAATCGACTGCGTTATTGTTGAAGCAAATAAAATCGCCCGAGGAGTAACCTCCGGCACAACCGCAAAGATAACCTCATTGCACGGACTTATCTATCAACGTCTTATTTCGGAAACAGGCAGAGAAAACGCTGCAAAGTACCTACGGATAAACGAATATGCAATTAAAAAGTATGAAGAAATCTGCAAAAATTTCGACTGTGAATTTAAAAAAACCTTTGCCTGTACCTATTCAACAAGCAATATTAATAAAATTACAGACGAAGTAAAATCCCTTGATACTCTTGGGTTTCACGCAATATTAAAAGAAGATTTGCCCCTGCCATTTTATACAGTGGGTGCTGTTTGTATAAATGAACAAGCCCAATTCAATCCTCTTAAATTTATTAAAAACATTGTGAAAGACCTGATAATTTACGAAAACACCCCTATCAGGCAATTGTCCAATACACATGCAGTATACGATAACGGGAAAATTACGGCAAAGGCAGTCATAGTTGCGACACACTTCCCATTTATTAATACCCATGGAAGTTACTTTTTAAAACTTTATCAGCATAGGTCTTATGTCCTTGCCATTGAAAATGCTAAAACTATTGACGGAATGTATATTGATGAAGCAAAAAATGGACTCTCGTTCCGAAGTAGTGGTGATTTTTTGCTGCTTGGCGGTGGTGGTCAGAGAACGGGTGCAAATTGTAAAAACTGGGATAAACTCGAAGAGTTTAAAGAGCGATGCTACCCCAAAAGCAAAACTAAATATAAATGGGCAACCCAGGACTGCATGAGTCTCGATGGTATACCCTATATAGGCAAATATTCAGCAAGAACACCAAATCTTTATGTTGCAACTGGATTCAACAAATGGGGAATGTCCCTCTCAATGGTTTCCGCTATGGTCTTGTGCGACCTTGTTCAAGGCAAAAAAAATGAATATGCTGAAATTTTTTCACCCTCACGAAGTATTATAAAGCCTCAGCTTTTCATTAATGGTTTTGATACCATAACAAATTTCCTGAGGCCAACCCCCAAACGCTGCCCACATATGGGATGTGCACTTAAATGGAACAAAGCTGAACACACCTGGGACTGTCCTTGCCACGGCTCCAGATTTGATGAAGACGGTCATCTTTTAAATAATCCTGCTCAAAAAAATCTGGAATAAAGCCTTTACTTCTTTCATATTGTGTAGTGGTGATGCTTGTGAAATCATTAAAAACTTATACACTCACAGGAGTTTTCTTTGTATCAATTCTTGGAGTTTTGCTGCACTTTGCTTACAACTGGCTGGGGAATAATCCAATTATAGGACTTTTTGTCCCTGTAAACGAATCCACATGGGAGCATATGAAATTATTGTTTTTCCCCATGCTCATATATTCGTTTTTCAGCCAAGGTAGAATCTCTGAAGAAAATCCCTGCATACGAAGTGCCACATTGCTTGGGACACTTATAGGGACAGTATCAATACCTATATTTTTTTACACATATTCAGGCGTTTTAGGCTTTAATCTTCACATTATTGATATTTCAAGCTTCTTCATATGTGTTTTAATTGCATTTTTTATCACCTCAAAAGCTGCAAAGTCCTGTTCAATGGAACCCTATATAAAATACCTGACTACTCTGACTATAATTTTTGCAGCAGCATTTATTATATTTACCATTTTCCCTCCCGAAATAGCATTGTTTGCAAACCCGAATTAAAACATAAAAAATCGACAAGGTGCCAAAATGATACCCTGCCGGTTTTTTACATATTTAAACTATTTTAATTTGTACGACGGCATAAACAGTTGGTAAGGCATATTACCGACGTTAACAGCATCGCAGCAAACAACGTCGCAAATCCAAAAACCAAAGCAACAACAATTACAGAAGCAACTGCCTCAACTATTAATCCAATCACAGCTGTTATAATTGTTCCTATCGATGCAGTAAAAATCAAAAGACGATTAGAGCAAAAACATCTTTCGTCTGATTTAAAGGAATTTGCCGCTGCATATATTGGAGAAAGCATAATGCCTGAAATTCCAAGTGCAAGATACGCCCAAAAAATTATACCCGTAGATACAAAACCCAAAGCATAAAGCACTCCAAGAATAATCCCTGCAACAAGACCCGCTATAACAGATGCACATGCACAATTAGTTCTGCAACAAGCCATATATTTCACCTCCCTCATATACAACATATGAGGATTTGTGTGGTTTAGTGCAAAACCCAAATGCAAAATATCTTCATCTAACTTTAAAAATCTGGTGAGAATAAAAAAGAATCCAAACATCAGTTTGGATTCTTTTTTATTTTTTAGTCCTTAATTGGCTCAAAGTCTGCCGCGCCATGTTTGCAAATTGGGCAAATAAAATCATCAGGAAGCACATCTCCCTCATATACATATCCACAAATTTTACAAACAAAACCTTTTTTCTTCTTTTCGGGCTTTGGTTTTATGTTATTAAAATAATAGTCGTATGTCACACTTTTTTCATCAGAAAGCTTAAACGCCTCTGTCACATTGGCAACAAAAATCGTATGTGTTCCACAATCAATGGTTTCAATCACTTCTCCCGATATTACTGCATTTGAGTATTTTTTTATATACCGCAACCCGTTCTCAGTTCTGTCATCATACTCACCATCTGCAAACTTATCTGCATTTCTTCCGCATTGAAAACCAAACCTCTCAAACACAGAAAATGGTACTGCCTCAGTCAACACAGATACATTAAATTTTTTTGTTTTCATAATCATATCGTGTGTATAGTTCAGCTTATTTACTACAACAGAAATCTTTAATGGTTCTTGAGTTATCTGCTGAACCGTATTAACTATGCATCCATTATCCTTTTCATCCCGGGCAGTAAGGACAAATAGTCCGTAGGATATGGTAAACATACTTTCGTTTTCTATCTTTGGCATAATAATTCCCCCTCTACTTTTATTATTTACACATACTTTGAAAAAATCCTTTTTTATATGTATTGTTTTTTTTGTTTGTACATGGTACAATTTATTCATGCAAAATAACACAAAGCTTTTGAAACGTTTTCACAAAAAGAGTTGTAATCCATTTGAAAATGTGATAAAATAAGGTAATCAATGAAAGTTAGGAGAAAGCTATGAAACCAGTAGTTGCTATTGTCGGCAGACCTAATGTGGGAAAATCCACATTATTCAATAAAATATCAGGAAAACGCATTGCTATTGTAGAAGACACCCCCGGAATTACCCGTGACCGCATCTACACAGATGCCGAATGGCTTGGCAAAGAGTTTACTCTCATTGATACCGGCGGTATTGAACCAAGCAGCAAGGATATAATCCTTTCTCAAATGCGAAACCAGGCTAACCTTGCTATTGATACTGCTGACGTCATTTTGTTTATGGTGAATGTACGTGACGGAATGACTGCTGCTGATAAAGATATTGCATCCATGCTCAGAAAAAGCCAAAAACCGGTTATTCTTGTTTGCAACAAAGTTGACAACCCGGGAAATCCACCAATGGAGGCTTATGAATTTTATAACCTCGGCATTGGTGACCCCATTTTAATATCAGCATCCCATGGTTTAGGTGTAGGTGACCTCCTAGATATGATATGTGACTACTTCCCCGAAGCTGATAGCACAGACGAAGATGACGACGTCACCTATGTAGCCATTGTCGGCAAACCAAATGCAGGTAAGTCATCCCTTGTGAACCGTCTTTTGGGCGAAGACCGTGTTATCGTCAGTGACATAGCGGGAACAACCCGAGACGCCATAGACAGTCCTCTTGAGCACAATGGTAAAAAATATGTACTTATCGATACCGCCGGTATGCGAAAAAGGGGCAAAATTGATGAAACCGTTGAAAGGTACAGTGTTGTCCGGGCTTTAGGCTCAATTGACCGTGCGGATGTGTGCGTTATTATGATTGACGCCAGTGAGGGTGTTACCGAGCAAGACACCAAGATTGCAGGTTATGTCCACGACCAGGGCAAAGCCGCTGTTTTTGCAGTAAACAAATGGGACCTGGTTGAAAAAGAAACCAACACAATGAAAAATTTCAAAGACCGTCTTCTTGAAGGCTTTAACTTTATGATGTATGCAGAATCTCTTTTCATTTCCGCAAAAACAGGTCTACGTGTGAACGACCTTTTTGATATGATTGACTCCGCTGCCGCTGAAAACCGCCGCCGCATTTCTACCGGTCTTTTGAACGACGTTATCAATGATGCAATTGCTATGGTTCAGCCTCCATCGGACAAAGGCAAACGTCTTAAGATTTATTATGCAACCCAGGCATCTGTCAAGCCCCCCACATTCATACTCTTTGTGAACAACGGGGATCTTGCACATTATTCATATGTCCGCTACCTTGAAAACAAAATCCGTGACGCTTTTGGATTTAAGGGAACTCCCCTGAAATTCATTATCCGCGAAAAAGGTGAAAAAGTTTAGGGAGTGATTAATTTGACTTTTAAATATATATTGAGTTTCGTCATTGCTTATCTTCTCGGCAGCATAAGCACTTCAATTCTTGTCTCTAAGGTAATGATTCATGACGATATCCGAAATTACGGCAGCAAAAACGCAGGAGCAACAAACACACTCCGCACAGTTGGCAAACTTGGTGCTCTTTATGTGGTGATTGGAGACATCCTCAAAACAGTTCTTGCAGTGATTTTTGCCCGGCTTATCTCAGAAAATGCACCGATTGCTACATACATTGCCGCAATTGGTGCGGTACTTGGGCATAATTTCCCCATATTCTTTGGGTTTAGAGGCGGCAAGGGAATTATTGTATCTGTGGTAGCTATGTTCTTTGCTGACCCAATTTTGGCGGCTTTGGTGACCGTTATCTCTATTACAATTATGGCAATTTCAAAATATGTTTCTCTCGGCAGTATTATTGGCGCTGTTTTGTTTCTTGTTTTAAGTATTGTCAAGCATTGGGGCGACCTGCCATTCATTGTTTTTGCCGCAATTTTATCGCTTCTGGCAATATACAGGCACAAAACAAACATAAAAAGACTTATATCCGGAACAGAAAACAAAATTTCCCTTAAGAAAAAGAACTAGGAGGATAAAAATGGCTGATATATGTGTACTTGGAAGTGGCGGTTGGGGTACTGCTATCGCAATGCTGCTTCTTGACAATAAACATAACGTTACTCTTTGGTCTTTCACTCAGAGTGAGTGCGATGAACTTTCGGCAAGTCGTGAAAACGTACGCTGTCTTCCCGGCATAAAAATTCCTGAAGAAATTATGCTGACAGCAGATATAAACGCCTGTAAGAATAAAGACATTATCGTTATAGCTACACCCTCCCATGGTGTTCGTGGTGTCGCACAGCGAATTAAGGATATTCTTCCACAAGGACAAATTGTTCTCAATATTTCAAAAGGAATTGAGGAGGAAACCTATCTGACAATATCCCAGGTCCTCAAGCAAGAGCTTCCCCAATGTAAAATTGCAGTTATGTCGGGGCCAAGTCACGCTGAAGAGGTTTCACGGAAACTTGCAACAACAAATGTTGTTGCCGCAGACGACCCCGAGACAACATCTTATATCCAGGATGTTTTTATGAACAAAAACTTCAGAATATATGCAAACGACGACATTACGGGGGTTGAACTTGGTGGTTCAGTCAAAAACGTAATTGCACTTTGTTGTGGTATTCTCGACGGACTTGGATGCGGAGACAACACAAAAGCCGCACTGATGACCCGAGGCCTTGCAGAAATGACACGTCTGGGGGTAGCAATGGGGGCTAAAGCAGAAACATTTTCAGGGCTTTCAGGTATTGGTGATTTGATTGTAACCTGCACAAGTCTCCACTCACGGAATCGCAGAGCCGGAATTCTGATTGGTCAGGGAAAAACCGTTGATGAAGCCCAAAAAGAGGTAAATATGGTGGTTGAAGGTGTGAAAAGTTGCAAGGCCGCAAAGGAACTTGCCGACAAGCTCAATGTTGATATGCCCATAGTTTCTGAGGCTTACGAAGTGCTTTTCCATGGTGCTAAACCTGAAGATGCAATAGAAAATCTTATGCTTCGTTCAAAAAAGTATGAAACAGAACAGTGCTTTTTGAATATAATGTAGTTCAAAAACATTTTGGGGGTGAAGAAATATGACAGATTACAGTGAAAAAATAAAACAGGCCTTGGAAATTCTTCCAAACGGTGCATTTCTCACCACAGCTGATGACGAAAAAGTCAACACAATGACAATTGGCTGGGGAAACTTCGGATTTCAATGGAAAACGCCTACTGTAGAGGTTATGGTTCGGGAAAGCAGATTCACAAAAGCAGCCTTAGACAAAAATATGGAGTTTACTCTTACGTTTCCAACAGATTCTTCTGCTAAACCAGCTTTGGGATATTGCGGCACGAAATCCGGCAGGGATACAGACAAAATCAAGGATTGTGGCATAGATATTATTCCATCAAAAAAAATCAAAACTCCCGTTGTAAGCTTTTCGGGTTTGGTTTTTGAATGCAGGGTTGTTGCAAAAACTCTTATGCAAACTGAATTAACCGATAAGGAAATTCTCGACACCTGGTACAAAAGTGGAGACCTCCACACAATGTATTATGCAGAAATTCTGGATTGCTATGAAATATAATTATTAGTTTTTGTTAATTGAAAAATCGCAGTTGAAGCCAACTGCGATTTTTAATTTAGTCTTTATTTTAAAGCTTATTTCTTTGGATTTTTCCACTTGTTGTTTTTGGAAGCTCATCTCTGAACACAACAATTCTCGGATACTTATAGGGAGCTGTATGCTCTTTAACATAGTTCTGGATTTCTTTCTTAAGCTCCTCTGTGGGCTCAACTCCCGGCATAAGAACGACACTTGCCTTTACAACTTGTCCTCTTAATTCATCAGGCGCTGCAGAAACACCACATTCCAAAACATACGGGAGTTCAACAATAACGCTCTCAATTTCAAATGGCCCTATACGGTATCCGGATGACTTGATAACGTCATCAATTCTGCCCACATACCAATAAAATCCATCCTCATCACGCCACGCAACATCACCGGTATGATAATACCCATCATACCATACATTAGCGGTCTTTTCTGGGTCATTGTAATAGCCCTTGAACAAGCCATTAGGAGCTCCGTTCTTTACATTTACAACAATTTCTCCCGGTTGTCCGTCTTTTACAGAATTGCCATCTGCATCAAGAATATCAATATCATAAATAGGTGCAGGCTTACCCATTGAACCAATTTTGTGATCCGCCCCGGTAAGGTTTCCGATCATCATAGTGCTTTCAGATTGCCCAAATCCCTCAAGAATCTGAAGACCTGTTACACTCTCAAATCGTTTGTAAATTTCGGGGTTAAGAGCCTCTCCGGCAGTTGTTATGTGTTTAAGAGAAGACAAATCATATTTTGAAATATCTTCCTTAACCAACATACGAAGCATTGTTGGAGGCGCACAAAAAGTAGTTATCTTGTATTTTGCAAACATCGGCAAAATATCGGCTGCATTAAAGCGGTCAAAATCATATACAAAGGTTGCTGCCTCGCATATCCACTGACCATAAAACTTACCCCACATAGCTTTTGCCCAGCCTGTATCTGATATTGTAAAATGCAGACCATCAGGATCAACATTGTGCCAGTACTTCGCTGTGTGAAAATGTCCCAGGGCATACTTGAAGGTATGTTCCGCAATTTTCGGGTAACCTGTTGTTCCCGATGTAAAGAACATCAGCATAGTGTCATCGCCACAAGCAGCATCTGATGGTCTTTCAAAATGAGTGCTGAAAAGTTTCTCCTCTTCGTCAAAGTTTCTCCAACCCTCGCGAACGCCACCAACCATAATCTTATTAACAAGCTGAGGGCACTTTGCTGCAGCAATATCTACCTGGTGTGAAACATCACCCTTTGCTGTACACAAAATCGTGCTCACTCCCGCAGCATTAAAGCGGTATTCAAAATCATGCTCAAGAAGCTGATTCATTGCCGGTATTGCAATTGCTCCGATTTTATGAAGTCCAAGTACTGCATACCAGAACTGATAGTGTCTGCCAAGCACAAGCAGAACTCTGTCGCCCTTCTTGATTCCCAATGAAGTGAAATAGTTCGCAGCCCGACAAGAAGCCTTTTTGATGTCGCTGAAACTAAAGATATTTTCTTCACCCTCATTTGAAACATGGACAAGGGCTGTTTTATCAGGTTGTTCCTTTGCTATAACATCAACAATATCATAAGCAAAGTTAAATTTATCATCATTCTTAAATTTAATAGACAACGGTGTTCCGTTTTCATTTTCTACAACATCAACAAATCCTTTGTAAACTCTTTCCTTTGTGTCACGACTTCCACCACTTTTTGTAGCGAGTTTTTTGGGCTTTTGAAGTTCTGGTATAGGCTCACCGGTAGGATTAAGTACTATTGCATAAAAAAGGCAATTCTTCCCGTTAACCGCTATCATTCCGTGTGGTGATGAGCTATCATAATATATGCTGTCCCCGGGTCCAAGAATTTCAGAGTGGTCTCCAATCTGAACTTTAAGATAGCCATCAATAACAATGTCACACTCCTGACCTGCATGAGTAGTAACTTCGATAGGTTTATTCTGCGCCTCCTCTTTATATTCGCTGCATACATAAAGAGGTTCTGCAATTTTATTTCTGAATGCAGACGCAAGGTTAAAGTAAGTCATACCATGAGCCTGTTCAATCTTTTGTCCTTCACCACGTCTGGTAAGAGTATAAGACTTAAGATTCGGGCTCCGTCCCTCAATTATGTCCATAACATCTACATTCAAAGCTAACGCACAACGATATATGAAAGCAAAGTTGAGGTCACGATTTCCGTTTTCGTATTCAAGGTATTCTTCCTCATTAACGCCGGTTTTGACTACCATATCTTCAAGACTGATACCCTCAATCTCCCGAAGTTCACGGATACGTCCGGCAATCTCTTTAATTTTGTTGTCAATTTCAATAGTAGTTTTCAAATTTATTCCTCCTTTTTGGGAACAAAAAAACTCGTCCCAAAAGATTTCATTCCTTTGAGACGAGCTGTAATCAACCCGCGGTACCACTCAAATTGCGGAAAACGCGTTCCGCCACTCTCAAGGTCTGACAACCTTTATGCCTTAACGCAGCAATCACGGAAAGGGTCTAATCACCGAAAACTCGGTTTTCTTCCTCTCGGCTCAGAAGCTACAGCAATCAGGCTGCCTTTCAGCGATTCTCACCAACCATCGCCTCTCTCAAGAAATCAACACCTGCGCACTCTTCGTCAATGCCTTTCTTGACAATGATTATAACACAAATCTATTCTTTTGTCAATATAAAATGCATTTTTTCTGAAATACTGCCCAAGCCCTTGCATAAATCCCGCCCAAAAGCTTTGAGCCGAGATTTCGTTACACAAAAATCCAGCCCGAATATCCGGGCTGGATCTGTTTTAATTATCATTTTTTATTATATCCTCAAAGGACTCTCTTTCAATAGCGATATATTCCTCATCGCCTTTAAGCATCACAATGGGCGGTCTTGGAATTCTGTTGTAATTTGATGCCATTGAATAGTTGTAAGCTCCTGTTGTCATTACAGCAACAATATCACCACGCTTCACGGAAGCCGGAATTTTTACACCCTCCTGAATAATGTCTCCACACTCACAACAGCGGCCAACAACCGAACATTCAAAAGATGCTTTCTCGTTCATCCTGTTTGCAAGAACAACAGTATACTCCGAGCCATACAAAGCAAACCTTGGATTATCCGTCATACCGCCATCTACAGAAACATAGTTTTTGTAATTTGGAATCTCCTTCACACTGCCCACAGAATAAAGGGTAAGTCCCGCATCTGCCACAATGCTTCTTCCCGGTTCCATACGTATTGACGGCACCGGAATCCCAAGTTCAAGGCATTTTTTCTTTACCTTATCCGCAACCTGAGCGATATTATCCTCAATATCAATAGTCGGGTCGCTTTCAACATATCTCACCCCATAGCCACCGCCAAGGTTGAGTATCTTGTTTGAATAGTTATGTTTCTTCATCATATCAGCCGCAAACTCAAGCATAATATCTGAAGTCTTAAAGTATACATCTGAATCAAAAACCTGAGAGCCCACGTGGCAGTGCATTCCAACCAGCTCCACATTTTTCTTTTCAAGAGCCAGGCAGACTATACTTTCTGCAGCACCGGTTTCAATCGCTGCACCAAATTTTGAGTCCACCTTGCCTGTGGCAACCGCATCATAGGTATGTGGGTCAATTCCGGGAGTAATTCTCAGAAGAATTTTTTGTTTTATCCCCTTCTTATCCGCAATGTTATCTATGCTTTCAAGTTCTTCGGGACTATCTACCACAAAATACCCAAGTCCACAGTCCATGGCATATTCAATATCCATATCAGTTTTATTGTTGCCATGAAAATACACTTTTTCCATAGGAAAACCGGCATTTTTCGCCGTATAGATTTCGCCTGAAGACACAACGTCCACACCCATGCCCTCTTCAAGTACAATTTTGTATATTGCCTTGAAAGAAGCTGCTTTACTGGCAAAAAGCGGTTCAGCAGTCTCACCAAAATACTTTTTCATTGCATGAACGTATGTTCTGCAGTTTTTTCTTATTCGTTCCTCATCCATAAGATACAAGGGCGTTTTATACTTTTCCGCAAGGTAGACCGTGTCTTTTCCTCCAAAGGTCAGGTTGCCCTTTGAATTTATGCCCAAATTCTCACAAATCATTTATCCGGTGTCCTTTCGTGGGTTATTTTACCTTTATGCCTCTTTCCTTCATAAGACGAATCATTTCTTTCTCGTGTGCATCTTCCATAGTGGTAAGAGGTAATCTGACATAGTTTTCCCCAAATCCAATAGCAGCAACAGCCGCCTTAACGGGAATAGGAT
>JAZNSG010000015.1:0-24164 GCA_045591035.1 Clostridia bacterium | reverse complement strand
CTACATATATTGCCCATATCCTGAAAGAGAGAAAAATCCTTAAACCTTCAATATATAGCTATGAGAAAACAGGTAAGTATGGTGCTGCTACCGATGTAACCGATCCATACGGATGGAATGACAGAACAGTTGCAGGAATTCTTGATAACGAGGTTTATATAGGAAATACAATAAATCTCAAAGCAACAACTATTTCATACAAGAACAAGCACAAAATACAAAGACCTGAAGAAGAATGGATTCGTGTAGAAGGAACTCATGAAGCAATCATTGATATGGATACTTGGGAAATCGTTCGCAGAGTTAGAGAAGGAAAACGCAGAAGAGATTCTATGGATGGAATTAATAAGTACAGCGGTATTCTGCACTGTGCAGATTGCGAACAAAAGCTATACTTTGTCAGAGGTAAAACACTAAAGCCTTCAGCATTTCATTTCATCTGCAGCAGGTATAGAAAACATAAAGGCGAAGAACAATGCACCCCTCATTCTATAAGGGAATCTGTTCTGGACGAAATCATTCTTGAAGAAATCAGAAGAATTACATACTATGCCAGAACAAAGACTAAAGAGTTCGCAGAATTCATAAATCAGAAAACCTCTGCCGAAAGCCGAAAGGAATTGTCAGCAAAATAAGCAGAACTTGGAAGACTCAAAAAGCGTAAGAATGAGTTGGAATCCTTGTTCAAAAGACTGTATGAAGATAATGAGTTCCATAGAATTACAGACGATCAATTTCAGCTGTTATCCGGTAGTTACATAACGGAACAAAAAGATATAGAATTACGGATACCTGAGTTGGAAGATGAAATCGAAGCACTCAAATCTACTGCCACAAACACGGACGAGTTCATTGCACTGGCTAAGAAGTATATTCACATCAAAGAACTTACACCGGAAGTATTATTGACCTTTGTATCCAAAATCGTTATACAAGAACGAAGTGAAAAACGATCGAAAAGCGCAACACAGCAAATCGATATATATTTCACTCACATAGGAAATGCAGGTCAAATTTAAGGCAACGGAAAAGGGTGAACAGCCTAAACTGTTCACCCAACTTCCGCACCTGTTAGAATATTTCACTAAACATCTCTTAGAGAAACACCCTTAGGGGTGGTTTTTATTTTTCTCTTCTTAGAATTATTTTTTTGCAAATACCTCTTTTGCTTTTTCAACAATTGTTTTTGTGTCAAGACCATAGATTTCGAAAAGCTTTGCGGGGACTCCTGAACGACCAAACACGTCACGGGTTCCCACCCTTGCCATGGGAACGGGGAATTCCTCGCAAACCACTTCGGCAACAGCCGAGCCAAGTCCGCCAATTATGTTATGTTCTTCGGCGGTGATGATTGCCCCGGTTTCTCTTGCGGCTTTTGCAATAATTTCACGGTCAATGGGCTTGATGGTGGGCATATTTATTACTCTGGCAGAGATACCCTGTTCTGCAAGAACTGTCTTTGCCTCCAATGCATAGGGAACCATAAGACCGGTAGCAATAATTGTCAAATCACTGCCGTCGGCAAGTTCTACGCCTTTACCAATTTCAAACTTGTAGTCTTCGCCAAAAATTGTGGGAACAGCAAGACGCCCGAAACGAAGATAAACAGGACCCTCGTATTCAATAGCTGCTTTAACTGCAAGACGGGCTTCGGTGCAGTCTGCGGGATTGAGAATAACCATATTGGGAATTGTACGCATAATACCCATATCCTCGAGACATTGGTGGGTTGCACCGTCTTCACCAACGGAAATACCTGCGTGACTTGCACCAATTTTTACATTGAGCTTTGGATAGCCAATAGAGTTTCTGATTTGTTCAAAGGCGCGACCTGCGGCAAACATAGCAAAGGAACTTGCAAAAGCAATTTTACCTGTTGACGCAAGACCTGCGGCAATTGACATCATATTTCCCTCGGCAATACCTGCATTAAAAAATCTTTCGGGGTATTTCTTCTGGAAGGTTTCGGTTTTTGTGGATTTTGAAAGGTCCGCATCCAAAACTACAATTCGTTCATCACAGCCAAATTCTGCCAAAGCTGCACCGTAAGCTTCACGGGTTGCTTTTTTTTCACCTATTGTATACATCAGCACACACCTCCCAGAGTTTTTATGTATTCTTCAAGTTCGCCCATTGCAACAGCAAACTGCTCGTCGTTGGGAGCGTTACCATGCCAACCGGCTTCGTTTTCCATGAATGAGACGCCTTTTCCTTTAATTGTTTTTGCAATTATGATTGTGGGAGCGCCTTTATGTGCCTTTGCAGTGTTTACTGCATTTTCAATTTCTGTGAAATTGTGTCCGTCTATGACGATTACGTTCCAGCCGAAGGCTTCGAACTTTTTGTCAAAGGGAGTGGGGTTCATTACCTCTGTTATGTCACCGTCGATTTGAAGACCGTTAAAGTCAAGAAATACAGTGAGGTTATCAAGCTTGTAGTGAGCGGCAAACATTGCAGCTTCCCAAACCTGACCTTCTTCACATTCGCCGTCGCCCAAAATTGAATATACACGATAGTCCTTTTTGCTCAGTTTTCCCGAAAGGGCTATTCCACAAGCGGCACTGATGCCCTGACCTAATGAACCGGTTGACATATCAACTCCGGGAACACCTTTCATTTCGGGATGACCCTGAAGATAGCTGTCTGCCTTTCTGAAGGTTGTTATATCTTCTTTGGGGATGAAACCACATTCTGCCAATACAGCATAAAGAGCCGGGGATGCGTGACCTTTAGACAGAACAAAGCGGTCTCTGTCGGCGTTTTTGGGGTCAGCAGGATTGACATTCATTTCAGCCTTGTAGAGATAGGTGAGAATATCAGCGGCAGAAAGTGAGCCGCCCGGATGCCCTGATTTCGCGCTGTGAACAGCTTCGAGCGCCAGTTTTCTCACGTTTGCTGCAGATAGCAAAAGTGAGTTTTGTTTTTCGGTATTCATAGGGTTTACCTCCATTACATATAAAAATGGTATACCGCAGGATTGCGGAAATAATTATCAGTGATTTTTAAAGCCCTTGCCTAAAACTTCTCGAGCATCAGAGACGATAACAAAGGCGTTTTGGTCTATTTCTTTTATGAGAATTTTTAATTTTGTGATTTCGTGGCTCTTCATAACACACATAAGAACAGGCCTTTTTGAATTTGTATAAAAAGACGAGCCGTGGAGAAGTGTTGTACCGCGTTCAAGCTTTTCGGAAATCTCTCCAGATAGGCGCTCGGGGAACTCGGTTATGACGTAGGCTATTTTTGCGAAGTCTCCGCCTTCTATGATAAGGTCAATTATATAGGCGCTTATAAACAGGGCTATTGCCGAGTAAAGCGACACTTCCCACTTCCCAAACACAACTCCCGCAAGGGCAACAACGAAAAGGTCAATAGCAAGAACAAATTTTCCAAGACTGATATGAGGGTGCTTTCTTTTCAGAATTTGTGCCGCAATGTCAGTTCCCCCCGTTGTGCAGTTTGAAGAGAATACCGTCCCTACCCCTAAGCCCAGAAGCGCTCCGCCAAAAATGGAACAAAGAGTTTTGTCGAGGGTGATGGGAGGAAGAAACGCAAGAAGGTCTGTCAAAAGTGAAAGAAGTCCCATCCCAAAAAGAGAAAACAGCATAAATTTTTTCGTAAAGTGCCTTATTCCCCATAAGAAAATTGGAATATTAAGTCCCAGGATAAGAAGACCTAAGGGGGCATTTGTTAAGTGGTTGATTATTATAGCAAATCCACTTATACCGCCGGGAGCGATATCTGCAGGCACCAAGAAAATATCCAAAGAAAGTGCCATAAACAATGTGCCGAGAATAACACCAAAAAACTGCTTTGCCTTTAAACGCATTTTTACAATCTCCTTAGAATATGATATGTAAAAATGCAGTAATTTTTAGTCAGTAAGTTCTTTTAAAAGTTCTAAAATCCGCTCGCTGTCACCTTTTAAATAAAGATACCCTATAAGTGCCTCAATGCCTGTTGCCGATTTGTAGTCGATTAAGTCAGCATTTTTGGGTGGGTGGGAATTTGTGTTTCTCCCCCGTTTGTAGACAGCGGTTTCTTCGTTGGTTAGCTTGTCCTTGATTTTTTGGTAAAGGTCGGACTGTGCTTTGTTGTTTACTAATTGAATAGCGGATTTGTGAAGTTTTTGAACCGGCTGGTTTTGGTCCTTTATGAGATAAGTTCGTACAAAAAGTTCATACACACAGTCTCCCAGATAAGCAAGGGTGAGAGGTGAGTACTGGGAGGGAGGAATGTTTTTGCCTATTTCAAATTCTTTTGTGAATGTGTCAAGCATATTTCTCTCCTCAAGCTTTTGTAATTTGTTGACCCTGGGGCGTGTCTTTAACTATTATACCCAAATCACGGAGTTTGTCACGGATTTCGTCAGATTTTGCCCAATCCTTTGCACTTCGTGCAGCGGCTCTTTCTTCAATCAAACTTGCAATCTCGTCGCTTACTTTGTCGTCCTTTGATTTGTTGAGCAAACCAAGAACTCCGCCAAGTTCGCGGATTGTGTCAGCAGCAAAATCAATAACTTCCTTTGAAAATCCACAATCCGAAACAATGGTTTTGTTTGCCAGAGAAACAATTTCAAAAATTGAGGAGATAGCATCTGCTGTGTTGAGGTCATCGTCCATGGCATTTTTATATTTTTGACTCAATTCGTCGATTGCAACCTTAAATGACTTTTCAGCGTCGGAAAGTTCAGCGCGATTTTCTGCATTTTCCGAAGCGAATTTGAGGTCATCAAGACAGTTATAAATTCTGTCAAGGCTGGATTTTGCGGATTCCATAAGGGTTTTGCTGAAGTTAATGGGGCTTCTGTAATGTGCCGAAAGCATAAAGAAACGAATAACCTCATAGTCGAATTCTTCAGCAATTTCACGAACAGTGAAGAAGTTTCCAAGAGACTTTGACATCTTTTTGTTGTCGATATTTATATATCCGTTATGCATCCAGTAATTCGAGAATGTAACGCCGTGAGCACATTCGCTTTGGGCAATTTCATTTTCGTGGTGGGGGAAGATAAGGTCTTGGCCGCCGCTGTGTATGTCAATGGTTTTTGCAAGGAACTTGTTTGCCATTGCGCTGCATTCAATGTGCCAACCGGGTCTGCCCATACCCCATGGACTCATCCAGGCGGGTTCACCCGGTTTTTGCTTTTTCCAAAGAGCAAAATCCATAGGGTCGCGTTTTGCATCGTTTATGTCAATTCTTGCTCCGCTTTCAAGGTCCTCAAGCGGCTGGTGAGAAAGCTTTCCGTATTCGTCAAATTTCTTTGTGGCAAAATAGACATCACCGTCTACGTTGTAGGCATAGCCTTTTTCTTCAAGGTTTTTTACAATTTCAATAATGGCGTCTATGTTATCGGTAGCTCTTGGGTGCCAGGTTGCACGCTTTATGCCAAGCCCGTCTGCATCCTTAAAGTATTCGTCGATATATTGGTCTGCAAGTTCTTTAACCGTGATGCCCAACTCGTTTGCTTTGTTTATCATTTTGTCATCGATGTCTGTAAAGTTTTGGACAAAATAAACCTTGTATCCGCTAAACTCCAGATATCTGCGAAGAGTATCAAAGATAATGAATGGACGTGCGTTGCCTATGTGAA
Organism: Clostridia bacterium; assembly: GCA_045591035.1. Taxonomy (GTDB): domain Bacteria; phylum Bacillota; class Clostridia; order Monoglobales; family Monoglobaceae; genus SIG440. Next base: position 18,571 of record JAZNSG010000015.1, on the reverse strand, counting down.
AGAAATTATACACAGTAGGACCGCAGGAATACATACGTACAACTCCCGGTTCTACGGGAATAAATTCCTCTTTTTTTCGGTTAAGGGTGTTAAAAATTTTCATTTTGGTTATTCCTTTCTTGGGAGACGTTAAAGAATGATTTATTTTTTCTCTGATGCTTCGTTTAGTTTCTTTTTCAGTTGGTCAATCTCAACCCTGAGTTTGCAAAGTTCCATTGAAACAGGGTCGGGAATATGAATTTGGTCAAGGTCAATTTTTGCAGGAGCAACTTTGACGTTGTCTCGCTTGACAATATGTGCAGGAACGCCTACACAGGTACTGTTGGGAGGGATTTCGTTAAGGACAACTGCATTTGCGGCAATTTTGCTGTTATCACCAACCGTAAACGGACCAAGGACTTTTGCACCGCTCCCTATGGTTACATTATTCCCAATTGTTGGATGACGTTTGCCTTTGTCTTTCCCTGTGCCACCCAGGGTCACACCTTGGTATATGGTACAGTTGTCACCGATAATGGTAGTTTCACCTATAACCACACCCATACCGTGGTCGATAAACAGCCCCTTGCCAATTTGTGCAGCCGGATGAATTTCAATGCCAGTTTTTTTTCGGGTACTCTTTGAAATCCAGTCCGCAATAAAATACAATTTATTATTATAAAGAACGTGGGCTATGCGATAGTTAATGATCGCCTTAACCCCGGGATACAAAAACAAGACCTGCAGTCGGCTTTTAGCTGCCGGATCACGTTCAAATACAAGATTTACTTCATCGCTTATTTTTTTAAATAAATTCATATTAAAACCTCGCAATTTTACTTATTATATTATATAACAAAGTTAATTTATAGTAAAGTAATTTCTCTAAAATTTAATGAAATTCTGTGCTTTTGCAGAAAATAAAAGAATATATTGGCAATTATTGTGACGAATTTACCAAGAAGGACAAATTCCGACCTGCGACTAGACTTATTATATGCCAAAAACAAAAACTTCGTGAAATGTATTGAAATAATTTGTTGCTTGGTGTATAATATATGACGAATAGGTGTGATTTGAAACTGCGGAAACGGAGTTAAGTATATTATGTGACAAACGGTGATTTATATAATTTTGTTTGTTAATTTGAATAGAGAGGCGAAAGGCAAGTGTTTCTGAAAATATTATTGAATACTTTTCAAGTTTGTTTACTTTTCATAGGCTTATATTATTTTGTAATAGGCGTATTTTCATTGACGATTGTGAAGAAAAACGTTAAAAATCCTAAAAAAAATTCTTTTGCTATGCTTGTAGCGGCACACAATGAAGAAAGTGTAATTTCGGATCTGGTCGAAAGTTTGAAAAATCTGGATTATCCAAAAGAAAAATACGAAATTTTTGTGGTAGCGGACAACTGCACAGACAAAACAGCTGAGTTGGCAAGGGAATGCGGAGCCACAGTCTGGGAACGGTTTAATGACGAAAAACGAGGAAAAGGGTATGCGATGGAGTTTGCCTTTGAAAGGCTTTTTAAGCTTGAAAAAGGCTATGAGTATATTTGTGTATTTGATGCTGATAACCTGGTGAAAAAGGATTTTCTTGTGCATATGAATGACAAGATTAATGAAGGATACAGGGCTGTGCAAGGATACATAGATAGTAAGAATCCTTTTGACACATGGCTCACTTTTTCGTATTCACTTTGGTATTGGATATACAACCGTTTAAGCCAACTTTCCCGTGGTAATCTTGATATGGGTTGTCGTTTGGGAGGTACGGGATTTGCGGTTTCACAGGAATTGATAAAGGAATATGGTTGGGGTGCTACCTGCCTGGCAGAGGATACGGAGTTCACTCTTAAACTTGCATTAAACGGAATCAAGGTTGGTTGGGCACATGAGTCAGTTGTTTATGACGAGAAGCCTTTGCGTATGGAGACCTCAATACATCAAAGACAGCGTTGGGCACAGGGACTTTCTGAGGTAGCAACAAACTATGTAAAGCCCTTGATTAAGAAAACAATTGAAGACAAATCCCTTATGGCGTTTAATATGCTTATGAATTTTTGGGGGGATACTCTCCAAACCGCTTCCGTGCTAATTCTCGCAGTAATTGGAGTGCTCACCTTTGTGCTTGATGAAAGCTCTGTGATTTTTACAATGGTTTGCGAAATCTGGACAGAACCATGGCGGATGTTGCTTTTGGGCGTGTTTATTTTTGGTACATTGTTTTTGATAGTTGCCGGTCTGTACAGTGATGACAGACTTGACGGACGAATTGTGAAGAATCTGCTTGGATTTTTGGTTTATATCGTATCCTGGATACCCATTGGGATTATGGGTGCATTAAAAAAAGACAGCAAAGAGTGGTTCCACACACCCCACTCATCACGAAAAGACAGCTGATGTAGTTTTAGGAGGTTTTTAGGTATGGATATTTTTGTTGAAGAGATGGTACAAAAGAAAAAAAGCGTTATAGACCTGCTTTTGATACTTTTTATGTCTTTTAGTGCAGTGTTAATTACCTTTGTGATTTTGACGGTGGTATTGCCGAAAGCGATTTCTTATGCTCCTGTTTTGTTTTTGCTTATTGCGGCAATATTTTATTTGGCTTATTTGACGGCGTCATCAACAAATGTAGAATTTGAGTATTCATTGGTAAACAACGAGATTGATATAGACAAGATAACAAACAAAAAGAAAAGAAAACGCCTCACAACCGTAAAACTTCGCAACCTTGAGTCATTTGGGCGGCTATCCGATGGGGACTTTTTGAGATACTCAAAAGACCCCATTGTGAAAAAGGTATTTGCTTCAGTTTCAAGAAAAGATGAGGACAACTTCTTTTTGGTATATACCGAGAATACAATAAAAAAACTGGTGGTTTTCACTCCAAGTGAAAAGATAGTTGAGATTATTGAAAAGCTAAATCCCAAGAAGGTATAAATATGATAAGTTGCGGAACAGATATAATCGAAATTGACAGGATAAAAGAAGCCGCCTCGACTACAAAAGGGTTTCTGGAGAAGGTTTTTTCAGAGGAGGAACGTTCATATTTTGATGGCAATGGTCAGAGAATAGAAACTCTGGCAGGTTTTTTTGCGGCAAAAGAGGCATATTCTAAATTTCTTGGCAGTGGACTGAAGGATATTTCTCTTAAGGATATAAGCATTTCACATAACGAAGCGGGAATGCCTGTTATTTTTCATAAGGGCGTTAAGCAGAATGTGTCAGTCAGTATTTCTCACAACAAGACCACCGCTGTTGCTGTGGTTTGCGGCGAAAAACCAAGTGTGCCCCGATGCGATGCCTTTGATGAAATGAGAGAGCTTCTTCCCAAGAGAAATGCAGACTCAAACAAGGGTGATTTTGGGCGAGTTGCGGTTGTGGCAGGCTCCAGTGGTATGACGGGGGCGGCTGTTCTTTCAGCGTATGCTGCCCTAAGGAGCGGTTGTGGATTAGTGACACTTATAACGGCTGAAAGCCAAAGAGGAATTGCGGCAGGGTTTTATCCCGAAATAATGACAGTTGGCGTTTCAGAAAAGGATGGAATTATAAGCAGCGATGCAGCGGAAGAAATTCTGGACAGAATAAAAAACTGCGATGTGGTTGTTTTTGGACCGGGACTCGGCAGAGGAAGAGAAATAAGACTTCTTCTTAAAAAGATACTTAGAGAATATGAAAATACGCTTATTATTGATGCTGATGGTCTCAATGCACTAAGCGAAAATAAACAGGTTTTAAAAAAAAGAAAGTGTAATGTAATTTTGACACCACATCCCGGAGAAATGTCGCGTCTGTGTGGACTATCCGTGAGTGAGGTGCAAAATGACCGTCTTAATACAGCAAAGAATTTTGCCAAAGGATATGATGTTTGCCTTGTTCTCAAGGGAATGGGGACTGTGGTTGCGACAGGATGTGGAGAAGCCTATTTAAACGGTACAGGAAACTGTGGCATGGCAACAGCGGGAACAGGGGATGTCCTTGCCGGAATGATAGGGTCTTTTTCAGCTCAGGGAATGAGTGCCTTTGATGCTGCGAAGCTTGGCGTGTTTGTGCACGGATTGTCGGGCGACCTGGCAAAAAATGAAAAAGGAACCTTTGGCCTTATTGCTTCGGATGTGGCAGAAAAAATCCCACAGGCAATACGCTTGGTTTTGGGTGAAATATAAAAGGAGCGGTGTATGAAAAATTGTATGGCAGCGGCAATTGCCCTGGTCATACTTATGATAAGTCTCTCGGGTTGCAGCTTGAATAGTGGGAGTAATGCAGAGCAAAGGATTTACCAAAAATACAGTGAGATGAAAGGCTTTTCGGCTGAAACAGAAATCACGGTTAAAAGCTTTGGCGAGAGTTTTTCGTATACAGCTGAGCAAGAATATAAAGATGCCAATAGCTTTTCTTTAACGGTTGTAAAACCCGATTCGGTTTCGGGATGTGGATACCTTGTTGAAAACGGAGAGATAAATTTGTTTTCAGGGCTTGGTGAGGAGAAAAGAATCGAGTTTTTTGATGATGAAATGCGAAGCTCTGTCAGCCTGACAGATTTTTTTGGCAGATACTACAAAAACAAGGATGGCTCATCCATATTTAAAAGGGATGCGTCTTCTCACAGGATTGTTATGGAGACCAGTATACCTGAAGAAAGTGACAAAAGGAGATTTCAGAGACTTTATCTTGATGAAAAGAGTTTTGAGCCGATTATGCTTGAATTAATTGATTCAGAGGGCAATTCAATTATTTTGGTTAGGTTTTTAAAATTTGAAGAATATTAATCAGGACAAAAGATATTGAGAGAAGGGAATATATGCAGGAGATGGAAAGGGCTTGGGCGGAGGTTAATCTTGATGCCATTGCTCACAATGTCAATGAAATAAAAAAGTGCCTTAAAGACGGAGTTTTGCTCATGGGGGTTGTGAAGGCTGATGCGTATGGGCACGGAGTAAAGAAAACAGCTGAGGTTTTGCTTGAAAATGGTGCCGACAGACTTGCTGTTGCTTTTGTTGATGAGGCTGTTCAGCTTCGCGAATTTGGGTTCAGTGTTCCGATTTTGATTCTGGGAAGAACAAGCGAGGCGAGTATTCCGCTTCTTATTGAACATAATATTACTCCGGCAGTTTTCACGGTTGAATTTGCAGCGGCTTTGTCAGAAGCTGCAGTCCGCATGGGTGTAACTGCGAAGATACATATCAAGCTTGATACCGGTATGTTTCGGATAGGATTCCCTTGTACAGAAAAGCCGGACAGAGCTGAAACAATAAAAAAAATTATGAAGATTTCGAGTTTGCCTAATTTGGAAATCGAAGGGATTTTCACTCATTTTTCTACAGCAGACGAGGTTGATATCGAATACACAGAAAAACAGTTTGAGAACTTTTGTCAGGTTGTGGATGAGCTGAAAGCTTGTGGTGTTGAAATTCCTATAAGACACGTGGCAAACAGTGCAACCCAAATCCGTTTTCCGAAGATGCAGCTTGATATGGTTCGTGCAGGAATTATACTGTATGGATTTTATCCGTCGGATTGTGTTGATTATGGTATAAAGCTTGTTCCTGCAATGAAGTTTTGTGCCAGAGTGGTCAATATAACAACCATAAAAAAAGGTTGTGGTGTCAGCTATGGACGGAGCTTTGTGGCGGACAGGGATATGAGGATAGCTACCATATCCGTTGGCTATGCTGATGGATATATGAGATTATTATCAAACAAGGCTGAGGTTTCATTTGAAAATCAGCGACTTAAACAAATAGGAAGAATTTGTATGGACCAGTGTATGATTGATGTGACAAATGTCAATAATATAAACATCGGTGACACGGTTACGCTTTTTGGAGACGCTGTCGTATCGGCAGATGATATAGCCGGAAAGCTTGGAACCATCAATTATGAAATTTCGTGCATCGTGGGAAAACGAGTCCCCAGAGTTTATATTAAAGACGGCATCAAGACAGACACGTGCAATTATTTGATTTAAATCGGACTGTATATTTTACATAAATCCGGTTTGCATTGTCCAAAACAAGTTATGCTGCGTATAATGTAGAGGAATAGGGGGGATTTGCCATGATAGGCTGTCGAACAACAGACACCTTAAATAAGAAAAAGGGTTTAGACCTTGATGCAAAAAAAGAACTGATTGATGGTTACAAGCAAATGTCCCGTATAAATCTTGAACTTGCAGAGGAAGCTGTTTATTCGGACAATGAGGCGGCTGGACTCTGCGAAGAAAATTTGCGGAGCGTGAGTGAATGTGATTGTTAAAAGAGGAGATATTTATTATGCTGATTTAAGCCCAGTTGTGGGTTCTGAGCAAGGTGGAGTCAGACCTGTTCTTATTATCCAGAATGATATAGGGAATAAATACAGCCCCACGGTGATTGCTACGGCGATTACTTCACAGATAAACAAAGCCAAAATGCCCACGCATATTGAGCTTGAGGCAAACGAGTTTGGACTGTCAAAGGATTCGGTGGTTCTTGCGGAACAGATACGGACCATTGATAAAAAAAGATTAAAAGAGAAAATAGGACATCTGGATGAAAATCTTATGACACGTGTTAACGAGGCACTTGAAATAAGCTTTGGATTGATTTGAAACGAGGGAATTAGTTTGAATAGATTTTAAGGCAATAGCCTCAGACAGAAAAATTTTGTCGTCGGAATTTTCGTATAGTACCCACGAAAAGCCGATGATATATGAATTACACAACTTATCTGCCCACGATAAAAGTGTACGGAATTTTTAAATAATATTTTGTGGGCAGAAAGGTTATGGAACTTGAAATGAAAGGGAAATTAAAAATTTATGGACTTGCTGTGGCGGTTATTTGCCTGGCGATTCTTATTAATGTTGCTGTGGCGGAGCCGGGCAGTCAAAGTGACCCGCTTGTGTCAAAGGCGTATATTGAAGAGATACTTATCCCGCAACTTGAAGACTATGTAGATTCGAGAGTTGCTGATTCCAAGAACAACTCATCAGACGGTCCGACATTTAAGGTAGTGGATGTTAAGGCAGGGCAGAAGGTTATCTGTTCAGCAGGATGTGAGGTTATCTTGAGAATGGGCTCAGCCACGATTATTGCTACAGAAAAAGGCGGACTTGCGGACACTACAGCCGGATTTGACTTAAGCAACGGCACCAAGATGCCTTCGAATCATCTTCTTATTGTTCCCTTAAGTGACGGAAGAGGTGTAAAAGCGGATACAGATATCATTCTTATGATAAAAGGCGGATATACTGTTAAATAGAGAATATTAACGATATTGACAAAGCTGATAAAACCGTCTATAATACCGATTAAAGAAAAGCTAAGGAAGGAGGTGCATATGATGAAGTATGTATGTGATGTATGCGGTTGGATTTATGATGAGGCTGTTGGTGATGCTGATTTGGGAATTGCACCCGGCACAAAGTTTGAAGATTTACCTGAGGACTTTACCTGCCCTTTGTGTGGCGTAGGCAAGGATGATTTCAGCGAAGCTGAATAGGTGCCAGACTTAGATGAAATTATAGTTTATTAGAAGCGATACGGGTTTTGGAAGAAAACCGTATCGCTTCTAAATGTAAAATTTGTGTTAAATAACTTGAAAAATAAAGGCTGATATGATAGAGTGTAAACGAGGTGAGATGTATGGATTTGGAGGCTAAACGTGCCAGAGAGGCTATGAAAAAATTGCCTTTTAAGGATAAAATCGCAAATTTTTGGTTTTATTATAAGATTCACACTATAGTTGCTGTTTTGGTTTTGGCATTGATTTCATGGTCTGCTGTACAGTGTTCAAGAATTGTTGATTACGACATAGAAATCGGCTATTTTGGCGTATATGGATTAGGACAGGAGAGAGTAGAGCGTTTTACCGAATACATAAGCGGATATGCTCAGGACGTAAACCAAAATGGCAAGGTAGATGTTGGCATTCATCAGATAATGGGGAATATAACCACCCAGTACATTGACCAGGACGGACAGGGTGCTTTGCAAAAGCTGGATATTGAAGTTTCGACAAACGGGTGCACAGCATTTATTCTTGACGAAGATTTCAAGAATGTCTTTTGTATGAGCTATAAGGACGTGGTTAAAGAAGTCGTTGACCTTAGAGAGTGCTCAAAGGCAAAGGAGCTTTTGCAAATTACAGAAGATGAGCCACTTTACTGGGTAAGCCTTTTGGAATATGGTGAATTTCTTCAAAATGAAGAACTGACCGTTGCATACAAGAATACTTTGGAAATTACTGAGAATTTAAAAAATGATTAAAAAGAAGCTGCCCGATAATTTCGGGACAGCTTCTTTTTTCGATTGAAAGGGCAATCTCTATTTATCGTCGCCGACAATAGGAGTGTCCTTGAAGAAAAAGGTAATAGCCCAAAGCCCTGCAAGACCAACAACGGTAAAAATAATGCGGCTGATTACCGAAAGCTGACCGCCAAAAAGACTGCCCACAAGGTCTAAGCCGAAGATACCGATGCTGCCCCAGTTAATGGCTCCGATTATTACCAAAATCAATGCTATTACATTCATTTTGAAGACTCCTTAAAAAATATTGTTTAGTGTTCGATTATATTTTGTCTCAAAGGCTAAGAAAATATTCATAGTTTAAAGTGAAATAAACAATAGAATTTTAGTTAATACGGTGTTTGAAATATTTGACAAAAAAATTTTTTTGTGTTAAAATAATTTGTATTAAAGATAATTGGAGCTGAAGAAAATGCGTTGTTTATTTTGCGGACATCTGGAAAGTAAAGTTATAGATTCAAGGTCAACGGAAGAGGGAACTACAATCCGTCGTCGTCGTGAGTGCCTTGAGTGCGGAAAAAGGTTTACTACGTATGAAAAGATTGAGACAATCCCGATTATTGTAGTCAAAAAGGACGGGCTTCGTCAGGCTTTTGACCGAGACAAGGTGCTCAATGGTATCCTGCGTGCTTGTGAAAAACGTCCCGTTACTCTCAGTGACATAGAAAAACTGATTGACGATATTGAGTCAAAGCTATACAATATGCTTGAGAGAGAGGTTACCTCTGAACGGATTGGCGAAATGGTTATGGAAAGACTTAAGGATTTGGACGATATTGCATATGTTCGCTTTGCTTCGGTTTACAGACAGTTCAAAGACATAAATTCTTTTATGGATGAATTGGCAAAAATTATAAAAAAGTCTTGACAATAAGGGCTTTTCGTGATATACTGACTATGCAAATGAATAATGGACTTGAAAGAGTGAGGTTTGCCTCACTCTTTTGTTTACATTAGGAGGATGATTTTTTTGGCTTATTCAAAAACAGAGGAAAAGGTTCTTGCGTTGGCAAGGCCGATTGCCCAAGAAAATGGTTGCTATGTTTATGACATAGAGTATGTAAAAGAAGGCAAAAGCTTCTTTCTCAGGGTGTATGTTGATAAAAAGGACGACAGGATTTCAATTGATGAATGTGAAATCATAAGCCGTGCGCTCAGTACCGCCTTGGACGAGGCTGACCCGATAAAAGAAAACTATTTGCTTGAGGTTTCGTCGCCGGGGATAGAGAGAAAGCTCAGAAATCCGGAGCATTTTGAAATGTATCTTGGAGAAACTGTGGATATTGGTCTTTTCAAGAGTATAAACGGAGAAAAGTCCGTTACCGGTTTGCTTAAAAGCTTTTTGGATGGTTGCATCACCATTGAGCTTCAGGGCGAGGATGTGTCAATTATGCAGAGTGAAACTACATTTGTTAAGCTTCACTTTGATTTTTAATAAAAAATATTTTTAGGAGTTGATGATAAAAAATGAGTTCACAGTTGTTTATGTTATTGGAGGAAATAGAAAAAGAAAAGGGTATCAGCCGTGATGTGGTTATTGATGCTCTCAGTGGTGCACTCCTCAGCGCTTACAAGAAGAATTATGGTGCGGTTCAGGATGCGAAGGTTATTATTGATGAAGAAACCGGCGACATAAAGGTTTATGCCCGTAAGGACATTGTTGAGGAAGTTGAAAACCGTGAATGCCAGGTTTCTGTCGAGGATGCAAAAAAGGTAGATGTGAGATATGAGGCAGGGGATGTTCTTGAAACTGAGGTTACTCCCGCTTCATTTGGAAGAATTGCAGCGCAGACAGCTCGTCAGGTTGTGCTTCAGAGAATCCGTGAGGCTGAAAGAGAAAAGGCTTTTGATGAATTTTCTGACAGAGCAAACGATATCATGACGGCACAGGTACGCAAGATAGACAGACGCAATATTATGCTGGAAGTTGGCGATACCGAGTCTGTTCTTATGCCCAACGAGCAGGTTAAAAATGACAATTACAAACCTGGTGAAAGATTTAAGGTTTTTGTTGTTGAGGTTGCAAACTCGGTAAAGGGTGTTCATCTTGTTGTTTCTCGTTCTCATCCGGGACTTGTTCGCAGACTCTTTGAACTTGAAGTACCTGAAATCAAAAAAGGTATTATTGAAATTAAAGGTCTTACCCGTGAACCCGGCTCAAGGAGCAAACTTGCAGTTTATTCATCAGTTGAGGGTGTTGATCCTGTGGGCACTTGTATCGGCCCCAAGGGAATGCGTGTTCAGGCTGTTATTGATGAGCTTCGCGGTGAAAAGATTGATATAATCAAGTACAGTGAGGACCCCGCAGAATACGTTACTCAGGCGCTTAGCCCTGCGAAGGTTTTGTCGGTTAAGGTTGACGAAGAAAAGAAAATGTGCAGTGTAGTTGTGCCAAGCGACCAGCTGTCTTTGGCTATCGGCAAAGAAGGTCAGAATGCCCGTCTTGCAGCAAGACTCACAGGATGGAAGATTGACCTTAAGCCGGACGATGCTGTTGAAGCAAACGAAGAATAATTCCAGATTTTTTAGGTCAGGAGAAGTAATATGAAGCCACAGCGTATGTGTATGACATGCAGAAAAAAGGATGAAAAAGAAAAGCTTTTTCGGGTTGTGAGGACAAAGACCGGGATAATGGTTGATGCAGACTTTCGGATTCAGGGTCGGGGCGCTTATGTGTGCAAAACTCGTGAATGTGTTGAGAATGCACGACGGAGAAAAGCTTTTGAAAGATGTTTTTCTGTGAACGTTGATGGAAGTGTCTATGATGAGTTGGAGGCTTTGCTTGGATAATGCAGAACAAGAAATTTTTAAGCATGCTTGGCCTTGCCGCAAGGGCAAGAGGTATAGCCTTTGGCGAGGGAGCGGTTTGTGATGGGATTAGGAATGGCAGCATTGGACTTGTGGTTGTTTCAAAGGACGCAGCCGACAACACAAAAAAGAAAATCCGAAACAGCTGCAGCTTTTATAATGTGGATTATCTGGAGGCAGAGGACAGATTTACTTTGGGCAGAGCCACGGGCAGAGAAATTGCAGTGGTGCTCGGCGTTAAAGTTGAGGGAATTGCGAAGGAACTTTTGAAAATTAGCTCGGAATCACAGACAGATGCTCAATAAATATTGGTAAGACTTGGGCAAAAGATGTATTGGCTCAGGTCGGAAAGGAAAGTGCTATGACAAAAATTAAAGCTTATGAACTTTCAAAGGGATTTGGTATCCCAAGTAAGGAAATTGTTAAGGTTTTGCACGATTATGGTGTTTCGGAAAAGAACCATATGAGTGCCTTAGACGAAAATGAATTGGACGTTATATTTGAATACTATACTCAAAAAAATCAGGTAGAAGATTTTTCTGCGTTGTTTGCGGAGGTTGAAGTTCCCGCAGAGAGCAAAGCTCCCGAAAAGAAGGATGATGGCGGGGCTGAAGCTGAGGTGAAGCAAGAACCCCAGACTGCTGAAATTGATAATAGTGAGCTTGAAATGGTTCACACAAGAAAGACAAGAGTGGTTGACACCCGTGTGAATGCAGTTGACCTTGACCGTCTTGACAATGAAAAGCTTGAGGAACTTATCCCTGAGAACATAAAGGAAACAAGCAGCCCGAACAAGCAAAAGATTAAGAACAGCAACAAAAAGAGTAAGCTTGTTAAAGAAAAACAAGGCCCGAAAGAGCCTGAGAAGCTTGTGAAAAAGGAGAAGAAAGAAGTCCTTGAGGTGCTTGTTCCCGACGAAATTACTGTTGGTGAATTGGCTGAAAGATTGAAAAAACCCAGCACTGAGGTTATAAAAAAGCTTATGATGCTTGGTATTATGGCGTCAGTAAACGAGACCTTGGATTTTGATACAGCCGCTCTTATCGTTGAAGATTTTGGCGGAAAGGTAGAGCATGAAATAATTTTGACAGAAGAGGATAAACTGTTTAATGACATAGAGGACAGCGAGGATTCACTTGTTCCACGTTCTCCTGTTGTTGTTGTTATGGGTCACGTTGACCATGGTAAGACATCACTTCTCGATACCATAAGAAATGCTCATGTTACCGATGGCGAATTTGGTGGAATTACTCAGCATATTGGTGCATATCGCGTTCGTGTAAATGACAAGAAGATAACGTTTTTGGATACTCCGGGACACGAAGCATTCACAGCTATGCGTGCCAGAGGTGCTCTTGTTACGGATATAGCAATACTTGTTGTTGCGGCAGATGACGGTATTATGCCCCAGACTATTGAGGCTATCAATCACGCAAAAGCTGCTGAGGTTGCAATTATTGTTGCTATTAACAAGATAGATAAAGAAGGTGCAAACCCCGACAGAGTTCGTCAGGAGCTGACCGAACACGGTCTTGTTCCCGAGGAATGGGGCGGCGATACTATTTGTGTTGAGGTTTCAGCAAAGCAGAAAACAAATATTGATTCCTTGCTTGAAATGGTGCTTCTTGTTGCAGAAATGAAAGAACTTAAGGCAAACCCGAACCGTTTGGCAAAGGGTACTGTTATTGAGGCTCAGCTTGACAAGGGCAGAGGTCCTGTGGCGACTCTCCTTGTTCAGAACGGAACACTCAAGACCGGCGACATTGTTGTTGCGGGTACTGCTGTGGGCAGAGTTCGTGCTATGAATGATGACAAAGGCAAGGCTATTAAAAAAGCAGGTCCGTCTATTCCTGTTGAAATTCTGGGTCTTTCAGAAGTTCCTGACGGCGGCGATGTTTTCTATGCTGTTGAGGATGAACGCAAGGCTCGTGAAGTCGTTGAAGCAAGAAAGTTTAAGATGAAGCAAGAGGCACAGAAGTCAAGCCAGTCAATTTCTCTTGATAACTTGTTTGAACAGATTGAAGCCGGAAAAACAAAAGACCTTAATATCATTGTCAAAGCCGATGTACAGGGTTCTGTTGAGGCTGTTCGTCAGTCTCTTGAGAGAATTGCAAATGAAGAAGTTAAGGTTAATGTTATTCATGGCGCTGTTGGCGCGGTGAATGAATCTGACGTTATGCTTGCAAGTGCTTCAAATGCGATTATCGTAGGCTTCAATGTTCGTCCTACACCGGGCGCTACGGTTTCTGCTTCTGACTCTAATGTTGATATTCGTCTTTATCGTGTTATCTATGACGCAATCGAAGATATCGAGGCAGCAATGAAGGGTATGCTTGCACCTAAGTTCCAGGAATCTGTCACCGGGCACATTGAAATAAGAACCACTTTCAAGGTTTCAGGTGTTGGAACAATTGGCGGTGCTTATGTTACAGACGGTAAGGTTCACAGAAACAGCCTTGTGCGTGTTGTTCGTGACGGCATTGTTATTCACGAAGGCGAACTTGCATCTCTTAAGAGATTCAAGGACGATGTTAAGGAAGTTGCCAGTGGTTATGAATGTGGCGTAGGCATTGAAAAATTCAATGACATAAAAGAGGGCGATATTGTCGAAGCTTATGTAATGGAACAGATTATGCCCTAAATTTTAATTGAAAGGCGGTATGAAGATGCCTTCATATAACAGAATTGACAGAATTTCTGAAGAAGTAAAAAAGGAACTCAGTGCTATCGTGAGGGAACTTAAGGACCCCAGGATAACTACCGTGGTTTCTGTTGTGAATGTTTCGGTAACAAAGGACCTTAAATTTGCAAAGGCTTATATAAGTGTGTTTGGTGATGAAAAAGTTCAAAAAGGCGTAATTGATGCCCTTAAGAGTGCTTCGGGATTTATCCGTCGTGAAATAGGTCACAGGATAAATCTCAGAAACACACCCGAGTTTTCCTTTGTTCTGGACGATTCAATCGAATACGGAGCACACATAAATCAGGTGCTTAAGAATTTGTAAACTGAAAGGAGGCACACCAGGGTGTTTGATGCAGTAATCGAAAAAATAAAAAGTGCTGAAAGAATAGCAATATTAAATCACATAAATCCCGATGGTGATGCCTTCGGAAGTGCCTATGGATTGAAACTTGCGCTTCTTGAAATGGGAAAGTCAGCTGAGGTCTTTTTAAGAGATGAGGACGTCGAAAGCCGAGAATACACCTTTGTGCGCCAAGGTGAAAAACAAAGCTTTGAACTTTGTGATTGCGACCTGAAAATTGCGGTTGACTGTGCAGATTTGGCAAGACTTGGGGCTTTCTCTGAAAGTTTTGATGGGGAAACGGTGGCGATAGACCATCATGCCACCCACAAACCTTTCAGCGAGATTTCTGTGGTTGTTCCCGATGCACCTGCAACGGGTGAGATTATTTATGATTTGATTTGCAGTATGGGGATTTGCCTGACCGACGATATTGCCTTTAACCTTTATATGGCAATAATCTGTGATACAGGGAATTTCAAATATTCTTCCACCACGCCAAAAACCCATATTGTCGCTTCGGAACTGATGAAGAAGAACTTTGACGGAGCGGACCTTGCTAAAAAACTTTTTGATACAAAGTCGGTGGCGTACCTGAATATGTACAAAAAAGCTATTGAAAGCCTTGAACTTTATGCAGAAGGAAAGATTTCGCTTTTATATTTCAGCGAAGATGATTTTGCTCAGGGCGGAATAACCGAGGCTGAAGCTGACGGGATTGTAAATTTGCCAAACAGTGTCGAGGGCTCTTTGGTGGGGGTTTACATCCGCCAACGGGGCGAGGCATTTAAGGTTAGCCTCAGGTCTGCGGGGTTGGTAGATGTTTCTAAGGTGGCTGAACATTTTGGCGGCGGCGGACATATTTGTGCCAGTGGCTTTCTTATAAAAAAACCAATTTCTGAGGTAAAAAAGCTTACAGTAGAAGAAATTGAAAAGCTACTTTAAATAAATCGGAGACATAGTATGAACGGAATTGTGAATGTAAACAAGCCCCTTGGAATGACCTCTCATGATGTGGTTTATCGCCTTCGCAGGATGCTTGGTATAAAAAAGATTGGACATACAGGGACTTTGGACCCTGATGCTTCAGGTGTTCTCCCTATGTGCATAGGAAAGGGTACGAAACTTGCGGAGATGCTTACCGCTTCGGATAAACAGTATTTAGCTGAGCTTACATTGGGCGCAGTGACCGATACCCAGGACAAAAGCGGAGAGGTCTTGAAACAATTTGAGGTTGACGTAACCGAGGCTGAAATCAAAAAGGTAATATCGGATTTTGTGGGTGAGATACAACAAATTCCTCCAATGTATTCTGCCATAAAGGTTAATGGGAAAAAGCTTTATGAACTTGCCCGTGAAGGAAAAACCATTGAAAGACAACCGAGGACGGTTACCATTTCAAATATTGAAATAAAAAATATAGATACAGAAAAAAACACCGTAGAAATCCTTGTGGATTGCTCAAAGGGGACTTATATCCGTACACTGTGCAACGATATTGGCGAAAAGCTTGGTTGCGGAGGATATATGTCAGGCCTTGTGAGAACAAAAACGGGAAGATTCACCATTGACGAGGCTTATAGCCTTGAAACTCTTGAGGAGATGTCAAAAAATGGCGACTACAGCTTTTTGACTCCTGTTTCAGAGGTTCTTTCTGAGTATGAACGGCTTGTTCTTGGCGAAAGAAATGCAAAAAAAGTCAGAAACGGTGTGCCTGTCAATGTTGAGGGAACTGCCGTGGGCAAGACATATCGGGTGTTTGACGAGTCAGGTGAATTTTTGGCTTTGGCTAAACAAGAAAGTGGGAGACTTGTTATTTTGAGAGCCTTTTTTGACGGAAGCCAGAGCGAAAAATAATTTTGGAGAAGAACTATGATTGTTGCAAAAGGAACTGAATTGAAAAAATACACAGACCGAAAAACTGCTGTTGCTTTGGGCTCGTTTGATTCAATTCACAAGGGACATATTTCAATTATAAATGAAATGTGCAGGTTTGCTGAAGAACACGGACTTCTTTCCGTTGTGCAGATTTTTGAGATACCGCCAAAGCTTTATAATGGCGAAGCTTTAAACGTAAACACAATGAAGCGTCGACTTGAAATTCTTGAGGGATTGGGCGTCGAGGCGGTTGTGATAGAGTCATTTACCCAAGAATTTCGTGGAATTGAATACAAGGAATTTGTATCAGATTTTCTTTCAAAAAAATATAACGCAAAGGCAGTTTTTGCCGGAGAGAACTATCGGTTCGGGCATCTGGCAAAGGGTGATGCAAAGGCCTTGGTTTCGGAGTGCGAAAAATGGGGTATTGATGCAAAAATTATACCTTGCGTGGAAATTGACGGAACGGTTTCGAGCTCAAGAATTCGTGAATTTATAAGGCTTGGCGAAGTAGAGAGGGTAACCGAGTTTATGGCAAGACCCCATATGATAGAGGGAGAGGTTGTTAAGGGCAAGTCTCTTGGCAGAACAATTGGTTTCCCTACGGCAAATATGAATATTCCCGAAAATCAAATTTTGCCCAAATCGGGAGTTTACTTAGCTCAGGTGATTATAGATGGCAAGGCGTTTTCGGGGATAACAAATGTTGGCTCAAAACCAACAGTGGGTGATGAACGAAAAAATGTTGAGACTTATATCCAAAACTTTGACCGGGATATTTACGGCAAGACGATAAAAATTGAATTTTTGAAACGTATAAGAGACATAGTGAAATTTGACAGCCTTGAGGAGCTTAAAAAGCAGCTGGAAGAAGACAAGAAAGCAATAAGGTTATAAAAAAAGGGGCACATCGGTGTCCCGGAACAATCAACCTTTTTGCTCATTGTCTTCTTTTTTTTATGAGCTTTATCAGTTTTCGACGTTTGTCATCATCTTCACAGGTGCTCAGATATGTTTCTTCGGCTTTCTGCATAAGAGAAATAAGGTCGCTTGTGGCTTTTGAAATTCCGTGAAACAGGTCAAAATAAAGCTTTTCGAAATCGGGCATGATAATCCTCCAAATAAAAAAGTGCGTCAACCAAAGCCGACGCACCGAAAAACACGTAGCTCCGGTTGTGACCAAACAAGCCTACATAACTCAAAACGTATATGCAAAAAGAGCCTATGTGTTTTTACCTAATGGAATACACATATACGTTGAGAGCACAATATTTACTTGTTTGGTCAAAAAATATTATAACACATACTTTTTTATTTTGCAAGTAGTTTGGAAAAATTTGTAAAAAAAACACAAAATAAAAAAGTGCGTCAACCAAAGCCGACGCACCGAAAAACGCACAGACTTTGGTTTGCTGCTACGCACTTCATTATCCAAACACGGGTATGAACAACCAAAGCTTACGTTTTTACCAAACGTAAACTGTGTTTGAATAATAAAATATGAAGTTCGTAGCAAGTATAGTATACCATATACTTTTTTATTTTGCAAGTAGTTTGGAAAAAAATGTAAAATAAAAAAGTGCGTCAAACAAAGCTGACGCACCGAAAAACGCCAAGCCTTGATTTTGTTGTCACACAAGCATACCAATAGGGATATGATAATCAGGCTTGCGTTTTTGCCAAACGCAACCCTATTAGTATTTACTTATGTGACAAAAGGTATTATACCACAATCCTTTTTATTTTGCAAGTAGTTTGGAAAAATTTGTAAAAATATTTACCCGTATAGCGAATATGGGAGAAATTTATGAGTTGAGATTCTTCACTTTGTTCAGAATGACCCACACTCTGTCATTCCCAGGTAAGCGCAGCGACGAGGAATCTCAAGAGATTCTTCACTTCGTTCAGAATGACATGTCTCTTTACACAAGGGAGCCTTTCCCCCAAAGACGGGCAAAAAAAGCGCCCTTTAAAAAGGCGGAGACTTACAGAGAGTTGAGAACGTGGGAAAAAATTTCTTCGCAAAAATGCCGAAAATTATTCAGTTCCCGACCTTCGGCATTTTTAGTCAAGCAATCCTATATATATCGGATTACCGAAGACGGCGGAGAAATTTTTGACGAGGGAACTAGTCTCTGTCAGGCTCTGCCTTTGGCGCAACAGTTTTTACTCCACTTTTTTAAAAAAGTGGAAGAGAAATTAGGACAATCCCTCCGAGTTTGCTATACGCAAACCCACCTCCCTTTACACAAGGGAGGCTTTGTCTCGGCTCTCGCCTCGGTCGGCGCAGAACAATTGCCACCGGCAATTTGCACTCCTCAAGGGGAAGGCTTTGAGATTCTTCGCTACGCTCAGAATGACACCCACTCTGTCATTCCGAGGTAAGCGTAGCGGCGAGGAAGCTCATAGGCTCCCTTGTGTAAAGGGAGCTGTCGAACACAGTGAGACTGAGGGATTGTCTTTTCCGATTTAATTTTTGGAATATATTTTTCTTTTTCGATTGCAATCCTCCCACCGCTAAAGCGGTCCCCCGTCTCGGCTCTCGCCTCGGTCGGCGCATAACAATTGCCACCGGCAATTTGCGCTCCTC
>JAZNSG010000014.1:0-41435 GCA_045591035.1 Clostridia bacterium | reverse complement strand
TCCTCCACATCCGCCGAAACCCATGGTTTTCACCTCCTGAGAATTTTTAAATTCTTGAAATTGTTGTCCCGGGTATTTTGAGGTTTTGCTTAATTTGTAAGTATACTGTATTATACGGAGAAATCTATAAATTGTGATTTGTCCATATGCAAAATTTTGAAATACAAATATTGACGAAGAGGGAAGAATTTGATACAATATTTAAGTAACTTGATTTAAAACCTTTCGGAGGTGAAAATATATGGGAAAACGCGGAAAGTTTATAGTTTTTGAGGGGATTGACGGGAGCGGAAAAAGCACCCAGATTAAGCTTCTTAAAACGAAACTTGAAGAGTCCGGGATAAAATGCGTGGATACATTAGAGCCTACGTTTGGTATGGTTGGGGGCGTTCTTCACGATATATTGTCAGGGGCAAAATCGGCAGATCCAAAGGTGGTGGCGGCACTTTTTGTTGCAGACCGTCTGGACCATTTGACAAACAGTGAAAATGGTATTTTGAAATGGCTTGATGAGGGATACACCGTTCTTTGCGACAGATACTATTTTTCGTCATATGCGTACCAAAGCGTTGAAGTTCCTGCCAGTTGGGTTGTTGAGGCAAACAGGCTGTGCGCAGACACTCTTCGTCCGGATTGTACGATATTTATAGATGTTACGCCTCAAGAGGCAATGAAGAGGATTATGGCAAACCGCACAAATGTTGAGCTTTATGAAAAAGAGGACCGGTTGACCGCAGTGAGGGCGGGATATTTTTCTGCTTTTGAAAGGCTGAAGGCAGAAGAAAATATAAAGATTTTTGATGGCGGAAAAACGCCGGAAGAAATTGCTCAAAATATCCAAAAATATGTCATGGAAGAAGTTTTTTTGTGCAAGTAGAATAAATTTTTCAAATATGGTCGATTTAGGATGAAATTTCTTGACAAAAGGGGCATAAAGTGATAAAATTAACAAGTAGATGACAGATGTTACAGATAAGTATTCTGAATCGAAAAATTTTAGTTTTTTGTGACTGACGGATAGGTGGAAAATACCACAAGGGAGCAAAAAACTTTAGTTATGCCGACCGTCTGGGCAGTCCTGCTACTACAGGACTGCCCTTTTTGTGTTTTGGCGTAAACCTAGGCTGAAAGGATGTTGAAAAGATATGAAAAAGGTTGGAATTATTATGGGCAGCGACAGCGATTTGCCTGTTGTTGAAAAAGCGATTTCTACCCTGAAGGAATTGGATATTCCTTTTGAGGTGCATATTTATTCTGCACACAGAACTCCTGTTGAAGCGAGAGAGTTTTCTTTAAACGCTCGGGAAAATGGCTTTGGAGTAATTATTGCAGCAGCAGGAAAGGCAGCACATCTGGCGGGGGCTATTGCGGCAAACACCACCATCCCTGTTATAGGGATACCGATAAAGTCCTCAACTTTGGATGGACTTGACGCGCTTCTTTCCACTGTACAGATGCCCGGGGGAATTCCTGTGGCAACGGTTGCTATTGACGGAGCTCAAAATGCCGCACTTTTGGCGGCACAGATTATTGCTGTTTCTGATGAGACATTGGCAGAAAAGCTGGACGCACAGCGAAAGACCTCAATGGAGGGAGTTCTTGAAAAGAACAAAGCAATATCTGACAAATACAACAACTAAAAATTTAAACGGAACGGACGGTGGATATATATGGGCGGTTTTTTTGGAGTAGTCAGCAAACACGATGCCATTGCAGATGTGTTCTTCGGGGCGGATTATCACTCGCATCTGGGAACACGGCGTGGCGGTATTGCGGCGTATGACAGCGAAATCGGACTTCAAAGGGATATACACAATATTGAGAACACCCCGTTTAGAACCAAGTTTGACAATGTGTTTAACGAAATGAAAGGCAACTCGGCAATCGGTGTTATTAGCGATTCCGACCCGCAGCCACTTTTGATAAGGTCTGAGGTTGGTGTCTATGCTATTGCAACAATCGGAAGAATAAACAATGCCGAGGAGCTTATCGGAAAGCATCTGGTAAAGGGCGGTCATTTCGGTGTTATGACAGGAGGAAAGGTTAACTCAACCGACCTTGTTGCAGCTCTTATTAACCAGAAAAGCACCTTTGCCGAGGGTATCGAATATGTTCATGATGTAGTTGAGGGTACAGTTTCGATACTTATTCTTACAAATGAGGGCAAACTTATTGCCGCTCGTGATAAGGTGGGCAGACTTCCGGTGCTTATTGGCAAGAATGAAGATGGATATGCGGTGTCCTTTGAGGATTTTGCTTATAAAAAGCTTGGTTATGATGACGAAATGGAACTCGGCCCCGGTGAGACGGTTGAAATTACCGTAGATGGAATAAAGCAGATAGTTAAGCCGGGCGAAGAAATGAAGATATGTGCATTCTTGTGGAGCTATTACGGCTATCCCAACTCGGTGTACGAGGGCAAAAATGTTGAGACAATGAGATATCGCAACGGTGCTATAATGGCTCAGACTGACAAAGCAAACGGCAAGGCGGCGGATATTGATTTTGTAAGCGGCGTTCCCGATTCGGGTACACCCCACGCAATAGGCTATGCAAACGAGAGTGGGATTCCTTTTGCAAGACCGTTCATAAAGTACACACCTACCTGGCCGAGAAGCTTTACTCCAAAGCATCAGAGCGACAGAATCAAGATTGCACGAATGAAGCAGGTTCCCATTCACGAGTTGATTGAAGATAAAAACCTGCTCTTTGTGGATGACTCAATTGTTCGTGGAACGCAGCTTAAGGAAACGGTTGATTTCCTTTATCAGCACGGTGCAAAAGCGGTGCATATGCGTTCGGCGTGTCCGCCGATTATGTACGGCTGTAAATATCTTAACTTCACAAGCAGCAAGAACGAAATGGAACTTATTGCGCGGCAGACGGTGATGGAGCTTGAGGGTGAAGAAGGATTCAATCACATAGAAGAATACAGCGACGGCAGCACAGAAAGGGGTAAAAAGCTCAGAGAAACAATCTCCAAAAAGTTCGGCTTTGAATCTCTTGATTTTCAGTCGTTGGAGGGTGTAATAAAAGCAATAGGTCTTGAGCCTTGTAAGCTGTGCACATACTGCTGGAGCGGCAAGGAATAACCTTTGTAAAACGCGCAGAGCGCACAAATTTGTGCTATAAACAAACTTCACCGCTCGCTGTACACCAAAGTACAGCTTCGGGCTTGGTTTGTTCATTCTGCATCGTTTTACTGTGGTTATTATTAACTCAGTAAATATTAAATTTCACATACAGAAAGGATAAAAGAAAATGGAAAAAAGCTTTAGTGAAAGTTACAAGGCAGCGGGAGTTGACATAACTGCCGGATACAAGGCTGTTGAGCTTATGAAACAGCATATAGCAAGAACTGTGACTGCAGGTGCTGCATCAGATATCGGTGGTTTTGGCGGACTTTTTGAGATGGACCTTACGGGTATTAAAAAGCCCGTTTTGGTAAGCGGAACAGATGGTGTCGGAACAAAACTCAAAATGGCTTTTTTGATGGACAAGCATGACACAGTAGGCATTGACTGTGTTGCTATGTGCGTGAACGATATTATTTGTTGCGGAGCAAAACCGCTTTTCTTTCTTGACTATATCGCTGTGGGAAAGAACTTTCCTGAAAAGGTTGCGGACATTGTTTCGGGCGTGGCAGAGGGCTGTGTTCAGTCAGGCTGTGCATTGATTGGCGGTGAGACTGCGGAAATGCCGGGGTTCTATCCTGAGAATGAATACGATATGGCAGGGTTCTCTGTTGGTGTTGTTGATAAGGATAAGGTTCTTGACAACAAGACCATAACTGAGGGCGATGTGATTATTGCACTTCCCTCCAGCGGCGTTCATTCTAACGGATTTTCACTTGTGAGAAAGGTGTTTGATGTTGAAAACAGCGACATAAAGACCCCAAGAGCAGAGCTTGGCGGAAAGTCAATAGGTGAGACACTTCTCACTCCCACAAAAATTTATGTAAAGCCTATGCTTAAGCTTTTTGAAGAAATTACCGTGAAAGCCGTTTCGCATATTACAGGTGGCGGATTCTACGAAAATATTCCCAGAAGCATTCCAAAGGGCTTTGGTGCAAAGATTGAAAGAACTGCAGTTAAGGTTCTTCCTATATTCGACCTTATTGCAAAGGTGGGCAATATCCCTGAACGTGATATGTTCAATACCTTTAACATGGGTGTTGGCATGAGCGTTGTTGTCGCTAAGGAAGATGCCGAGAAGGCTGTTGAAATTCTTAAAGCAAATGGTGAAGATGCCTACGTTATGGGTGAAATTATCAAGAGTGACGAAAGCGTGATTATATGCTAAACAAGGCAAAAATTGCAGTGCTGGTTTCAGGTGGCGGCACAAATCTTCAGGCGCTTATTGATGCACAAAACGCAGGAATAATAACAAACGGTGAGATTTCTCTTGTTGTTTCAAACAATGCCGGAGCGTATGCCCTTACCCGTGCTGAAAATGCAGGGATAAAAACAGTGGTTATCTCGAAAAAGGAGCTTGGTGCTGAAAGATTTGAAGAGGCACTTGTTAAAGAACTCGAAGAGAATGGTATTGAGCTGATTATCTTGGCGGGGTTTATGTGCATACTCAGCGAGAGCTTTACATCCAAGTATCCCAAAAGGATAATAAATGTTCATCCGTCGCTTATTCCGTCATTCTGCGGTGAAGGATTTTACGGACTCCGTGTTCATGAGGCGGCGCTTGGCTATGGGGTTAAGGTGACAGGAGCAACGGTGCACTTTGTTAATGAAATTCCCGATGGCGGAGAGATTATATTGCAGAAAGCTGTTGAAATTAAGGACGAAGATACCCCTGAAATTCTGCAGAAAAGAGTTATGGAACAGGCAGAGTGGGAGCTTTTGCCCCGTGCGGCTGAAATGGTTTCAGCAGAAATCATAAATACAAGAAATTAAAAAGGAGAATGGCTTTTATGGATATTTTCAAGATAAACGATATGGGAGAGCTGATAAAAGACAATTCTTATGTAGGCAGAGGAATTGTGATCGGAAAGAGTGAAGACGCAAAATCGGCAGTTTTTGCATACTTCATTATGGGCAGGTCTGAAAACAGCAGAAATCGTGTGTTCATTGAACAGGGCAGTGAGGTTGTTATTCATCCTTTTGATGCGTCAAAGGTTGAGGACCCGTCACTTATTATCTATTCACCTGTGAGAGTTCATGATAACAAGCTTGTTGTTACCAATGGCGACCAGACCGATACAGTGATTGATTTTTTGAGAGATGACCGAAGCTTTGAAGAGGCTCTTGAGACTCGTGAGTTTGAGCCCGACAGCCCCAACTGGACTCCCAGAATAAGCGGTATGCTTACCTTTGACGAAGGCGACTTTGATTACAAAATGAATATCCTTAAAAGTGCCGATGCTGAAGGTTCGGCTTGTAACAGATTTAATTATTCATACAAATCTTTGGCAGGGCTTGGACATTTCATACACACCTATATGTGTGACGGAAATCCAATACCAACATTCCAGGGTGAACCTGAAAGAGTTGCAATTCCCAATGATATTGATGAGTTCACCGACAAAATCTGGAATAATCTGAATGAAGCAAACAAGATTTCACTTTATGTGAGATATATTGATTTGAAAACAGGGCACGAAACAAACAGAATGATAAACAAAAATGTTAAATAAGCTATTATTTCAGGGAAAGGATTTGAATATAAATGAAAGAATTTGAATTAAAGTATGGTTGCAATCCAAACCAGAAACCAGCCAGAGTGTTTATGGCAGACGGTGGAGAGCTTCCCTTTGAGATACTTTCAGGCAGACCGGGATACATAAATTTTCTCGATGCCTTTAACAGTTGGCAGTTGGTGAAAGAGTTGAAAGAGGCTCTTGGAATGCCGGCAGCTACTTCTTTTAAGCATGTTAGCCCAACTTCTGCGGCTGTTGGAATACCGATGAGCGCTGACCTTAAAAAGGCTTGTTTTGTTGATGACATTGAGGGCCTTGATGAATCACCTTTGGCAACAGCTTATGCCCGTGCAAGAGGTACAGACCGTATGTCTTCCTTTGGCGACTGGATTGCTCTCAGCGACGAATGTGATGTAACTACGGCAAAACTTATTAAGCGTGAAGTTTCTGACGGCGTTATTGCTCCCGGCTATACAGACGAGGCGTTGGAGATTTTAAAAAGCAAAAGAAATGGTAATTACAATATAGTTAAAATCAGACCTGACTATGTTCCCGCTGAAAAGGAAATTAAGATGGTTTATGGGGTTTCCTTTGAACAGGGAAGAAATAATTTCAAGATTGACGAATCCCTTCTTGAGGAAATCGTGACCGAAAACCGTGAGCTTCCCGACAGCGCAAAGCGTGACCTTATAATAGCACTTATTACCCTTAAGTATACCCAAAGCAACTCAGTATGCTTTGCTAAAGACGGTCAGGCTATTGGAGTTGGTGCAGGACAGCAGTCAAGAATACATTGTACTCGTCTTGCGGGAAACAAAGCGGATATATGGCATTTGCGTCAGCATAAAAAGGTTCTTGAACTGCCATTTTTGGATAGTGTAGGCAGACCTGACAGAGATAATGCAATTGATGTATATATTTCTGATGATTCAGAAGATGTTTTGGCAGAGGGCATCTGGCAGAAGTGGTTTACCCACAAGCCTGAGGAACTGACAAGGGAAGAAAAGAAGGCGTACCTTTCATCTCTCTCGGGTGTGGCGTTAGGCAGTGATGCATTCTTCCCCTTTGGCGATAACATAGAAAGAGCGGCGAAGAGCGGTGTTTCGTACATTGCAGAGCCCGGCGGCTCAATTCGTGACGATAACGTAATTGAAGCTTGTAACAGCCATGGTATGGTTATGGCGTTCACCAAAATGCGCCTGTTCCATCACTAAACCAAGAAGAAAGGCAGAAAAACTTATGAAAATTATGGTAGTTGGCGGTGGCGGCAGAGAACACGCCATCATAAAGAA
Source organism: Clostridia bacterium (assembly GCA_045591035.1). Lineage (GTDB taxonomy): Bacteria > Bacillota > Clostridia > Monoglobales > Monoglobaceae > SIG440. The sequence goes on along the minus strand of JAZNSG010000014.1, from coordinate 34,493 downwards.
ACTTAAAGAAAGTTCAAAAATTTCAAAGATATATGCACTTCCCGGGAATGGTGGTATAGCACAGGATGCAGAATGTGTAAATATTGGTGCAAAGGATATCGAGGGCATAAAGAATTTTGCAGCAAAAGAGAAAATCGATTTTGCGGTTGTTGCTCCGGATGACCCACTTGTTCTGGGCGCTGTTGATGCTTTGAACGAAGTTGGTGTTCCGTGCTTCGGGCCCAAGGCCAATGCGGCAATCATTGAAGGAAGCAAGGTATTCTCGAAAAACCTTATGAAAAAATACAATATTCCCACAGCGGAGTATGAAGTATTTACGGATTTGGAGTCAGCACTTAAATATCTTGAAACTGCTCCGGTTCCGACTGTTATAAAGGCTGATGGCTTGGCACTTGGCAAGGGCGTTATAATTGCAACGACCCGTGAAGAGGCAAAAGACGCAGTTCGCTCTATGATGGAGGACAAAGTGTTTGGCGAAAGCGGAAGCCGGGTAGTTGTTGAAGAATTTTTGACCGGCCCCGAGGTTTCGGTTTTGTCGTTTACAGATGGTGAGACGGTAATCCCTATGGTTTCTTCAATGGACCACAAACGTGCAAAGGATAACGATGAGGGTCTCAATACCGGCGGAATGGGAACTGTAGCTCCAAATCCTTATTACACAAAGGAAATTGCAGATGAGTGTATGGCTAAGATTTTTATTCCCACAATGAAAGCCATGAACAGCGAGGGAAGAACCTTTAAAGGATGTCTTTATTTTGGACTTATGCTCACCGAAAGCGGTCCCAAGGTAATTGAGTATAATTGCCGGTTTGGTGACCCTGAAACTCAGGTGGTGTTGCCCCTTTTGAAGAGTGATTTGCTTGAAATAATGATACATACTTCAAAGGGAACCTTGAAAGATGCTGTTGTTGAGTTTGAGGACGGCTGTGCTTGTTGTGTTGTTATGGCGTCAGATGGCTATCCCCAAAGCTATGAAACCGGCTTTGAAATTACAATGCCCAAGGACAAAAATATTTATGTTGCGGGGGCAAAGCTGAGCGGTGAAAAGCTTCTTACTGCAGGGGGCAGAGTTCTTGGTGTAACCGAGACGGGAGATACCCTTGAGGAGGCAATATCCAAGGCATATGAGACGGTGAAAACCGTTAAATTTGAAAATGCTTATTACAGAAACGACATAGGCAAATCCGCTTTGGCGGCAAAAAAAGCATAAGAAAGGACTCAAAACTATGGTTTACAGAGTATATGTAGAAAAGAAAAGTGAACTTGCGGCAGAGGCGAAGTCCCTTAAAGGTGATTTGGTCAACCTTTTGCAAATTAAAGGACTTGAAAATTTGAGAATAGTAAATCGTTATGATGTGGAGAATATAGATAAGGAACTTTTTGAGTATTGCAAAGGGACCGTATTCTCAGAACCTCAGCTTGATATGGTTTTTGACGAATTGGAAATTGATTCTGACGAGGTTTTCGCTGTTGAGTTTTTGCCCGGACAGTTTGACCTGCGTGCAAATTCTGCAGAGGAATGTATTCAGCTTATATCAAAAGGTGACCGTCCGACTGTTAAAGCGGCAAAGGTTTATTTGCTTTATGGAACGCTGTCAAAAGCAGACATAGATGAAATAAAGAAATATGTAATCAACCCCGTTGAGGCAAGAGAAGCAACTCTTGAAACCTTTGATACCCTTAAAACTGTATATGATATACCTGAAACGGTGCAGAATGTAGACGGTTTTTGTGACCTTGATGATGCAGGTCTTCAAGGGCTTATTGACGAGCTTGGACTTGCTATGGATTTTGATGATATAAAGTTCTGTCAGCAGTATTTCCTTAGCGAAAAGCGTGACCCGACCATTACTGAAATCAGAATGATTGATACTTATTGGTCAGACCATTGTCGTCATACAACATTCCTTACCACTATTGACAGCGTGAAGTTTGAGGACGAACTGCTTCAGGCGGCGTATGACAGATATTTGAAGACCAGAGAAGATATAGGCAGAACAAAGCCCATAAACCTTATGGACATTGGAACAATAGCTGCAAAATATCTGAAAAAGAATGGAAAGCTTGACAAACTTGACGAAAGTGAAGAAATCAATGCTTGTACCGTTAAAATTGATGTTGAAGTTGATGGCAAAACCGAAAAATGGTTGCTTCTCTTCAAAAATGAGACACACAATCACCCGACAGAAATCGAACCCTTTGGTGGTGCGGCTACCTGTATAGGCGGAGCAATCCGTGACCCGCTGTCAGGTCGTTCTTATGTTTATGGTGCTATGCGTGTTACCGGTGCTGCTGACCCGCTGAAGCCGGTTTCCGAAACTATTGAGGGCAAACTTCCCCAAAGAAAGATTGTAACGGGAGCGGCAAGTGGTTACAGCTCATACGGAAACCAAATCGGTCTTGCCACAGGTCAGGTTGATGAGCTTTACCATGACGGTTATGCGGCAAAACGTATGGAAATCGGTGCTGTTGTTGCGGCAGCTCCCCAGGAAAATGTCAGACGTGAACGTCCCACTGATGGTGATAAGGTCATTCTTTTGGGCGGCAAAACCGGCCGTGACGGTTGCGGCGGAGCTACGGGTTCGTCAAAGTCACATACCGTTGAATCCCTAGAATCCTGCGGTGCAGAGGTTCAAAAGGGTAATGCGCCTGAAGAAAGAAAGCTTCAGAGACTTTTCAGAAATCCTGAGGCTTCAAAGCTCATAAAACGTTGTAATGACTTTGGCGCAGGCGGTGTTTCTGTTGCCATCGGTGAACTTGCTGACGGCCTTGAGATTGACCTTAACAAGGTTCCCAAAAAGTACGAGGGTCTTGACGGAACAGAACTTGCTATCAGTGAATCACAAGAGAGAATGGCGGTTGTTGTTGAAGCTAAGGATGTTGAGCTTTTCTGCAAACTTGCTGAAAGCGAAAACCTTGAGGCAACAGTTGTTGCAACAGTGAAGGAAAAACCCTATCTTGTTATGTACTGGAATGGCAAGGAAATTGTCAACATTTCCCGTGAATTCCTTAACTCAAACGGTGCAGAGAAGCATATTGATATTGCACCTGCGAAACCCGAAAGCTTTGATAAAAAAGTTCCCTGCAATTTCAAAGATGGATATATGGAACTTGCAGAAGACCTGAACATATGCTCAAAGAGAGGTCTTTCCGAGCGTTTTGACTCTACCATTGGCGCCGGAACTGTGCTTATGCCTTTCGGCGGAAAGTATCAGAGAACACCTATTCAGGCAATGGTGAACAAGGTTTCTGTTGAAAAGGGACATACTAATACATGTTCGCTTATGGCATGGGGTTATAACCCGTTTATTGCTGAAAAGAGCCCTTACCACAGTGCATACCTTGCGGTGGTTGAGTCGGTATCCAAACTTGTGGCAACGGGTGCACAGTTCAGCAATGTTTATCTGACCTTTCAGGAATATTTTGAAAAACCAAAGAAAGACCCCAAAAGATGGGGTAAACCAATGGCGGCACTGCTTGGTGCTTTGGATGCTCAGCGGAACCTTGAAATTGCGGCAATCGGCGGCAAAGACTCTATGAGCGGTACTTTTGAAAACATTGATGTTCCGCCGACACTTGTTTCCTTTGCTGTAACTACTGAAAAGAATGAAAACATAATATCTCCTGAGTTTAAGGGCGCGGGCAACAAGGTTGTATGGATTAGGCCTGATTATGACGAGAACGGTATCCCTGAAACAAAGAGTTTACTCAAGTGCTTTAAGACTGTGACAAAGCTCATTCACAGCAAAAAGGCGTTGGCGGTTTACACCCCAACCATGGGCGGCGTTGCTGAGGCTGTTATGAAAATGACCATGGGTAACGGCATTGGATTTGACTTTGACAAGAAGATGTCTATGGATGAAATTTTTGGATACAGTTATGGTTCGTTTGTGGTTGAGCTTAAGGGCTGCAAAAAGGTTGGTAAACCATTGGGTAAAACAACCGACAAGGACGAAATTTCCTATAATGGTGAGACCGTGAAATTCTCGGAGTTTGTAGAAAAATATGAAAACAAGCTTGAAGAGATTTATTCCTGCAACATTGAGACCGAGAAGAAGGAAATACCTGCGTTCAGTTATGATGGCAAGTGTGAGGTAGCTCCCAAAATCGGTATAGCAAAACCGAAAGTGCTTATCCCTGTGTTCCCCGGAACAAACTGTGAATATGACACTGCAAAAGCAATGAGAGATGCCGGAGCTGAGCCTGAAATCTTTGTTATAAAGAATTTGTCACCCAAGGCAATCTCAGAGTCGGTTGAAAGCTTTGCAAAGGCTCTTAAAGAGTCACAAGTTGTATTCATCCCGGGCGGATTTTCCGGCGGTGACGAGCCTGATGGTTCGGCTAAGTTTATTACTGCATTTTTCCGTAACCCTGAAATTAAAGAGGCTACGTCAGAGCTTCTTGATATGCGTGACGGACTTATGTGCGGTATATGTAATGGCTTCCAGGCGCTTATAAAGCTTGGACTTGTTCCCTACGGAAAGATTATTGATACTGATGAGAACTGTCCTACCCTTACGTATAACACGATTGCACGTCACCAGTCAAAGCTTGTGCGGACAAGAGTTGCCTCGGTTAAGTCACCCTGGATGGCGAATGCAAGTGTTGGGGATATATATACTGTGCCCATTTCACATGGTGAGGGAAGATTTATGGCAAGTGATGAGCTTGTCAGAAGCCTTGCTGAAAATGGTCAGATTCTAACCCAATATGTAGACCTTTCGGGAACTCCCACAAATGATATCCAGTTTAACCCCAATGGCTCAACCTTTGCCATAGAGGGTATAACCTCTCCTGACGGCAGAGTTCTGGGTAAAATGGGCCACTCGGAAAGATGGGCTCAGGGTCTTTATAAAAATGTTGAAGGGAACTTCGATATGGGCATGTTCCGTTCGGCAGTAGAGTACTTTAAATTGTAATGTTTAGATGGGGGCAAATGTCCGCATTTGCCCCGATTTATACAGGGAGGCAAATTTTATGAAAACAGATATAGAAATTGCTCAAAGCGCAAAAATGCAACATATTTCTCAGATTGCTCAAAAGGCGGGGATTGATGAAGAATATGTTGAATATTACGGAAAGTACAAAGCAAAGATTGATTTGTCACTGCTTCGTGATAAACCTCGTCAGGCAAAGCTTGTTTTGGTAACAGCAATTACCCCGACTCCTGCAGGAGAGGGAAAGACCACTACTACAATTGGTCTTGCTGACGGTCTGACGAAAATCGGAAAAAATGCTGTTATGGCTTTGCGTGAACCATCACTTGGCCCGGTGTTTGGCGTTAAGGGTGGTGCTGCAGGTGGCGGATATGCTCAGGTTGTGCCAATGGAGGACATTAACCTTCATTTTACCGGAGATTTTCACGCAATCGGTGCTGCTAACAATCTTCTTGCCGCTATGCTTGATAACCATATATACCAGGGCAACAAGCTGAACATTGACCCAAGACGAATTACCTGGAAACGCTGCGTTGATATGAACGACCGTCAACTAAGATTTGTTACGGATGGTTTGGGCGGCAGAGTGAACGGTGTTCCGAGGGAAGATGGTTATGATATAACTGTTGCGTCAGAGGTTATGGCTGTACTTTGTCTGGCTTCATCAATTACCGACCTTAAGGAAAGACTTTCAAGGATTGTTGTTGGCTATACCTATGACGAAGAACCCGTTACGGCAGGTCAAATCGGAGCTGCGGGAGCAATGACTGCGCTTTTGAAAGACGCATTAAAGCCAAATTTGGTTCAGTCCCTTGAGGGAACACCTGCTTTTGTGCATGGCGGACCTTTTGCAAATATTGCGCATGGGTGCAACTCTGTCGTTGCTACAGAAATGGCTATGCGTGTTGGTGATTATGTTGTGACAGAAGCCGGTTTTGGTGCAGATTTAGGAGCGCAGAAGTTTCTTGACATAAAATGCAGATATGCAAATCTTAAACCGTCGGCGGTGGTAGTTGTAGCAACAATTCGCGCACTCAAGATGCATGGAGGAGTCCCCAAAACCGAACTTGGAACCGAAAATCTTCAGGCTCTTGAAATTGGCATACCGAATCTTCTTCGTCATGTTTTAAACATAAAGGATGTATACAAGCTTCCGTCTGTTGTGGCGGTAAACCGGTTCCCGACCGATACAGATGCCGAAGTTCAGCTTGTTATTGACAAGTGTAAGGAATTGGGCGTTAATGTTGTTCTTTCAAACGTCTGGGCTGATGGCGGAAACGGTGGAATTGAAATGGCTGAGGAGGTCGTAAGACTTTGTGAAAAGGACAATGACTTCTCGTTCAGCTATGAGCTTGATGATACCATAGAAAATAAGATTGACAAGATTGTTAAAAGAGTTTACAGAGGCTCAGGTGCGGCGTTTACACCTAATGCAAAAAAACAGATTCAAAAGCTTAATGAACTTGGATTTGACAAGCTGCCGATATGTATGGCAAAGACCCAGTACAGTTTTTCGGATGATATGACGAAAATCGGGGCTCCTGAAGATTTCACTGTGACGGTAAGGAATGTTAAGGTTTCGGCGGGGGCAGGATTTATTGTAGCCCTGACCGGAGATATTATGACTATGCCGGGACTTCCAAAGGTTCCTGCCGCAGAGAAAATTGACGTGGATGAAAATGGTGTGATAAGCGGATTGTTCTGAGTTTGAGAAAATTTATGATAAAATAATAAAAATATACTGATAAGGAGACGTGTAAAATGAAATTAACTTATGAAGGAAAAACCAAGAATGTTTACAGCCTTGAAAACGGGAATGTAATGCTTAAGTTCAAGGATGATTGCACCGGCAAAGACGGAAAATTTGACCCGGGCGAAAATAGTGTCGGTCTTACGATTGAAGGTATAGGCAAGGCTAATCTTGAAACTTCAGTTTACTATTTTGGACTTTTGAAAGATGCGGGAATTAAGACCCATTTTGTTAGTGCTGATATTGAAAATGCTACAATGGAAGTTCTTCCCGGCAAGGTATTCGGTCATGGACTCGAGGTTATCTGCCGTTTGGTAGCTACAGGAAGCTTTATCCGCAGATATGGCGAGTACATTGAGGATGGAACGGTTTTAGATGGTGGATATGTTGAATGTACATTCAAAAATGATGCATTGGGTGACCCGCTTGTTACAGGAGAGGGTCTTGCTGCTCTTGGCATTATGACACCTGAAATGTTTGAGAGTATGAAAGAACAAACTCTTAAGATTACCAAGGTTGTTGCAGATGACCTTAAAACAATCGGTCTTGACCTTTGGGATATCAAATTTGAGTTTGGTTATAACAATGATGAGGTTATCCTGATTGACGAAATCGCATCCGGTAACATGAGAGTTTATAAGGATGGCAAAATCGTTGAGCCTGTTGAACTTACAAAGCTTATTTTGAACAGATAAAAAATCAGGGGCTGTAAAAAAATGTGCAGACCACACAAAACAAATAAAAGGTTGATATAATACCACTTTGTTTGTAAAAATATTAATAAAACAAAAAGGAGTAGTAAAATCCGTTATCTTGCGGATTCTACAAAAATTTATTGTTTTGTGCTACGAACAAACCTCGCCTCTCGCAGTACACCAAGTACAGCTTCGGGTTCAGTTTGTCCGTTCTGCAGCATTTTTTAGCCATCCCTATAAAATGGGCAGGGGATGTAAAAAAACAAAATGTTTTTTACATCCCCTTTTTTTAACCTTGGCTTACAGGTGGAGCAGATGACGGACTATCTTTTTTTTCGGGGGGATTTGGAATTTGCATCCCGGAATTGTCAATGGTGTAATTGTCTTTGTAGATGAGCTCCGAAACGGGAACAATTTTGTAGCCCTGTTTTTGGAGCTCTTCAATTATGGTCGGGAGAGCTTCGGGGGTATGGAGAGCTGCGTTGTGGAAAAGGCAGATCGACCCGGGCTTGACTTTTTTCAGGACTCTTTGGGAAATTTCAGTCGCAGAAAGGTCCTTCCAGTCAAGACTGTCCACGTCCCATTGAATTGTGAAGTGTCCCGTATCCCGCATATTGCTCACTACGGCATCGTTATAGTCGCCATAGGGGGCACGGAACAGGGTGGGCTTTTTTCCGGTGATTGCCTGGATTTTTTTGTCGCAGTTTTCCACTTCGGCTTTCATTTTTTCGGTTGACAGCTCTGTCATATGGGGGTGGGTGTCGGAATGATTCATTATTTCGTGACCTGCATCGGAGAGTTGTTTTACGGATTCGGGATATTTGTCAACCCAACTCCCTACCACGAAGAACGTGGTTTTTACTTTGTATTTATCCATAATTTCAATGAGTTTTCCGGTATCCTCGTTTCCCCAGGCAGCATCAAAGCTGAGTGCCACAACCTTTTCGTTCTCGGGCTTTTGAACGCAATATATGGGTAAATCCCGTTTTGGAGAAGATGTTGGGAGAATGTTGCTTTGTCCTAAGTATACAAGGGAAAGCATAAGTGCAACAACCGTCACAAGAGCAATCCCTGTTTTTCGTGTTAAAACAAAAATCTTCATACAGCCAAATCCTTTCAGAATATTATATAAATAATTATATTCATGGATTTTGCATTTAGAATAATCGGGAAATAAAAAAGGACTGTAAAAATCACAGTCCTTTTGTTTATAGTGTAACACGACAACAGCGCGTCCTGGACGATTTTTAATAATCGTTTTTAATTTAGTTATAAGATGTCATCCAGAGCATCCAGAAACAGCTCTCTGTAGATATCGTATCCCTTTTGGGTAAAGTGCATCTGGTCCTCAATCCAGATGTCCTGACGAACTTTAGAGTAGTCTCCAATATCCTCGGGGTTTTCATAAAAGCCGGGCCAACCGGATTGACAGACATAGTAGCAATTCTCGTTGCTGTCACAATAATCTTTAAGGAGTTTGTTGTACTGTTTGGCAAATGACTGCCATGTCTTGTTGGTCATGGCCTTTTGATGGGGCATAGCGTCGCACAGATACAGCTTGATGTCGGGAAAGTCTGCCTTGGCACGATTACAGAACTGCGCCAAAAGGTACACAATCTCAACGGAAGAATATCCAAAGCCTATATCGTTGGGGAAGAATCTCAATACAATTGCACGGGGCTCCCAAGGTTTTACTATGCGGTCATAGTAGTAAAGGCCTTCCTCAATGGTGCCGCCGCCAAAACCATGATTTACTGCTGCGGGAGAACCGTCCTTCATGCGAATATCATCTTCCAGGGAGCGGTAGCCAAATGGTTTCTTTTTCCAGTTAGTGAAACCGGAGGAACCATAAAATAAGATTCGCCCTTTTTCAACAGGCTGCTGCTCATACTCCAAAATAGTATGTTCACACCGCCTCAAATTTAGTACTTTAAGCTCAAACATAACAAACACTCCTTAATTAATATATGTTTTAATTTTTGAAATATAATGTAATATTTATACAGGGCATTTGCCAAGCTCATAAATTCGGTCGAAGCGTCTCTCACTTTCCCATTCATTGGTGATTTCAGGGTCTTTAAGTTTGTTGACTTGAGATGTATTTCGAAGGATTGGCAAGGTTGCGGATTTCTTTGCTTTCGCAATAAGTTTTTGACCGTTTTCGTTGTGAGCCAGGACTTTTATGAATTTGGGTTCTTCACGGCGCTTTTCTTCGGTCAATCCTAAAAGAACAGACACAAGTATTCTTCGTATGCGACTCTCTGTGTAGCGTTTTGTTTTTATGGCTGACACAAGCTCATCAAGATTTTCTGCGGTCATAGCGGCTTTTTTTATGCGGTTTTCAAGGCCCTCGGAAACGTCAGCAATTTTCTCAAGCTCTGAAACGGGCATTTTTATAAGCTCACAAAGTATTGATTTTTCCAGCGATTTTAAGGAATGTAATGGGTGCTTAACAAAAAGTTGTTTTGTGAATTCGGGAACAAAATCAAATGCCAAGTCATCACTTTTTGACAGAAGCTCCCTGATGTAACTTGCAGACGCTATGTCGTCGGAAAAATGTGACGAGTCATGCTCTGCATATTTTCTTAAAATAGGTAACGGCAAAACAGAACTTCTAGTTCCTATCAGTGCTTTCATATATTCGATTGCTAAAATGTTATTGGGAGAAGAAAGGACGAATTCTGCTTCATCACCAAGAATTTCCCCTATTGCCTTTGCCCTCGCCACAGGGAACGAAAGACCCTTGTCAGAGAGTTTTTTAATTTTTTCGGAAAGCCCTGAAGGCTCAGCCTGAAGTAGCTTTGATATTTCAAAAAGTACTTGGGTATTTGGGCTTTCTGCTCCGAATGAAAGGTAGTCCACTATGCCCAGGGCATTTAGTATTTTTACAGCGCCTGTTGCAAAAAATTCTGCTGAGGCACAAGCATATCGTGTAGGTAGCTCAATAACCAAATCGACGCCCCCTGAAATTGCGGCTTCAGCTCGAAGTTGTTTGGGGAGAATTGCCATATCTCCGCGTTGAACAAAGTTTCCGCTCATAATTGCGATAATTCCGTCGACGTCTGAATTTTTTCGCGTTTCGGAAATGTGATACAAATGGCCGTTGTGAAACGGATTGTATTCGCAAATAATGGCAGCAGTTTTCACAGACGGGAACCCCTTTCGTTTGTTTAATGAATGAACATAAATAGTATACACTATTAATGCAGAGAAAAAAAGACTTTTTTGCAAAAAAGCAAAAATTTCTGCATAAACCTTGCATATATGGAAAATTTGTATTATAATGTATTAGGTAAAAATTCAATTAAATATTGCGGAGGCGTATGATGAGTACATTTTTAGACACAATTAAGGCAAGAGCAAAGTCTGACAAAAAAACTATTGTTCTTCCTGAATCTATGGATGCCAGAATTTATGAGGCAGCTGAAAAAATTCTCAAGGAGGATTTTGCGAATATTATAATTATAGGTACTCCTGAAGAGGTCGAAAAGTACAGCAAGGGTTATGATGTAACAGGTGCTACAATTATCAACCCTTATACATATGAAAAAACAGATGAATATCTCAAGCTGTTTGTTGAACTCAGAAAGTCAAAGGGCCTTACATATGAAGAAGCTAAAGCTACAGCTTTGGGTGATTATATGTACTATGCTTGTCTTATGGTTAAGGCGGGTGACGCAGATGGTGTTGTTTCCGGTGCTTGTCACTCAACAGCAAACACACTTCGTCCAAGTCTTCAGATTATAAAGACAAAACCGGGAACAAAGTTGGTTTCTGCTTTCTTCCTTATTGTAGTTCCCAATTGTGAATATGGTGCGAACGGCGCGTTTGTTTTTGCAGATAGCGGTCTTGTTCAAAACCCTGACTCTGAGGAACTTGCGGCTATTGCTGCTTGTTCTGCAGAATCCTTTGAACTTCTCGTGGGCGAAGAGGCAGTTGTGGCTATGCTTTCACATTCAACAATGGGAAGCGCGAAACACGCTGATGTTGATAAGGTTGTTGAAGCTACAAGAATTTGCAAGGAGCAAAATCCAGACCTCAAGGTTGACGGTGAACTTCAGCTTGATGCGGCGATTGTTCCTGAAATTGGCGAGTCAAAGGCTCCGGGAAGTGCTGTTGCCGGTCACGCAAATGTATTGGTATTCCCTGATTTAGATGCAGGAAATATTGGCTACAAACTTGCACAGCGACTTGCAAAAGCCGAGGCTTATGGCCCTGTTACCCAGGGTATTGCAATGCCCATAAACGACCTTTCAAGAGGATGCAGCGCTGATGATATTGTTGGTGTTGTGGCTATTACTTGTGTTCAGGCACAGAAATAAGAAAAATTCTTACATATTATATTAAGAAAGAAGGAATTGTTTAAATGAAAATTTTGGTTATAAACGCAGGAAGTTCATCTCTTAAGTATCAGCTTATTGATATGGAAACAGAAAAGGTTCTTGCAAAAGGTCTTTGCGAGAGAATCGGTATTGAGGGCTCAAAACTCAACCACACTCCAGACGGCGGCGAAAAGAATGTTATTGAAAAGAATATGAAAGACCATTCAGATGCAATCCGTATGGTGCTTGATGCTCTTACCGATGCAAATTATGGTGTTATCAAGAGTATGGACGAAATTTCAGCTGTTGGACACAGAGTTGTTCATGGCGGAGAAACATTCAGTGGTTCTGTTATTATAAATGATGACGTTAAAAAGGCTTTAGAGGCTTGTATTCCTCTTGCGCCTCTTCACAACCCTGCAAACCTTATCGGTATTGCTGCTTGTGAGGAAGCAATGCCGGGAGTTCCGCAGATTGGTGTTTTTGATACAGCTTTCCACCAGACAATGTCAAAGGAAGCATATATGTATGCTGTTCCCTTTGAACTTTATGAAAAGCACAAAGTAAGAAGATACGGCTTCCACGGTACATCACATAAATATGTATCACTTGAGGCTGCAAAAATGCTTGGCAAAAAGCCGGAAGATCTTAAGATGATTACCTGTCACATGGGTAACGGCTCAAGTATCACAGCTGTTGACGGAGGAAAATCTGTTGATACATCAATGGGCTTTACCCCTCTTGCAGGTGTTGTTATGGGTACCAGATGCGGTGATATTGACCCGGCTATCGTGAAGTTTATTGCTGAGGCTGAGAATATGTCAATTGCAGAAGTTGATGCACTTCTCAACAAGCAGTCAGGTGTTCAGGGTATTTCAGGGGTAAGCTCTGACTTCCGTGACCTTGAAGCGGCTCAGGCTGAAGGCAACGAAAGAGCAAGTCTTGCACTTGATATGTTCGTTGAAAGTGTAAGAAAGTTCATTGGTTCGTATATGGTTAAGATGGGCAAAGTTGATGCTATAATCTTTACTGCAGGTATTGGCGAGAATACACCTGTTATGAGAAAAGCAATTTTGAACAATCTTGAAGCCTTTGGCATAAAGATTGATGATGCGAAGAACGAAAAGGCTATTCGCGGAGCGCAGATGGATATATCTGCGGCAGATTCAAAGGTTCGTGTTTTGGTTGTTCCGACAAACGAAGAGCTTATGATTGCAAAAGAAACCCTGGAATTGCTTAAATAAAAATAAAAAGAGGGGCTGTCGAATGTGGCAGCCCCTTTTGACCCTTTTGGAGAAGGACAGGCACAGGAGGAAAAAGTATGGCTAAAGAATTTTTTGCTGATTATGATAGTTTTTCGGATGAAGAATTGGTGGTGCGTTCAACAGAGGGCGACCCCATTGCCACAGAATGCATATTGTCACGTTATAAAAACCTTGTACGCTCAAAGGCGAGAATGTATTTTCTGGTAGGGGCAGATAAGGAGGACATTATCCAGGAGGGGATGATAGGTCTTTTTAAATCGATACGCGACTTTGATTTGGAGAAGCAATCGTCTTTCAGAGGATTTGCTGAGCTTTGCATAAAACGCCAGATTATAACAGCAGTCAAAACGGCAACCAGACAAAAGCATATTCCTCTTAATTCATATGTTTCTTTGAGTAATCCTGTATATGAGGGGGAATCCGAGGGCGCCCTTGAGGAGGTTCTTGGTGGAACATTTGAGTCGAATCCGGAGCATCTTTTTATAAGCAAGGAAAACGCGGCCTTTCTCAGCGAAAGAATGAATCAGGTTTTAAGCAATCTTGAAAAAGAAGTTCTTTTCCTTTATATGGAAGGGAAGTCCTATCAGGAAATAGCAACGGAACTTTCCAAGACTCCGAAGTCGGTTGACAATGCTCTTCAAAGAGTGAAAAAGAAGATGGAGAAGACAGAAGAATTTTAGATAAAATACCCTTTGTCAAGTGTTTAAAAAATAAATTTTTTAGAATTATGTAAACTGTAAAAGCACACAAAATTGGTTTACATAATATCCGATGTGGACAAAGAATGGCGTAATATAAGTTATTAACAGACTTATTCACATTATCCACAGGTACAACCCTTATAGGGGGCAAAAAGGGCAAAAAACAGGGTAAAAATGGGGAAAACCCCTATTTTAAGGGGTTCTTCAAAAATGGGCAAAAGTGGCGAAATTGGTTTACAATAATATTTTTGTAAAGGAAAATAATTCTTTGGTTTTTTGTATGGTTTTTAACAGAAATGTGACGGGAATTTATCCATATTCACGAGGATTAAAACAGCAAAATAAATTTTTCTAAAAGTACTTGAAAAAAACAAAAAAATAAGATATACTTACAATTGTGTTAATTAGGGTTAAATTTGCTTTGTTTGGGCAGGCTTAAACAAGAAGTTTAACGCTTTTAACAGCTTGATGTGTTAAACTGTTAATACACGATGAAATTTTTATAAAGGAGTTTTTGATATGGCACAGATTACAAAAGATACAATTATTATGGATGTTCTCAGATTGGACCCTGAGACAGCACCTTTCTTCCTTGAAATTGGAATGCACTGCCTTGGGTGCCCTTCTGCAAGTGGTGAGAGCATCGAGCAGGCTTGTATGGTTCACGGAACAGATGCGGATGCTCTTGTGGAAAAGATAAATGCTTTCTTGGCTTCAAAAGGCGAGTAAGACCTATCGTTGGTTATCGAAGAAAGAGACTATTCCGCAGAAGTATTTCTGCGGAATTTCTTTGTTTAAAGGGAAAAAGAAAAAAATTTTAAATTATCCTTGACAAACACTTAAGATTTGTGTATAATAATTGCTGACGCTTTAGACGAAGTGTTTTTTGAGATGTGGGCGCATAGCTCAGCTGGGAGAGCATCTGCCTTACAAGCAGAGGGTCATAGGTTCGAGCCCTATTGTGCCCACCACATTTTCTTTTTTCGAGGATTGCTCAAATGATGCTTGATTTATCGTCTATTATGAATGTCGACGGAAAGAAACAAGGGTTTGACCTTGAGTTCGATTTTGTGGGCAAAAATGAGTCCGGAGCGATATTTCTGACGCCTGTCTCGGTTTCGGGAAGACTTGTTAACATAGGTGGAAGTCTTGAACTTTCGGCGGTGGCAAAAACTTGTCTCGGATTTGAATGTGACAGGTGTTGTGAATCTTTTGAAGAGGATTTTGAATGTTCATTTGAAGAAGTTCTTAAAAAAGAGGACGAAAAAGCAGACTCGGATGACAAAAATCCGGATGCCATTTATTTCAGGGGAAACAGTATTGAACTTGATGAGCTTGTTTTGAACAACGTTCTTCTGTCTTTGCCGCTGAAGAGGCTCTGCAAGGAGACTTGTCGGGGCTTGTGTGCAAACTGCGGAAAGAATTTGAACCTGGGTGACTGTGGCTGTGACACACGAACCGTTGACCCAAGGTTTGAGGCGTTGGATAAATTTTTTGAGTAGATTATGCAGGGGAAATCCTTGTTTTAAATTATATTTGATTGGAAAGAGGTGTAGCTGACATGGCAGTTCCAAAGAGAAAGACTTCAAAAGCAAGAAGAGATAAAAGAAGAGCTAACTGGAAACTCGTAATTCCGGGTATGGTAGCTTGTCCTCAGTGCGGTGAATACAAAATGCCTCACAGAGTTTGCAAAGCTTGTGGATACTATAACGGCAAAGAAGTTGTTAAGGTAGAAGCGTAAGTTTTAAAAAATAAAAGTCGCATTATCGGGAGAGACTCGGTTGTGCGACTTTTTCTTTTGCCCCAAAAGCCTGATGCAAAGAAAAAATATGTTGTATTTGATGGGAAAATGTGTTACAATGATTCTGTATAGATAATTAAATGGTCTAATGCTGTGAGGTGGGCTATGAACACAGAGGAAATATATAAAAGACTTGCAGTTGTGCCCGTCATTATTATAATTGTTTCGCTTCTGATTATTTTTCACAATATATTGATTCGCACAGAACTTGCCGGAACATATCAAAGGGAAATTGTTAAAGCAGAGGCTGTTTTAAACAGGACCGACAATAGGCTGAGTGCTTTGAATGAAGAAATTGAAAAGAACGAATCCACCGGAAACAAGTTAACAGACATAAATTCCGCGTCTGCAGATGACCTTGAAAAACTTCCGGGAATAGGTTCGGTCCGTGCCCTTGCAATTATTGAGAAGCGAGAACAAATGAACGGGTTTCGGTCCATTGGTGACCTTGCCTGTGTTGAAGGGATAAGCATGGGGACTCTTGAAAAACTGAAAGGACTTGTTACCGTGGGAGCATATACAAAAAGTGCCGACAGGTAGTGTTTGGTAATTTATGAATTATATATTAGATAATATGCACAGCTAAAGGATGGAGAAGATTATGAGAGAAAAAAAGGATATTGAAAAAAGAGACCCCAACAAACCGAGATACAAAGTTTTTTTTGAATTGTTTTTCAGAAAGTTCTGGACCCTTTGCAGACTGAACATAGTGTATCTTTTATTTCTTATCCCCACCTTCGTTGTTACATTAATGGCAGCGGGGACTGTTTCAGGGGTTTTAAAAGAAGCTGCGGAGCCTATACTTGCTAAAGTTCTGGAGCTTGAAGGTCCGGATATGAACAATGTTGTTTATGCCCAAAATATATTTATGCTCGACTTTATCACAAGAATTATTATTACTTTGGCGGTTGTTGCACTTTGGGGGTTGGGCCCGATTTCGGCAGGGTATACCTACGTTCAGCGGAACTATGCTCGTGAAGAACATGCGTGGCTGTTTTCGGATATGATGAGACACACAAAAAGAAATTTCCGTCAGGCCTTGGTTGTCTGGGTGGTTGACCTTTTGGTGTTTTTGGTGCTGTTTAATGCGTACTTCTTTTATTCCAGCCAAGGGGGCTTTGGAATTTTTAAGTATCTGATTGCATTTGCTTTTATTGTCTACACGGTTATGCATTTTTATATTTATCCCTTGATGGTGACATTCAAATTGTCACTCAAAGATATTTACAGAAATTCACTGTTGTTTGTATTTTTAGAAGCGCCAAGAAATTTGCTGGTACTTTTGATTGTTGGATTTTTTTATATTGGCATACCCGTGATCGGTCTGGTTTTTGCCTGGGGGGCCGCAGCCTGGACTGTGTATCTTTTGATTAGCATTCTGGGGCTTGTTGCTCTGACGGGATTTTTGGTAAACTTTTCTGTTTATCCTACCATAGAGAAATATATATTTGAAGCTGAAAAAATGAAAATTGAAGAATAAAGATACAAAGTTTTTATTAATTAAGATTTATAAAGGAAGGTGCACAAAAATGAAAAACAAACACTATCCATATTATGAAATGCCGGAGATAAACGATTTCAGACATTTTGTGGAGTTTATGGCGGAAACATATAAAGAAAAGGATGCTTTTATGTTTTCGAAAGACAAGGCTGATGTAACGGTCAGCTACACAAAATTTACAGATGATATAAAAGCCCTGGCTGCATATTTTACGAAACTGGGATATGCAGGTGAAAAGATTGCTCTGCACGGAGAAAACAGCTATGAATGGATAGTTACGTACTTTGCGGCAATATGCAGCAACAACATAATCGTTCCCATAGATAAAGAACTTACGGGGGCAGAACTTTCGAACCTTGTTAACGATTGCGAGGCAAAGGTTCTTGTTTATTCAAAAGCAAAAACAGATGTTGTTGAAGAGTTCAAAGCTTCAATGCCATCTGTGGAAAATTATATTTGCACAATAAATATGGAAGATGTTTTTGAAGCAGGACGAAATGCGATCAATGAAAATGGCGGAGTGGCTTTTAGTGGTGAGATTGATGTGAATACTATGTGCGCCTTGATTTATACATCAGGAACCACCGGGAAACCCAAGGGTGTTATGCTCAGCCAGAGAAACCTTGTGTATGATATGGTAAACAGCTGTCGCAATCTGCTTGAACCCGCGAATACTGTTGTGGTTCTTCCGCTTAATCACACGTTTGGAATGATGGCAGGAGTTTTGTGTCAGGTTTATGCAGGTTATCTTACATATATAAACAACAACCTGAGAAATGTTTTGAAGGATATAAACACCTTGAAGCCAAAGCATATTTCTGTTGTTCCCCTTTTTGTTGAAACCTTTTACAAGGGTATATGGACGAAGGTGAGAAAGCAAGGCAAGGAGAAGCTTGTAAAAACCATGATAAAGGTGAGCAATGGCCTTCGCAAGGTTGGAATTGATTTAAGAAGAGTTTTGTTTAAGTCCATAATTGACGGTTTTGGCGGACAACTTGAGATGATTATTTCAGGGGGTGCACCCATAGACCTTAAAATTGCGAAGTTCTTTGAGGATATAGGAATCACGCTTATCAGTGGCTTTGGTATCACAGAGTGCTCTCCTATCGTTTCAACTGACAGAAACAAAGACTACAAATTCGGAAGCGTAGGACTTCCTATACCCGGAGTAGAGGTTAAGGTGGATAATCCTAATGAAAATGGTGAAGGCGAACTTTTGATCAAAGGTCCCATTGTAATGCTTGGGTACTATAACAATCCTGAGGCAACAGCAGAGGTATTTGACGGAGAGTGGTTCAGGACCGGGGATATAGGCAAGATTGATGATGAGGATTTTGTATTTATTACCGGAAGAAAGAAGAACATCATTATTACACCTAATGGAAAGAATGTTTATCCTGAGGAAATTGAAGCAGTTGTGCAGAAGGTAGAGGGAATAAACGAAGTATTGATATATGGAAAAGATGGGGTTATCTGCGCTGAAATTTATGCAGAGAATGAAGCCGAGCATGAAAGAATAAGAAACGAGGTTAAGGCTCTTAATTCGACTTTGGCATCGTATAAGCAGATACAGAAAATCCTATTCAGGGATACAGAGTTTGAAAAAACAAGTACAAAGAAAATAAAGAGATTTTTGTATAAATAGGGGTTGTATTTATGGTTAATTTAGGGAATGAATGGGATAAGCTTCTTTGTGATGAGTTTGAGAAGGACTATTATAAAAAGCTCAGGGCATTTCTGGTTAAAGAATATGGCTCAAGATGCATTTATCCCGACATGTATGATATTTTTAATGCTCTTAAGTTAACCTCTTACAACAAGGTTAAAGCTGTAATTATAGGTCAGGACCCTTATCACGGAGAAGATCAGGCACATGGTCTTTGCTTTTCAGTTAAAAAAGGTGTTACACCACCTCCGTCACTTAAGAATATTTATAAGGAGCTTGAGGCAGACCTTGGCATAAAAACTCCCGGGCATGGAGAACTTATAAAATGGGCAGAAGAAGGTGTTCTTCTTTTGAACGCAGTTCTCACAGTCCGGGCGGGTGAAGCCAACAGTCACAAAGGTGTGGGTTGGGAAATCTTTACCGACAGAGTAATTGAGCTTCTTAATATGCGGGAGAGTCCTGTTGTGTTCATCTTGTGGGGCGGAAATGCAAGGCAGAAGAAAGCTCTTATAACAAACCCGGCTCACAGAATTCTTGAGGCTGCTCATCCAAGCCCTTTGTCGGCCTATAATGGTTTTTTTGGGTGTAAACATTTTTCAAAAACCAATGAAATTTTGAAAGATTGGGGAAAGTCTCCCATAGATTGGAGCATTGACTAAATTTTGGAGGTAGGTGCCATATGAGAAATACGGTAGATGTATTGGGAGTGAATGTGGACAAGGTGACTTTTGATGAAGCTCTTGAAAGGGCGGAATCCTTTGTAAATACTGAGGGAGTTTCTATGATATTCACCCCCAATCCCGAGATTATAATGTGTGCCCGTGAGGATGAAGATTTAAAAAACATTCTCAACGGAGCTGATTTGTGCACTGCCGACGGAATTGGAGTTGTATATGGCGCACGAATCCTTAAAAACCCTGTTCCACAGCGTGTCGCAGGGTTTGATTTGACCTGCTGCCTTCTGGAGAAACTGGCGAAAACGGGAGATGGCGTATTTCTGTTCGGGGCGAAGCCCGGTGTTGCTGAAACAGTGAAGGAAAAGCTTGAGGAAAAATGTCCGGGGATTGTTGTCTCAGGCACAAGGGACGGATATTTTAAGCCTGACGAAGAACAGGAAATAGTTGAGCAGATAAACAAATCCGGAGCAAAGCTGCTTCTTGTTTGTCTTGGAGCGCCCAAGCAGGAAAAATGGATAGCAAAACATAAAGATGAGCTTAAGGTTAATTTGTGTATGGGTGTCGGGGGGACGCTGGATGTTCTTGCCGGAAATGTGAAACGTGCCCCCAAGATTTTTATAAAGCTTAATCTTGAATGGGCATACAGACTACTTTCAAATCCGTCCAGATTTCGTCGGTATTTGGCGTTGCCCAGGTTTGTGATTGAGGTAATAAAAAACAAATAGGAATTGAGAGGCGGAGACAATATGATTTATATGTTTTTGGCAAATGGTTTTGAAGAAACCGAGGCGATTGGGTGTCTTGATGTTATCAGACGTGCCGGACTTGAAATAAAAACTGTTTCGATTGGCGAAAGAATAGTTTTTGGCAGTCATAACGTGGGAATTTCTGCGGATATGGACAAGGATGATGTTGATTTTGCGAAAATGCAGGGGATTATTCTTCCCGGGGGCCTTCCGGGGACAACAAATCTTGAAAATGATGAACTGGTACAAAAGGCGATTGCGCATTGTATGAAAAATGGCCTTCTGCTCGCGGCTATATGTGCGGCGCCCATGGTTTTGGGCAAAGCCGGTGTGTTAAAGGGAAAAAAAGCTGTTTGCTATCCCGGATTTGAGAAGTATCTGGATGGTGCAACTGTAGAGGAAGATTTTGTTGTTGCTGATGGGAATATTGTTACGGGAAAAGGTGCAGGGGCATCAATGCTTTTTGGGGCAAAGATTGTGGATTTTTTTAAACCCGGAGCAGGAAAAGAAATTCTGGCACAGATGCAACACAGAGTTGATTAGTTTTTAAGTCAAAGCAAGGAAACGGGAAAATGACTGAAAAGAAATATGAACTGAGAAAGCAAATAAAAACAGTGCGATGGATGATATTTTGGGTAGTACTTGCTCAATTTGCCGCACAGACAGCTGTTGAGGCTGTGGTGAGCTTTATGGCTGAACCTCCTCATCAGTATATTCGTGTTGCTGTTATTGAACTTATTGCTCTTGGTGTGCCGATTACAATATATGCGAAAACTGCCTGGAACGGAAGAACGGTAAAGCGAGCGTTCTGCCTTAACCGTTGTAATGGCGTTTATCTTGTATTTGCGGCAATTCTCGGTGTGTGCGGACAGTTCGCTATGATGGTGCTGAATATTCCTGCAAGTTTTGTTATGGAGCTTATCCGGGGTGCTCAGGATACTGATGCCGGTCTCGTTGCGACAAAATGGGAGGACGTTGCCCTTGGAGTATTTTGTGTGGTTATTATACCGGCAGTTATTGAAGAATTTCTTATGCGAGGTATAATCTTCAGGGCGTACAGCAGGGGAAATACTATTGCGGCGGTGCTTTTTACCTCAATTATATTTGCACTTTTGCATTTTCAACTTGATGAGCTAATTGGATTTTTTTTCATGGGCGTGATAAGTTCGTTGCTTCTTTTGAAGAGTAATTCTTTGTATACATCTATGGTTTATCATGCTTTCAGCAACCTGACAGCTTTGCTTTTTGGGATTTTTATTATGCCTGGAATTATTGATGCACTTTGGATTGTGATTTTTGGCCTTATTGCAGTTTTGGTTATTTGTTTGATGGTGCTGCTTAAATTGCCAACAAAGATGACTGTACACCGAAACTTCAAGGCAAGGGTGCTGATTGTGAATGGGATATTCAGTTTCCCTGTTATACTCAGTGTGCTTTTGGCGGCGCTCAAATATGTTTTGTTTAATGTAGCAAGGTGATTTGAAATGGAAAAGCTAAAAATGTTTATAAAAAAGTGTATGGGGAAACCTATGCATTATTATATCATTGCTGTCATCTGCCTTTTGCTTTTCGCATGGGGAGGCACTGTCTTTTGTGATGTGCTTGGTATAGGATTCAAGGCTGCCGAAAGTGTGTTGGTGGATATACCCGAGGCGGCAGGAATCAGCAGGATTGCTCAGGAACTTAAGAACGAAGGAATTATTAAGTCAACTACAGCATTTAAGATAATCAGCAAACTGGGACCGAAGGACAGAGTGTATCAGCAGGGCGGACATTATGTGAATGCAAATCAAAGCTATGCAGAGCTTTTAAGAAAAATAAGCGACAAGCCTGATGTGTGGCCCGGGCAGTCTGTACGTGTTCTTATACCTGAGGGTTATGAAATAAGGCATATCGCTAAAACCCTTGCGGATGCGGGGCTTGTTGACGAAGAAAAGTTTCTTCAGGCGGCAGAGAATGATGAATTTGACTTTGAATTCTTAAATGAGATAGAAAGAAAAGAAAATCGACTGGAAGGGTATTTGTTCCCTGACACTTATGACTTTGATTTGGGAATGACGGAGCATGAAATCATAGAGCATCTGCTTGAAACCTTTGAAAAGAAAATATTGCCCTTGTATGAAAATGCAGACACTCAAATGAGCCTGGATGAGGTTTTAACAATGGCGTCTATGATTGAACGGGAAGCGGCAAACGATAGTGAGAGAGGAAAAATCTCGTCGGTATTTTATAATCGTCTTGAGCGGAATATGACGCTTAGTTCGTGTGCTACTGTTCAGTATATTCTAAAAGAAAGAAAGAACATTCTTTCAAACAGTGACATAAAAATTGAATCCGGTTACAACACATATATAAATCACGGATTACCCATAGGCCCAATAGCGTCAGTGGGTGTTGCCTCGTTCAAAGCGGCACTGTATCCTGAAGATACTGAGTATCTTTATTTTGCCGCAAGGTTAGACGGCAGTGAGAATATATTTTCGAAAACAGGTGAAGAACACCTGGCAACGGTAAAAAGGCTTCAGGGGAAATAGTTTTTGTGCTTTGGAGGAGTTTGATGAAAACCTGGATAGAAGAAGATAATATAAATTATGAATATATTTTAAGATATATACGTGATACCATTCCGAAGCAAACAGGTGCTTTGCGGGAGATGGAGATTTATGCAAAAGAAAAAGAGGTTCCCATCTCTCAGCCCGAGAGTATAAGACTCATTGAGGTTTTGCTTAAGATGATGGGCGCAAAGAGAATTCTTGAGGTTGGTACTGCTATTGGATATTCTGCAATACGTATGGCGAAAGCCTGTGGCGGTGAGGTTGTTACCGTTGAATTGTCTGAAGAAATGGCAGACCTGGCAGAGGCTAATATCAGTCGGTGCGGGTTTGATGAGAAAATTAAGGTTATTCGTGGCGACGGGGTTCAGGTTCTTGAAAATCTTCAGGGTGAAGGTATTTTTGATGCAATTTTTGTTGATGCTGCCAAGGGTCAGTATATGGAGTTTTTCCCGAACTGTATGAGACTTTTGAGAAAAGGCGGAGTTTTGATTTCGGATAACGTTTTATATAAAGGTATGACTGCAACAGATGAACTTGTGGTGAGAAGAAAGATAACCATCGTAAGACGGCTCAGGGCTTATCTTGAGATGCTTAAAGAAAACAAAGAACTGAGCACTGCGTTGTTGCCTGTGGGCGATGGAATTGCTCTCAGCTTTAAGGAGTGAGATTTTTGTTAACGGATAATTTGAACAAGCATAAAGATTTTCGAAAGAATTTTGATTTTGTTTTTGCTGCACTTGTTTTGGTCGCAGCGGTTTTTGGGATAATTATGATTTCAAGTGCATCGGCTACTCCCCTTCGGCATGTTATGGTTCAGTCAGTTTCTTTGGTTTTGGGGATAGCTGTTATTTTGATGCTTTTGGTTTTTGATTATGAGTATCTTGCGGGGTTGAGCATATACCTTTATGGCATTTCGGTTGTTCTTTTGCTCCTTGTTCTTATTCCCGGGATTGGGACATATGAAAATGGTGCAAGAAGCTGGTTCAGAATTTCTGCATCAGTTGGCATTCAACCGGCAGAGCTTGTTAAACTTGCTTTTATTATTACCTTTGCAAAGCATTTGTCTGAGGTTGATGATTTGATTAACAGACCGCGGAATGTATTGTTTTTGCTTCTTCATGCTCTTTTCCTTGTAGGACTGATATTGCTTCAGCCTGACTTCGGGACTGCGGTTGTTTTCTTGTTTATTATGATGTCAATGCTTTTTGCGGCAAAAATAAGCTGGAAATATATTGCATGTGGTATTGGGGCAGTGGGCCTGGCGGCACCAGTGGCTTGGTTTTTTGTTTTGAAGCCATACCAAAAGGACAGAATTATCAATCTTTTTAATCCTGAAAACGACCCTCTTGGTACGGGATATCAGGTGTCTCAATCAAAGATTGCCATTGGCTCGGGCAAGTTTTTTGGAACGGGTCTTTATCAGGGGGGCAGCCAGTATAATGATTTTCTGCCGGAGCGTCATACAGACTTTATTTATTCAGTGGTGTGTGAGGAGCTTGGTTTTGTTGGCGGTTTGCTTGTTATTGCGCTGCTTGTTGCCATTGTGGTTAAGTGCATTATCATAGGTATGAACTCAAGGAATAATCTTGGTATGTATATTTGTATGGGCGTTGCGGCGATGTTTTCGTTCCATATTATTGAAAATATAGGCATGTGTATCGGAATTATGCCTGTTACGGGTATCCCACTGCCGTTTTTCAGCTATGGCGGGTCGTCTCTGCTTACAAATCTCATAGCCGCAGGGCTTGTGTTAAATGTTAAGTACAGGAGCAAGGCTATAAACTTTTAAATTAAGGAATAAAAAAAGCAACGAAGAATTTTCTTCGTTGCTTTTTGTGTTTGATTAGTTATTTAAATAAAACCTTCCTGCATATTCTATAAGCTCAGGATTATTGTTTTCACAATCTCCGGAGATTACTGCATCTAAAAGCATATTCAAAATTTCACCGATTTTTGGACCCGACAGATTAAAACGATTTTTTAGCTCGCTCCCATTTAGTGCAAGATTATCAAGGGAAAAGCACTCATTCTTGCGCTCAATATAATCAAGTATCTCAAAAATCATTTCTGATTCTTGTTGTGTCAAGACTCCCTTTGCGGCCTGACCTTTTGTTAAAAGTGTGAGATTTTCAACACCTATCAATCGAAGCGTTTGTTTCAGACAGATTCGGTCTGCTTTAATTTTTTTTGAGAGCCAGAGGGAAAATAATTTTACTTCTTTGTGTATTTCATTGCTGCAATTCATATTTTTAAGGAAAGCATCAACTATAGGCTCGGATTCTTCTGCGGATTTCAGTCCGTATAAGAGAATTGCGAGACGAAGAGCAAGATTTTTTGGAAGTGCAGAAAGAATGCTTGCATTTTTTTGCCAAAGGGCAAGGTTTTGGTTAATGTCAAAGCCAAAGATAACGGAAAAGATTTCGGGGAACTCTGTCAGAACAAACTTAGGGTTTTCGGACAACAGGAGTTTTGAGAGCTCGGGGAAAATCCGCTCTTTTGCTATATTACTAAGAAGTGGGGCGAGTGTCCGCATAGCGGTTTTTGTTTCGGAATTAATTTTAAAACCTAATACGGCAGCGAATCTCAATCCCCGTATTATGCGCAGGGCGTCTTCGGAAAAACGACGCGATGACTCTCCCACACAACGAATAATACGATTTTCAAGGTCGGACTGGCCACCGAAAATATCTTTAAGCCCCTGCTCAGGGTTATATGCCATGGCGTTTATGGTAAAGTCACGACGACTCAAATCCTTGGCCAGGCTCCTTGTAAACGCCACCTCGTCGGGATGCCGATTGTCAAGATATTCGCCATCAATGCGATAGGTGGTTATTTCAAGGGGATGACCTTCTGAAATAATTGTTAATGTACCGTGCTTAAGCCCCGTGGGGATTATGGAATAACCTTCAAAAACGCCCATCATTTCTTCCGGGGTAGCTGAGGTGGTTATGTCCCAATCTGAGGGGCTGTTTCCAAGAAGTAAGTCCCGGACACATCCACCCACAACAAAGGCCTCAAAGCCATTTGCTGACAGCTGACTCAGCGCATTTAAAACATAACCGGGAATCATCATAGCGGCCACTCCCCATTGCTCTCGAAACAGTCAATAAGTCTTTGAAGAGCCATATCGGCAAACACATTGGTGTAAATACTGTGAGTGTCGACATATGTCACAAGAGATTGTGCCGTATCAAAAGACAAAGACCTCAGTTTTGGAATGAATATGTCAAATCTGTTCCCGCTTTTTAAGGCTTTGTAGGTTATATAGGCCTTCATTTCCATAGCTACTTTCTGTGCATATCTGAGGGAGAGGGCAATTATTGAATTAAATGAGACCTCATCAGAAAAATCATTAGGCTGAATGCTTTCAAGAAAGGCGGCCTTGATTATTTCAGGATTTAAGGGTTCATTGTTATCTTTTATGCGGAAAATAATGTAGTCTTTGTTCTCTGTGGCAGTTATATCGAGTTTTGATATTTCCGAAGCGGAATTTTTCAAGCAACAATAAAGGATATTAAGCGCCACAAGCTCAAATCTGTATTTGAAAACAAAAACCGACAGAGAATTTTTAAGATTTGTATGATGACTGATTTTAACCGGGCGAAAGTTCGATACCGTGGACTCAAATTTGGAGCAAAGGCCCTCAAGCAAATTTTGGATGTATATATTCTGGAGCTGTTTTCGGGTTTGACACAGAACATCAAGCCTGTCCAGAAATTCACGGTCTGCTTGTGGTGGAGGGGTCAGATGGGATAAATCCGAATTCTCAAGAACCTCAATATAATGAGTAACTTCATTATGTGAGGTTATATATTCAAAGGTGTTGCAAAGGCGGTTCATATGAACAAGCCCAAGGTAGATGTTGTCAAGATGGTTAGACTGTTCAAAGGTGAGAGGTTGACTGAGCCTCACTTTGTCAAGTTCTGTGCTGCAAACACTTAAGGTTTGTTTAAAAGAGTTGAGCAGAGATTGGTCAAGGTTGGTGTCGTATTTTTCGGTCATAATAAATCTCTCCTTTAAGGGTTATCAATATGTAATTATATAATACCACGAAAAACAGAGGATTTCAATAAAATTCGCCGAAAACGAGACAAAAACCATAGCAAAATTAAGTTAAAAAATAAAAAAATTTTGACTTCAAGTTAGAGCAAACGAGAGTAAAAAAGAGAAAAAACGAGAAAAACAGACCTATGTGTGGGCTAAATTAAATTTTTGAAAAAAAGGGGTTGACAAAATAAAAAAAAGATATTATAATGAAATACGCTGCGCAGGAATTGTCGGTTTTGACGGTTCAGCGCAAGACTAATTTCAGATTACAGACTGTGGGCAAATGCACATAAGAAATTGTGTTCATCTGCTCATAGTCTGAAAGAATCTTAGGAGGTACAAAAATGTCAACTTACATGGCAAAAGCAACTGAGCTTGAAAAAAAGTGGTACATTATTGACGCTGCAGGCAAACCCCTGGGTCGCGTTGCTGCAAAAGCTGCTGAAATCTTGAGAGGCAAACATCGTCCTGAGTTTACACCAAATGTAAACTGTGGTGAATATGTTATTGTTATCAATGCAAAAGATGCTGTTCTCACAGGCAAGAAGCTTGAACAGAAAAAGTACTACAGACATACCGGTTATATCGGTCACTTGAAAGAAGTTTCTTACAAAGAAATGATGGAAAAGAACCCTGAAAAGGCAATGGAACTTGCAATTTCAGGTATGCTTCCCCACAATACATTGGGCAGACAGGCACTTAAGATGCTCAAGGTATACGCAGATGCAAATCACAATCATGCAGCACAGTCACCCGTTGAGTGGACTGGCGAGATATAAGGGGAGGTAGAGAATTATGGCAAACACAGTTCAGTATTATGGAACAGGTAGAAGAAAAGAATCTGTTGCCAGAGTTAGATTGGTTCCCGGCACAGGTGTTGTAACAATCAACAAAAGAGATATTGATGATTATTTTGGGCTTGAAACACTTAAGACAATCCTTCGTCAGCCCCTTGAACTCACAGGCACACTCGGCAAGTTCGATGTTCTTGTAAATGTTAAGGGTGGCGGTTTCACAGGTCAGGCTGGTGCTATCCGTCATGGTATAGCTCGTGCGCTCCTCGAAGTTGACGAAGAAGCTTTCCGTGCAACTCTTAAGGCTGCAGGATATCTTACTCGTGACCCCAGAATGAAGGAAAGAAAGAAGTACGGCCTCAAAGCTGCTCGTCGTGCTCCTCAGTTCTCAAAGAGATAATCTGTTATCTTGGATATTTCAAAAGCTCCGCATTTGCGGAGCTTTTTTTGTATAAAGAAAACCACGCGATAGTCGCGTGGTTCAATAAAGGTTAACCGGTGAACAGACGGAAAAGTAAAGCATACGAATAAGCATATTATTATGCAACATTGTAGCGTAGCATAGACAAATTGTTGGAAAGACTTCCCCTTGAGGGGAAGGTGGGTTTTGCGGAGCAAAACTCGGATGAGGTGGTAATGTAGATAATAAAAGGCTGTATAATAAACACCTCATCAGTCTCGCCTTGCTCGACAGCTTCCCCTCAAGGGGAAGCCTGCAAGAAAATAACCCATTTATGGGTAGCAAGTAATAAATGCGCGGTTGGCAGGTCAATAAAGAATCGTACTTGTGCGTAGTCAGTAGTGAGTAGAGCAACTGTCCTAAAATGAGATAGCACCTGTTATACATGGGGATATTTATTTGTAAAAATATGGACAATTATAGAATATTATGATATAATATATGCAACAAAGTTTAGGAGGGAAGCTTAATGAATGATAAAGTAAAAGCATTTTTAGATGCAAAAATAGATGCCGAAAAGAAAAAATATGAGGAAGAAAAACAAAAAATTTTAATTGAATTAGGATTGTGTGAAAAGGTATATTCTCCGGATAATGAGTATAATCAGGAATATTCTTCATCTGAATGGGATAATGCTAGTTCAGCATACAAGTATTATAAAGAAGTTCCAATTGAAATCACAGATGAAGAATATCAAAAAGTGAAGGAGTATTCAAAAAAAGAAGAAACAAAAGAAAATAATCCTATTGCCACGCTACTAACAATTATAGCTTGGATTGTGTTTGCTGGTGGGTTTATTGCGGGTATTGTTTTGGGTACGGTAGAAGTAGAAAGAGGATATTATTATACATATACTGATACAGAGTTTTCCTTTGCTGTTGCTTTTGTTTATTGGTGTGTTTCGTTAATAAGCGGAACAATGTTTCTGGGCTTTGCTGAAATTATTAAATTGTTAGATGCTATCAAAAACAAATAGATGGCAAAGTATACTATAATTTACCACAAAAGCAAAACAAAAGTTTTGAAAAAATAAACGAGCAAATATGAGATATAGCACAATGTAAATATATTACAAGTGTTACGGAAACAGCAGTTATCTTGGATATTTCAAAAGCTCCGCATTTGCGGAGCTTTTTTATGCATATAGAATTTCTGTTAATTGTTTTTATAAATCAGTCTTTAGAATAGGGTGTTTTAACGTCTGTGATCCCCAATATATAATCAGTGGATACGTTATAAAATTCGGCAAGTTTTATTAATACATCAACAGGCAGTTGACGTTGACCGTTTTCGTATTGGGAATATGTGTTCTGTTTAATATGCAAATATTCTGCAAGAGTTGATTGCTTTATATCAGAATCTTCACGCAGGGCTCGTAATCTCATAAAATATCACCTCTACTATTATTATATAATTCTCAAAATGAGATATTGATTATTATCTCAAATTGTGATATTACATAAAAAAGGAGAGGTAATAAATGAAAAGAATCATAGTCTTTGTTGCAGTAGTTTTAGCTTTGATAATGCCTGGTTGCAATAATACAAAAGGAAAATTAACGATAGAAGAAAATGGAAATACTGAAAATGAGCATATGTACATTGCTGAAAAAGCAGAGAATCATGAAACTAATATAGAATACATAGGTAATAAAAATTCCAAGAAGTACCATTTGCCAAGTTGTTTTTCGTTGCCGGGCAATGAAAACAGAACATATTTTAATAGTAAGGAGATTGCAATAAGTGAGGGGTATACTCCTTGTAAGAACTGCAATCCATAGAGTAAAGGTTTAGACGGTACAAAAAAAGAGGTTTGAATAGAACAGAATAAAAATACAGGCAAATCCCGGGATAGGATTTGCCTGTAAGTATGTAAAATTTTCTAAACTGTTATCAAACAATTTTTGTGCTCCAGTCCGACACGTCCCACACCTCATCAACAACTGACGAATAAAACTCTGGTTCGTGGCTGACTAAAAGAACCGTACCTTTAAACTCCTTTATAGCTCGGGCGAGTTCGTCCTTTGCGGCGATGTCCAGATGGTTCGTAGGTTCGTCCAGCACAAGAAGGTTTGATGGCTTTTGCATAATCTTGCACAGGCGTACCTTTGCATTTTCACCACCGGAAAGAACTTTCATCTGGCTTGTTATGTGCTCGGTGGTAAGTCCGCATTTGGCAAGGGCGGCACGTGCTTCGGCATTGGTAAGAGACGGGAATTCGTCCCAAAATTCCTGCAATGCAGTTTTGTCGGATGCGGATTCTTCCTGCTCGAAATAGCCGACATTGATGAACTGGTCATGCTCTATTTCCCCTTCAATAGGTGGAATGAGCTTCAGCAAGGTCTTGAGAAGTGTGGATTTTCCGAGACCGTTTACGCCTTTGATGGCAATTTTCTTATTTCTCTCAATTTGAAGATTTATCTTTTTTGTTAGGGGGCTGTCGTACCCGATGACAATATTTTCTGCTGAGATTACAACTTTTCCGGGCGCCCGGTCAGCTTGAAACACAAAAGTCGGTTTGATTTTTTCGGGAGCGATGCTGATTCGGTCCATTTTGTCAAGCTCTTTTTGACGTGAACGGGCAAGGGTGGCTGTTGCTGCTCTTGCCTTGTTTCTTGCTACAAAGTCCTCAAGGTCGGCAATCTTTTTCTGTTGCTTTTTGTATGCCTGTTCAATCTGTTGCTTTTTTATGTCATACATTCTGAGAAAATCCTCATAAGTTCCTTTGTATCGTGTCAGGATTGTATTTTCAAGGTGGTATATAACATTTGTTACCTTTGTCAGGAATGGCATATCGTGGGACACAAGGATAAAAGCATTTTCATAGTTTTGAAGAAAGTTTGTGAGCCAGTTGATATGATTTTCATCAAGAAAGTTCGTGGGCTCGTCGAGAATAAGAATCATGGGGTTTTCAAGCAGGACCTTTGCAAGAAGAACCTTTGACCTTTGTCCGCCGCTAAGCTCGGACACATCCTTGTCAAGACCAATTTCGCCCAGCCCAAGTCCGTTTGCATATTCGGAGATTTTTGAATCAATGGTATAGTAACCCGAGGATTCAAGGATTTCCTGGATTTCACTCACGTCTTCAAGCATCTGGTTCATTTCGGATTCATCAGCGTCCGCCATTTTGTCATAAATTGCAATCATTTCGGCTTCAAGTGAGCTCAGATGCGAAAAGGCATCCCTAAGCACATCCATTATTGTTTTGCCTTTGCCCAAGGATGAATATTGGTCAAGATAGCCATAGGTGATATGGCGACACCACTCAACTTTTCCGCTGTCGGGCTGAAGTTCGCCGGTAATGATTTTCAAAAACGTTGATTTTCCCTCGCCATTGGCGCCTATCAAGCCGATATGTTCGCCTTTCAAAAGACGAAAACTTGCGTCTTCAAGAATTTGACGACCGCCAAAACCGTGAGTTATATTTTCTGCGTTAAGTATACTCATATTTTTTCTCCTAAATAGATTGTACAAGCAAATATTATACCCAATTTAGCCGGGTTTGTCAAACAAAAAAAAGACCGAAAACTTTTGGCGTCTTCACATAGAGATAAACCAATTTGAAACTTTGTATTTTGGCGTTGTACTTTGCAAAAATACTCGCCAAGCCAATACAGGATTACCTGCGTTTTTTGCTTGTCCAACATCCAAAATCCTTTGTTTCAAGTGATTATGTCATTTTGAATAACAAAAAGCCTTGAAACATTCAGTGTTTCGAGGCTTTAATTAATATAGTTAAAATTGATTTCTCTCTATGCGAAGACGCCCTTTCGGTCTTTTTGATTTGTTTATATGTTTTTGTAGAGACTATTCATAACCTTTACGAGATTGTCGGCGGCAGCCTGAACAAAGTCTGTGTATGAAATGTGTGAGCTGTCATCGGCATTATCGGAAATCGAACGGAGAATTCCAAAGGGAACCTGATTTTTATAACAAACATGGCCGATTGATGCAGCCTCCATCTCACAGGCATAAGCATCAAAGGTTTTTATAAGGTAAGATTTCTTTTCGCTGCTGTTTATAAACTGGTCGCCTGAAGCTATCTTTCCTTTTAATGTGTGAATATTGTTTTCTGTGGCTGCATTCATAAGCTTTTCGCTCAAGGCTTCATCGCACGGAATATCAACAATGTTTATCCCTGAAATGAAACCAACGGGGTCTCCTAAGGGTGAGGTATCCATGTCGTGCTGGACCACGGCAGAAGCGACCACTATGTCACAAATATTAAGTGATGGGTGAAGACCGCCGGCAACTCCGCTGTTTATAATATATTTTGGTGAAAACTTAAGTATCATGGTTTGGGTACAGATTGCGGCGTTTACCTTGCCGACGCCACTGACTGCCACAACGGTGGGATGCCCCCAAAGAGTACCGCAAACAAACTCTGTTCCACTTATGGTTTCGGTGGTTTTGCCAATCATAAGCTCCTTGAACTTATTTACTTCTACATCCATTGCGCCTATAATTCCTATCATTATATAATCCTCCGTAAAAATCTATTTCCAGGTAAGGACAATTGTAGCCGATTTTTTTGCTTTTGTCAACTTGAGAGCGTTGCTTAATTGCACAACCATTTCCAAAACAACTTGGAGATGGTTGCGAAATAGGTCATCCGGGGAACTTCTGTGGAGGCAAGTATAGGACATTCTGCCACCTTTTGGCCATCTATTGAAAGAGTGGAAAGCCCGATTTTTTGATTTTTTGCAATGGGGGCCCTTAGGTTTTCCTGAAAAGTGGTGGATATCTCAATTTTATCCTGATTGCCCTTTTTTACAATAAAGTTTACATTTGGGTCAGCTATGGGGATTGTGCTGTCAACCTTGCCGCCGACAACGGGAACAGGCTCCAGAGTGCCAATCTTTTCAGCGGCGTTTACAACTGAGTAATTAGCAAAACCGTAGTCAAGGAGTTTGGTCGCACTCGCAAAACGTTCTGCACTTGATGGAGCGGCAAGTACAACTGCTATCAGCTGCATATCGTTTCTCTTTGCTGTAGCAGACAGACAATATTTAGCGGCAGAGGTAGAACCTGTTTTTAAGCCATTTGCTCCTTTATAAAAACGAATGAGTTTGTTTGTATTTGAAAGTCCGAACTCGCCACCACGCAAAGTGTCCATCCAGATAGTAGTGTAGTCAAGAATTTTTGGATGTTTAAGAAGTTCGCGGGATATAATTGCTACATCTCTTGCGGTGCTGTGATGCTCTGCGGTTTCGTCAAGGCCATTACAGTTTATGAAATGGGTGTTTGTGCAGCCCAGTTCTTCGGCACGTTTGTTCATCAATTCCACAAAAGCAGGTTCTGTACCGGCAACAAACTCAGCCATTGCAACTGCGGCATCATTTCCGGATGCAACAGCTATGGCTTTCAGCATATCCTGCACAGACATCTGTTCACCAACCTCAAGAAATACCTGAGAACCGCCCATTGATGCGGCGTATTCGCTTACCGTAACGGAGTCATCCAAAGATATCTTTCCAAAATCCAAGGCTTCCATAATAAGAAGCATTGTCATTGTTTTTGTGACACTTGCTATGGGTAACTTCTCATCGGCATTCAGTTCATAAAGAACCTGCCCACTTGATGCTTCCATGAGAATAGCAGATGGCGCAGTCACAAGCTGAGCCGACACGTCTGCGTTTACCTGACTGACTATTTCGGCAGATACCGAAAAATTAATAAAAAGGGTAATTATTAAGACTACAGGAACAAAGCTTTTAAAAAAAGTTTTCATATATATATCAGCCTTTCTGTTTTTTAATATAATTATGAAAGGGGAATGGGCAATATTCTTGTCATAGAAAAGTGTGAAAAGAGATGAAATGAAAAAGTTGTAATATTGCACAAAAAAATTATAAAAAAATTGTAAAAAAGGACTTGACAAAAGTAAAATAGTGTGTTAATATAAACGAGTTGCGCCGCTGAGGGAAACGGTCAGGAAAGAATGAAAAGTTTTTTTAAAAAAGTTTTGAAAAAGTCTTGACAAAGAGGCGGCGGTGTGATAAGATAGGTAGGCTCTCTCGTGTGAGAGAACACCTAAAAGACCCGCAAAGACGGGCACCAAAAAATAGGGCTCCCTAAAAAGGAGACACCGTCGAGTTTTTTGGGAAGAAGGAGAAACCGCCGGAAAAGGCGATGGTCACGAAAGAGACCGAGCAAAAAGGCGAGTTTCGACGTGATGTTTGAAAAGTACACAGTGATTAAAGCGGTAATAAGTACGAAAGTACTATTACGACAATTGCACAAGGTTTAAGACCTTGTCAATTCCAACAAAGTTTTAGCGAACTTTACAAAAACGTTAGTATTCAAAATTGAGCTAATCAATTTTCGGAAATTTTTTCGAGAGTTTGATCCTGGCTCAGGACGAACGCTGGCGGCGTGCCTAACACATGCAAGTCGAGCGAGAATCTCATTAATGATTCCTTCGGGGTGAATTGATGAGAGGAAAGCGGCGGACGGGTGAGTAACGCGTGAGTAACCTGCCTTCAGGAGGGGGACAACATTCCGAAAGGGATGCTAATACCGCATAAAATTGTTTAATCGCATGGTTTTACAATCAAAGATTTATCGCCTGAAGATG
>JAZNSG010000013.1:0-9445 GCA_045591035.1 Clostridia bacterium | reverse complement strand
CTATAATATTATGTTTTATACTGTCGTGGGTCTGTTCAATATCCCACGGGCAACCGCCTATCCCCCTAAGTTTTTCAACAATTTCAAGCAAATCACTAAAGGTATACTTATTCTCCTTATTCATTTTTCTCTCCTTTACGTTAAAGCAGCTTGTATTTTGTCATAAATTCTGCTATTTTCTCGCCCTTTGGCATATTTAAAATATCTTCTCTTTTTGCACCCTTAACCAAAATTACTGACACAACATAAACAGCAACACCAACTCCAATTGAAGCAATTGAAACAAGTCTCGAGCCAGGCAGCAGCTTGTTCAAAAAGTCATAACTTATTGCAACCACAGCCCCCATGACAGCTGATGCCGCAAATGGCTTTATAACCATATACACGAAGCTCAGCCGTATTTTCAACATTTTTACAATGCAGAATATATTCAGCAAAGCAATAATTCCATAACATACCGTTGTGGCAATAGGAGCCGCATCAATTCCCCATACGGGAATAAGTAAATAATTCATCAGAACCTTAACTATGCCACCTATAAGCATATTAAAAACAGGATAATAGACCTTGTCATACGCCTGAAGCACCGCATTGGTAACCGAAACCAAAGCAACAAACGCTACCGCCATTGAAAGCTTCTGCAAAAGAAAACAAGCATTTGAATCGCTGTAAAGCAAACCAAGTATAGGTCCTGAAAGCACATAAAATCCCATAGCACACGGCAACGCGAAAAGCATCGTAATTCTCAATACACTCGCTGTTATTTCGTGAGCATCTTTCAGGTTCTTTTTTGCAATAGCAGTTGAAATAGCAGGAACAATACTCATGCTGAGAGCAACAACAATGGTAAGGGGAAGATTAAACATGGTCTGTGCCTGACCTGTATACATCCCGTAAAGAGAGTTTGCCTTTTTCTGAAGAAGCACAATGCCGCTCCACGCCTCCTCTGCTGCAGATGCAGCAAAATCCGTTCCTTCCTCAAAAAGATGTGCATAAGGCACAAACACCTGGGGATTAATCACCAATCGATTCATAATCGTTGCCAAATCCACAAGACTTGTAAGTGACGAAACTGATGCACCAATGGTAATGGGAACAGCAATCAGTATCATTCTTTTCAGGATTGTCTTTCTTGGTCTGATTTCCGCACCCATTGCAGGCTTAACTGCACTTTTTTTTGTTGATTGAATAATCATCATAAGCAAAAGTGCCAAAAATGTACCTATAGTTACACCAAAAATTGCTCCCGTTGCAGAATATATTGTCCTTGTATGAGTCGAAGAGATTTCTTTTGTGCTGAAACTAAAAGATTTCCCAAGTTCTGTATTCACCGTCATACTCATAAACAAATATGCGCATAAAATACCAATAACAAGCTTTGCTCCGGATTCAATAACCTCAGAGCCCGCCGTAGGGTACATATTCTGTTTGCCTTGGAAATAACCCCTGTACGCTGAGACCAATGAAACGAAAAATACCGCCGGAGATATTACCTTTATTGCCATTTCAGAGTCAGGATTGCCTAAAAGATTTGCGAGACGTCCGGCAAAAACGAACAAAATGGTACTGCCTGCTAATCCTATCAGTCCCAAAAGGATAATTGCTGTTTCAAATACTCGCTTTGCATCGTATTCATCCTTTTTCGCTATGCTCTCAGCCACCATTTTTGACACTGCTATAGGAAATCCGGCTGTAGCAACAATAAACATAAATGTATAAATCTGATAAGCAACATTAAATATCCCGTTGCCCTCTTCACCAATGAGTTCATAAAGAGGAACCTTAAACAATGCGCCGATAATCTTTACAACAAAATTCGCTGCAGCCAAAATAAGAGCACCTTTTAAGAACTTGTTACTTTTTTCTTTCAAGCCATCACTCCTCCATTCCCTCAAACACACAAAAAATCCCTCAAGTACATATTCACGGATTCATACTTCAACATTTATCCGGCGAATATCCTTTGGGCAAATTTTTTAATTTGTAATTATATTTTATTAGTCAACAAAAAATATATACCTTAAAATACTATAAAAATAGAATACTACAAAACTCATAAATCGTCAAGTAAACGCCCCATATCCTGCCATTTTAAACATTCATTTCTTCCAATTTTTACCTTAAATAGTTTACATAATATTTACAAAAAATAGCTAAAAATTCCTAAAACCTTCTATTTTTCAACATTTTTCCCCAAAAAATATATATAATATTTTGTCGATAATTTTCACACTTGACTGCCATATATCTAGATAAAATATAATTACTAATGGAACATTGGAGGTATAAAAAATGAATAACAACAACGAACAGAAAACAACTGTCTGCGCAAATGGAACCAAGTTTTCAATAATTCACACAGAACCTTCGGACATCGGCAGATGTTTTGGGATTGCAGCAGTATCCGAAAACGATCCAAACGATTCGGCACAGGTGAACAATCTGTTTTTCACATCAGAAGAAGCAGAAGCATACTGCAAACTTTTTGCTGAAAACGAGGTTTGTCCCGTCACGCTTTCTGAAGTTCTTGAAAACATATTTGTTTTGTAAGCAAAGCTCGATGGACAATTTATGCAAATCTATTCCTGTTATTTAAGAAGCACTTGTCAAATTGCCAACAAGAATTTGACAAGTGCTTCTTATTTTGATATAATCAAAATATATTAAACTTTTGGTTGAGGTATTCATTATGAAAATAAACGAATCTGCAGAAAATTATTTGGAAACTATACTTTTTCTTTCAGAAAGAAACCCAAATGTCCGCAGTATTGATGTGGCGCATGAATTGTCTTTTTCAAAGCCAAGTGTTTCAATAGCTATGAAATCACTTCGCGAAAAAGAATACATAACCATAGACGAAAGCGGTAATATTTTTCTCACTGAAACCGGAAAAGCTATTGCAAAAAATGTATCGGAACGTCACAACGTTATCGCTGAAGCCCTTATGTTGCTTGGAGTTGACGAAGAAACTGCTTATATCGATAGTTGCAAAATCGAGCATTACCTCAGCGAATCAAGCTTCGAAAAAATAAAAAAGCATCTGGATGAGCACAAATCAAAAAGAACCCGACATAACGACATTGACGTTGTCTTATTGTAACACACTCTAACACAAAGGCTGTTCAAAACCGATTTTCGGTTTTAAACAGCCTTTATTTTTCCTGATGTTTATTTTTCATATCCCAAATCACATTCTGTTTCAAGAGAAATCTTTTCAAGATAACTTTTTGCTTCTTTTTTTGCTATTTCCAAATCAAGGTTTCTGTAATTCCCGCATTCAATCTCACTCGCGCCGGGCATTTCCCCTTCATACTCAGAAATCTCTGCCAAAACTCTTTTAATCTCATCAACAACACTTTTGTTATCTGCATTTCTCACCAAAAGATAAAATCCGGTCTGACAACCCATAGGTCCAACATAAATAACGCTCGGCCCAATCTTTCCATTTCTCATAAAGGTTGCAAACAGATGTTCAAAAGAATGTATAAGCTCATTACTCATAAGGTCGTTTGTATTTGGCTTTCTCATCCGAACATCATACGTGGTAATATCCCCGTCAATACGCGAAATATATACCCACTCCTTTATTTTCCGGTGGTCTACCGTAAAACTTGCTATCTTTTCCATAATTGCACCTCAATCCAATGTCTTGACTTTCAATTTCAGGTTGTATTTCCTGTCAAAATATTCCTTATTCATACCTTTGTGGCCTACCGCCTTTGAAACCTCGTTTTTCTTGCAGTAAAATACAAATTCACCATTACTTTGATTTTTTTCAAGTTCTTTTTCAATTAATTCTCTCATCAAAAGACTTTCCACTATCTCGCCGAAGGCCGGATGATAAGGTCCGGCAACCACCGTACCGTCAGCCTCATCAAGCTCCTCAGAGGCATGAAGCCCCATACGTATGACTTCAATGTTCGCTGCCCTGAACTTCTTTACAGCAGTTTTTGCCAGTTGTGCCGCCAGTTCAACAGAATAAGGTTCATATTCCCCACTGCTATAAATCTTTTCAAGTCTTGTTCCTTTAAGTGTCACCACAGGATATATGCGCACACATTCCGGTCCCAGAGCTATTATATCCTCAACAGTTTTCATATCAACTTCAGGGTCAGAGCCATACATTCCAAGCATCATTTGATGGCCAAGGCGTATGCCCGAATCTTTAATAAGCCTTGATGCCCTTTCCACAGACCGAAAATCATGTCCCCGGCAATTCATTTCAAGAACGCGGTCATTGCTGCTTTGCACACCAAGCTCAACGGTTGTCACACCGTATTTTTTCAGCACAGAAAGTATATCCTCATCAATATAATCCGGACGAGTAGAAAGACGAATACCGTCTATCCTCGGGAAAAATTCCGAAGCCGCTCCCAACAGAGTTTCCTGAGTTTTAACATCAAGCCCTGTGAAGCTTCCGCCAAAAAAGCCCACCTCAACAGAAGAATTAACCGAGTCAATCGTCTTCAGGAAATCCGCTATCATTTGCCGAACATCTTCGGCGCTTACTTCAGTCTCCACCCCCGTTATTTTCTTTTGATTGCAAAAAGCACAATCGTGAGGGCAACCTCTATGAGGTATAA
This sequence comes from Clostridia bacterium, assembly GCA_045591035.1. GTDB lineage: Bacteria > Bacillota > Clostridia > Monoglobales > Monoglobaceae > SIG440. Next base: position 4,862 of record JAZNSG010000013.1, on the reverse strand, counting down.
AAATAGGCAAATTATATTTTCTCATTTTTGTTTTCCAGACTTTCCAAAGCATCTTTGGCAGCATTCTGCTCGGCAATTTTTCGGTTTTTACCGTTGCCTTTCCCTATCACTTTATCCCGATATACCGCTTCCACAAAAAACATAGGATCATGGTCGGGTCCGCTCTTTTCCAAAAGTTTGTATTTGACAACCTCAGAGCCCTTATCCCGTTTTTGAAAATATATCTGCAAACTTGATTTGTAATTCTGCTCCCGAAAATCATTTAAATTCAACAATCTGTCTCCGAAAATGTCCAGTGTCCATTTTTTTACGGTTTCATAATCACTATCAAGATAAACAGCTCCCAAAACAGCCTCAAAGGTATCTGCCAGGATTGAGTCCTTGTGAGCTCCATCACTTCTCGCCTCTGATCTGCCAAACTTTATTTCTTTCCCAAGATTAAGTTCTTTGGCAAGACTCGCCAGTGACTTTTCGCAAACCAAAGCAGCCCTGATTCTCGTCAGTTCACCCTCATCGCTTTTGGGATAAAGCTTATAAATCTCTGTTGCTATAATATGAGACAAAACGCTGTCACCAAGAAATTCCAGACGTTGGTTGCTCTCAATTCTTAAGTCATTCGCCAGTGAAATATGAGTAAGTGCCATATTAAAAAGTTTCTTGTTTTTGAACTCATATCTTATATTCATAAAAACCACGCTCTATTTCCACAATAATAAAATTTTTAAAATATCAGCTTAACTTAAACCAAACGGACTGCCGATTTTCGGCAGCCCGCAACTGTTTTATTTAGCCTTTTGATTTAATGTAATTAACGGCCTCACCTACAGTTGATATTTCTTCGGCTTCTTCATCAGGGATTTCCATATCAAACTCCTCTTCAAGTGCCATCATTAACTGAACCAAAGATAAAGAATCAGCTTCAAGATCGTTTATAAACGAAGCTTCCATGGTAATGAGGCCCTCATCTATATCAAGTTGCTCCGCTGTTATTTCTTTTACCTTTTCAAAAATGTCCATTCAGAAATCCTCCTTTAATATTATTACTGAATAAATATATCATACTTTACATACAGCAGTCAATATTCTTTTAGAAAATTTTCATAATTTTGTAATTTTTTATTTGAAAGTAATCATTGACCGATTTTTTACCACATAATCCACGCCTGAATACACAGTCAAAACAACCGCAATCAGCACAAGCCAAAAGGTTGTGTGGAAATTGCCGATACTCAGCGGATAAACCAAATCAACCATAACAGCTATCAATGCAACCATCTGAGAAACGGTTTTGGCCTTACCCCATTTACTTGCGGCAATAACCTTATTCTCTCCCATAGCAAGTTGACGGATACCGGTTACAATCAATTCCCGTGCAATTATAATCATAGCAACCCAAGAATTAATATACGCTGCCCCAATTCCCAAAAGGCATACCAAGGCAGAAATAGTCAGAATTTTATCCGCCAACGGGTCCATCAACTTTCCGAAAGTCGTCACCTGGTTATTTTTTCTGGCGAGATACCCGTCCAGCTGGTCCGTCAGGGATGCAACCGCAAAAATAATTATTGCGACTGTATATGCGCCTGAAAGCATAGCCCACATATAAAATGGAATCAAAATCACTCTCAAAAGTGTAAGCATATTTGGTGTATTCATACTTTTCTCTCCTCCTAATTGGCTTCGCCATATAAATCATATTCTGTATAGTCCGAAATTTTCACCATCGCAAATTCACCGGGATTATATTTCGTCTTTGACTCAAAAAAGACTTTTCCGTCAATTTCATCGGAATCTCCGTAGGTTCGTCCGTAAAATCTTTTTATTATAGCATCATAACCCTCAACAAGCACCTCAAAGATTTTTCCCACTTTTTTCTCATTAAGGCTTTCGGAAACCGCCGCCTGATCAACCATAATCAGCTCTTGTCGGTACTGTTTGTCTTCATCGCTCAGTTGTCCGTCAAGACGAGCCGCCGCAGTTCCTTCCTCACATGAATAAGCAAATGCACCCAATCTGTCAAACTCTGTTTCTGTCACAAAATCCCGAAGCTCGTCAAATTCTTCTTCGGTCTCACCGGGAAAGCCTACTATAAGTGATGTTCTGATAACTATATCAGGAACTTTCTCCCGAAGCTTTTTTATAAGCATTGAAATCTGATTTTTGTTGGTTTTTCTACCCATAAGCTTCAAAATTCTGTCGTTGCAATGCTGTATCGGAATATCAAGATATTTGCAGATTTTTTCTTCATCGGCTATGGTATCAACAAGCTCATCCGTCACAAGTTCAGGATAGCAATAATGAACACGAATCCATTTTAGACCATCTATTCTGCACAACTTGCGAAGAAGCTCGGGAAGACAGTATTTGCCATAAATATCCATCCCGTACCGTGTGGTGTCCTGAGCAATAACAACAAGCTCCCGCACACCGTTTTTAACCAGGGTTTCGGCTTCTTTAACTATATCTTCCATCCGTCGGCTTCTGTATTTTCCACGAATTGACGGAATAACGCAATAGGTACAGTGATTGTCACAGCCCTCGGCAATTTTTATATAAGCCATATAAGACGGGGTTGTTACAACACGCCGAAGATTACAACCCATATATTCTTCGCCACAATGAACCTCGGGGGTTCCTTTTTTGTAATTCTTTATTATTTCAACGATTCTGTGGTAATCATTTGTCCCAATAACAATATCCACCTCAGGAATTTCTTTTACAATCTCCTCCTTGAAACGCTGACCAAGACAACCTGTCACCACTAGTATACGGTTATCATCCTTCTCTTTATATCTTATATGCTCTAAAATACAATCAATTGACTCCTGTTTTGCCGAATCAATAAACGCACATGTGTTAACCACCATTATATCCGCATTTTCTTCATTATCGGTTATTTCAAACCCGTTATCTTCAAATAACCCGAGCATTTCTTCGGCATCTATGAGATTTTTTGAACACCCCAATGACACCAACGAAACCTTATTCAATCAAAATCACCTCTTTTTGCGCTAATCCCAAGGTTCTTAAAACATTTATTTATCTCAGAAATCCCATATCCGCGACGCATCAGATGCATCTTGGCTTTTTCAATTTCACGCCAGTCTGAAAACTCTTTATCTCCAAACTTAAGCTGTACATAACTTTCAAGCTGCGCTGCTGTATCAATATCCACCCGTGCCACTGCACGTTCAATAACGGATGCTGCAACACCTTTTGACAAAAGTTCTTGCTTCAACCGAAACAATCCTTTCAGTCCGATAACCAGTCCATCATGAATATAGCAAAAAGCATATTCTTCATCATTCAGAATCCCTGCACTGCAAAACTCTTCAATAGTTTGCTCAGCAATTTCCTTCTCACAGCCCTTTGAAAGAAGTTTTTTGTAAAGCTCTTTGCAGGTATACGAACGATATGAAATCAGTTTTGCAACAGTTTTTTTAGCCACGTTGATATCCATACACATTCCGCCTTGCATTATCTTTTAAATTGTGGTGCAAAAGCTAACTTCTGCACCACAACAAGAATTATTTTTTCTTTGTTGGCTTTGGAACGGGCTTGAATTCCGTTGCAAAATCACCACTGTTTTCGCCGTCCGGGGTCGCCGAAGGCAACCCTGCCTTTTCACGGATTTTGGCCTCAAGCTCTGCGCACAGTGCAACATCCTCTTCAAGAAGCTTTTTAACAGCCTCACGCCCCTGGCCAAGCTTTTCTTCATTGTATGAGAACCATGAGCCGGATTTCTTTATAATGCCAAAATCTACACCCACGTCTATTATGTTTCCTTCTTTAGAAATTCCCTCACCATATATAATATCAAACTCAGCTTCTTTAAATGGCGGAGCAACCTTGTTTTTCACAACTTTTACCTTTGTGTGGTTTCCAACAGCGCCTTCCTCTCCCTTAACAGTCTCTACGCGCCTTACATCCATTCTCACAGATGCATAATATTTAAGAGCGCGTCCGCCGGCTGTTGTTTCAGGATTGCCAAACATAACACCAACCTTCTCTCTGAGCTGGTTGATGAAAATAGCAGTAGTATTTGATTTGCTCACAACAGAAGTAAGCTTTCTGAGAGCCTGAGACATAAGTCTCGCCTGCAGTCCCACATGGGAGTCACCCATAAGTCCCTCTATTTCCTGTTTCGGGACAAGCGCAGCCACAGAGTCAATAACTATAACGTCGATAGCCCCTGAGCGAACAAGCTGTTCGGTAATTTCAAGCGCCTGTTCACCGGTATCAGGCTGAGATACAATCAAATCATCTATTCTGACACCAAGCTTCTCAGCATAAACGGGGTCAAGTGCGTGTTCCGCATCAATAAAAGCCGCCTCGCCACCCAACTTTTGGGCTTCTGCCACAATATGAAGAGCAACGGTGGTTTTACCCGAAGACTCCGGACCATAGATTTCAACTATACGGCCGCGAGGAACACCACCAATTCCCAACGCAATATCCAAAGCCATTGAGCCTGTGGGAATTGCCTCAACTTCGACTTCGGTTTTTTCTCCCAATCGCATAACAGCTCCGGCTCCATACTGTTTTTCTATCTGTCCAAAGACATTCTCCAGTGCCTTTCTTTTATCTTCCTGCATCTTATACCACCTTTCTGCCGGCTAAGTTGCCGACACACATCCGTTTATCAATATCCGTACATTTGAATACAATTTTATGCTATATATTGTATCATACTTATAAATTAAAGTCAAGAAGTGCCACTTGTTATCTTTTTGCTATACCTTATGTATTTTTCAAAAAAAAGATTGACATTCAGCGGAATGCATAGTATAATAGGATAGTTAATTTTAGATATCGGGATGTGGCCCAGCTTGGTAGGGCACTTCGTTCGGGACACGGTACTA
>JAZNSG010000012.1:0-21056 GCA_045591035.1 Clostridia bacterium | reverse complement strand
CTTTTTTTGTTTATTCTATATCCTATTGAAGGACTTGCGGAAAGAGTTACGTATACGACAATACAAAGATGAAAAACAATTGCAATGGATAGAATAGCGGTTAAAAAAATACCTATATATTGAAAAAATTTTTTTGCTGTGATAGAATAAAAAAATATCTTAAGTGTCCCGTGGCTTACAGGGCATAATTTATATTATACATTAAGGAGAGATTTTTATGAATATTGCACCTTTCTTTGTTTTAGCTGCCGCGATTGTAGCAATACTTTTTGCTTGTTACAAGTTTTATGCAGTAAAAAGGTCCCCTGAGGGAACTGAAGAAATGGTAAAGATTTCTGCCAAAATTCGTAAAGGTGCTATGGCTTACTTAAAAAGACAATACAAAACAGTGGGAATATTCTTTGTGGTAATGTTTGTTATTTTGAGTGTTCTTGCATTTTTTGATTTGCTCACACCTTATGTTCCTTTTGCCTTTTTGACAGGCGGAATTTTTTCCGGTCTTTCAGGCTTTGTAGGGATGAAAATCGCAACTTATGCGAACTCACGTACAGCAAACGGCGCACGTCAGGGCTTAAACCGTGGACTGAAAATTGCATTTTCATCGGGTACTGTAATGGGCATGACTGTTGTTGGTCTTGGCCTTTTAGACATCAGCGTCTGGTTTATTCTTTTGAAATTTGTATTTAAACTTGAAATTGGTGATATTACGTCAGCTATGCTTACATTTGGTATGGGTGCAAGTTCAATGGCCCTTTTTGCAAGAGTAGGAGGAGGTATTTTTACAAAGGCTGCGGATGTTGGTGCTGACCTTGTGGGTAAGGTTGAAGCCGGTATTCCTGAGGATGACCCCCGTAATCCCGCTTGTATTGCTGATAATGTTGGTGATAATGTTGGTGATGTTGCCGGTATGGGTGCAGACCTTTATGAATCCTATGTTGGTTCTATCGTTTCTTGTGGTGCTTTGGCAGTTGCAGCGGGCTATGGCTTTTCAGGTGTAATATTACCTATGCTTATTGCAGCAGTTGGTATTATTGCATCTATTGTCTCAACTTTTTTTGTATCAACAAAAGAAGGCGCATCACAGAAAAGTCTTTTGGGCTCACTTCGTCGCGGAACATACTCTGCGGCAATATTCTCAGCAATTGCAAGTTTGGTATTAATACTTGTGATTATGCCTGGAAATGCAGGTCTTTTTGGTGCAGTTTTATCAGGCCTTTTAGCCGGTGTTTTAATAGGATATTTCACAGAATACTACACATCAGATTCATATAAACCTACACAAAAACTTTCAGGTTCATCTGAAACAGGCTCTGCCACCATCATTATCGATGGTATAGCACTCGGTATGCGTTCAACTGCAATACCTGTTGTTATCGTTGGTATTTCAGTTCTTATCAGTTACTTTGTAGCAGGTGGATTCAGCGGGGCTGAAAATGCTTTTGAGCTTGGCCTTTACGGTGTAGGCTTATCTGCTGTGGGTATGCTTTCAACTTTGGGTATCACATTGGCAACAGACGCTTATGGCCCTGTTGCTGACAATGCAGGTGGTATCGCACAGATGAGTGGTCTTGAAGAAGAAGTTCGTGAAAGAACTGATGCTTTGGATTCCCTTGGTAATACAACAGCTGCAACAGGCAAAGGCTTTGCTATCGGCTCAGCGGCATTGACAGCACTCGCCCTCATTGTTTCATACACTGATGAAATCTCAGCACTTGCACCCGAAAAATTAAAGCTTGAAATTACAAACCCTGCGGTTTTAATTGGCCTTTTCGTCGGTGCTATGCTTCCTTTCCTTTTCAGTGCTATGACAATGCAGGCAGTAGGCAGAGCGGCACATAAGGTTGTGTTGGAAGTTCGCAGACAGTTCAGAGAAATCAAAGGTTTACTTGATGGCACAGCGGACGCTGACTATGCAGCATGTGTTGATATATGCACAAAATCTTCTCTTCATGAAATGATTGCTCCTGCAGCATTAGGTGTATTGGCACCTATCATTGTAGGTCTGGTACTTGGTGTAAATGGTGTAGTCGGTATGCTTGCAGGTGCACTTGTGTCAGGTTTTGTACTTGCTATTATGATGGCAAATTCAGGCGGAGCCTGGGATAACGCAAAAAAATATATTGAAGCCGGAAACTATAACGGTAAAGGTTCTGAAAACCATAAGGCTGCAGTTGTTGGAGATACAGTAGGTGACCCCTTTAAGGATACTTCCGGTCCGTCAATTAATATTTTGATAAAGCTTTTATCTATGGTTTCAATAGTTTTTGCTGCGGTTGTTGCTACCTACGGTGGCCTTGGTATCTTTTAAGTAAATTTTAAATTTTATATAAAATGCCTCAAATTATTTTGAGGCATTTTTTTGTGCAAATAATGTTATGTAAATTTAGGAAATTTACCTTAATTTAACTTGACGATAGCAGAAAATAGTTGTATAATTTAAATGTTAAAAAGTCACAAAATTAAGGACTTTCAAAGGTTTTGAAGTGGATAATCATAGCCTTTAAAAACATAAATAAGGAGTGTGTTTACAAATGAAATCAGTTGTTACAGTTATGGGGATTGACCGTCCGGGGATTATTGCTAAGGTGAGCAGTTGTCTTTTTGAGAATGGAATTAATATTCTGGACATAAATCAGACAATTATGCAGAACATATTTTCTATGGTTATGCTTGTAGAATTTGGAAATGAAGGACAAGACAGTACTGTTGTTATGAGCGCACTTGAAAAGATTGGTGCAGAGATGGGTGTTGATATTCGTATGCAGCATGAAGATATTTTCAAATCAATGCACAGAATATAACGTAGGGGAGGCTGTTTTGACGATATGATAAATACACGTGAGATTATGGAGACAATCAAGATGATTGATGACCAGCATCTTGATATAAGAACGATAACAATGGGTATATCCTTGCTTGACTGTATTGACAGCAATGCAGAACGTGCTTGTGAAAAAATTTATGACAAAATAACCCGTTGTGCAAAGGATTTGGTGAAAACCGGAGAAAATATCAGCTCACAATATGGAATTCCCATTATAAATAAGAGAATATCCGTGACCCCTATTTCTATAATTGCGGGAGCCAGTGATGCAAATGATTATACTTGTTTTGCAAAGACTCTGAACCGTGCGGCTATTGAAACAGGCGTTAATTTCATAGGCGGATTTTCTGCTTTAGTAAACAAAGGATTTACAAAAGGTGATAAAATCCTTATTGATTCAATTCCTGAAGCTTTGGCAACTACTGACAGAGTATGCTCTTCGGTTGGGGTTGCGTCAACTAAAGCCGGTATAAATATGGATGCAGTAAAGCTCATGGGAAAAATAATCAAAGAAACAGCAAATATAACAGCTGACAGAGATTCATTTGGTTGTGCTAAGCTTGTTGTGTTTGCCAATCCTGTTGAAGATAATCCGTTTATGGCAGGTGCGTTTCATGGTGTTGGTGAAGGTGATATCGTTATAAATGTAGGTGTAAGTGGCCCGGGAGTTGTTAAATCAGCACTTGAAAAGGTGAAAGGTGCAGATTTTGGAACGGTAGCTGAGGTAATAAAAAAGACAGCGTTCAAAATTACGAGAATGGGACAGCTTGTGGCACAAGAAGCTTCAAGACGGTTGGGTGTACCTTTCGGAATAGTAGATTTGTCATTGGCTCCTACCCCTGAGATAGGCGACAGTGTGGCATATATCCTTGAAGAAATGGGACTTGAAAAATGCGGAACCCACGGAACAACTGCAGCCCTTGCGTTGCTTAATGATGCTGTGAAAAAGGGTGGTGTTATGGCATCAAGCTCAGTTGGTGGCTTGAGCGGAGCATTTATCCCCGTCAGTGAAGATGCAGGAATGATTTCTGCTGCAGAATGCGGTGCCTTAACATTGGATAAACTTGAAGCAATGACTTGTGTTTGTTCTGTTGGGCTTGATATGATTGCTATTCCCGGAGATACATCTGCCGAGACAATCTCTGCAATTATAGCCGACGAAATGGCGATAGGTATGATAAACCAGAAAACAACAGCTGTGAGGATTATTCCGGTAATAGGCAAAGCTGTAGGCGAAAGCGTGGAGTTTGGTGGACTTTTGGGATATGCGCCAATTATGCCTGTGCACCCATATTCAAGCTGTGATTTTATTAATCGAGGTGGAAGAATCCCTGCTCCGATTCATAGCCTGAAGAATTAATCAGTTTGATGAGAGGAAAGAAATTAAAAAAATATAAGATAATGCAACCTTTTAGGCTTATGGAAAGTATTATTGTTGAGAGGAGAATCCGACGTTGGACAAAAAGTCTCTTCAAATTGACAAAAAAAAAGAAATAGTAGAAAAGCATTTTGATATGATATATCGTCTGGCTTTATCTCAGGTGAAAAATCGTGAGCATGCTGAAGATGTGGTTCAAGAGGTTTTTTTGAGGTTTTTGAAATTTGATAAGTCATTTGAAAGCGACGAACATATCAAGGCTTGGCTTTTGCGTGTAGCGGTAAACTGCTGTCATAATGTTTTCTCAAGTAGTTGGCACAAAAAGACGGTGCCCCTTGAATATGCTGCGGAAGAAATTGTTTTTGACACTACTGAAAAAAGTGATGTTTATTATGCTGTTGCTGACCTACCGCAAAAGTATAGAGTTGTTGTCCATTTGTTTTATTATGAAGATATGTCCATTGAGGATATCTCAAAGTATCTGGGGGCAAATCCGTCCACTGTAAAGTCCCAGCTTAGTCGGGGCAGAAAGCTCCTCGAAAAAAACCTGAAGGGAAGATATGATTTTGTTTAGAAAGCATTATAAGTCGGCAATTGATGATATAAAACCGAGACGTGAACTGATTAACAAGATATTTGAAGAAGCTGACAAAAAAGAAACTCAAACCAAGGTTTTCAAGTTTAAGCCCGGAATGGGGACAGCTTTGGCTGCTGTATTGATTTTGGTGGTAATCGCTTTTTCTTTTCCGCAAATAGAGCGGATGAATGAAACTCCTGAAAAAATTGTTCAGGAGGAAAGTACCCCCCTGCCTCAAACAGAGTTTAAAGCTTCGGTGAAAGGTAAAGCAGAAGAGCAAGAAGTGACGTTAGAGCCAAATGATAGTCCAAAGGTGAATGAGGTCAACTTGAATGATATCCCCAAAAACCCTCCGGAAAATACCGATGCGAAAACGGAGATTGATGTCCAAGGGCAATACCTTTCAGAAACCGAGAGTATGATGTCACCACGAAACATAAATCAGCCGGATATTGCGACCGGCTATGCTGTCAGTCTTTCTGATGTTAAAGAAGTTTCCCGGGAGAAGATTGAAAAATTGGCCGGTTTATTGATAAGTGTTTTTGGTGACAGAGACGAAGAAACCGGGAATTTATTTATTTTTGAGATTATCGGAGAATTAGATATTGAAGAAAGCACCTTCTTCTTTGGAAGATGGCGCTGGATTCTTCCTGACGGACACAGTTCGCTTCTTACCCAATTTGTAGTCAACGAAGAAATAACTGAATTTTATGAATGTATTGTTGAAAATGGTGAGATTATAAACTGGAGCACGGAAAATAATTTGCTGAAAAAAGAGACTGAGTAGTCTCTTTTTTTGTTTTTTTCTTGACTTTATTTAATATTTTAACTATAATACTCATTAATATATCTTTTAATATAAAAGAGGTAAATTATTTATGAATACTATAATAATTGGTTGTGGCAAGGTTGGCCAGAAACTTGCAGAGAAGCTTAGCCAAGAAGAAAATCAAAATATTACTGTTGTTGATACCAAGTACGATTTGGTACAAGAACTTATAAATGAATATGATGCCATGGGCGTTGTGGGTAATGGTGCCAGTCTTGACATTCTTAAGGATGCCGGTATTGAAAGTGCTGACCTTCTTATTGCAGTCACTGGTTCAGACGAAGTGAATCTTCTGACTTGCATGATTGCAAAAAAATTAGGGGATTGCCAGACAATCGCTCGTGTAAGAAAGCCCGAGTACAGAAAACAGCTGTATTTATACAAAGACGACTTTGGTCTTGCTATGGTTATTAATCCGGAGTATACCGCTGCAAACGAAATGGCAAAGGTTTTAAGATTTCCGACGGCTATCCAGATTGATACCTTTGCTAAAGGCAGAGTTGAGATATTGAAGTTTAAGGTGTCGAATGATTCGCCCCTTGATGAAATAAAGGTTAGCGATATAAATTCGAGATTTAACACTGATGTTTTGGTGTGCGGAGTTGAAAGAGAGGACAAGGCTTTTATTCCCGGAGGAAGCTTTGTGATAAAAAAAGGCGACAGAGTAAGTATAATAACTGCTGCCCTGACAGCTTATGAGTTTTTTAAGAAAATCGGAGTAAAAACAAATCGTGTTAATAACACTATTATTGTAGGCGGTGGAGATACAGCATATTATCTTGCTGACAAGCTTCTTCAGCGTGGAATTAAGGTTAAAATTATTGAAAAGAATGAAAAACGATGCGATGAGCTTTGTGAAATGCTTCCCAAGGCTACAATCATCAATGCCGACGGAACGGATAACAGCGTTCTTCTTGAGGAGGGAATTGAAACAGCAGAATCTTTTGTTTCAATGACAAATATTGATGAAGAAAATATAATGCTTTCTCTTTTTGCGAAAACAAAGACAAACGGAAAGCTTGTCACAAAGGTAAACAGAATTGCCTATGACGAAGTGATAGCGGCTCTTGATTTAGATACCGTTATTTATCCAAAGGATTTGACTGCGGAATATATTTTAAGGTTTGTCAGAGCAAAGCAGAATTCGATGCATTGCAACATAGAAACGATACATCTCATTCTTGATGGAAAAGCAGAAGCTCTTGAATTTAAAATAAATGAAAGTTCTCCCGTTGTCGGAATTTCTCTTGAAGAAATTTCTCTTAAGGAAAATGTTCTCGTTGCTTGTATACACAGACACGGACAGTTTATTATCCCAAGAGGTCGAGATGCTTTGATGCCGGGTGATTATGTTGTTGTGGTGACTACACATAAAGGATTCTCGGATATAAGTGATATTCTACTGTAAAGAGAGATAATTATTATGAATTTTAGATTGGTTATAAACATCCTTGGTTGGGCTCTTTTACTCGAAGCAATACTTCTTGTGCTTCCACTGGTTTGTGCACTTTTTTATGGTGAACAAATTATGAATATATTTGCTGTTTGTTCACTTTTGTGTGCTGCAGTTGGGTGCTTGTTTCTTGCTGTTAAGCCTAAAAACAAACGAATGTATGCAAAGGAAGGACTTGCTACAGTTTCATTATGTTGGGTGGTAATGAGTCTTTTCGGTGCACTGCCTTTTAATTTGTCGGGCATTATTCCGAATTATATAGATGCTCTTTTTGAAACGGTTTCGGGATTTACTACAACAGGTGCAACAATTTTGACAGATGTGGAAGTTCTCCCTAAAAGTTTTCTTTTTTGGCGTAGCTTTACCCATTGGATTGGCGGTATGGGGGTTCTTATGTTCCTCGTTTCTATACTAAAGCTATCCGGTGGGAACAATCTTTACCTGATGAAAGCTGAAAGTACCGGACCGGCGGTTGGTAAAATTGTTCCAAGAATACAGTCAACTGCAAAAATCCTTTATGGTATTTATACCGGATTGACACTTCTTCAGATAATTTTACTTTTGATTGGCGATATGGGTTTTTATGAGGCTATAGTTATATCAATGGGTACTGCAGGTACCGGTGGATTTGGCATAAAAAACTCAAGTTTGGCAGATTATTCAACTTATAGTCAGATAGTTGTTACAGTCTTTATGTTTATTTATGGAGTAGATTTTTCGGTCTACTATTTGATTTTGATAAAAAAATTCAAGTCGGCTTTTAAATCTGAGGAGGTTCGCTGGTATTTCGCCTTGGTTGTTATTTCTACGGTTTTGATTTGGATAAATATATCAACAAGTGTTGACAATGTTTTTGAAGCACTCAAACACAGTGTTTTTCAGGTAACATCAATTATGACAACGACAGGATATACAACAGCGAATTTCGATTTGTGGCCACAGTTTTCAAAGACCATTCTTGTTATCCTTATGTTTGTTGGCGCCTGTGCAGGAAGTACAGGAGGAGGCATGAAGGTGTCAAGAGTTGTTATTATGTTTAAGACAATAATAAAAGAACTCAAGACAACTTCCCACCCAAAGAGCACACATAAAATCACCTTGAGTGGTCATGTTATCAAGCACGAAACACTTCGCTCTATAAATGTTTACATGATGGCGTATTTCTTTATTTTTGTTGTTTCTTTTTTACTTGTATCGTTGGATAATTTTGATTTTACAAGTAATTTTACAGCTATTGTGGCAACAATAAACAATATTGGACCAGGGCTTTCTATGGTGGGTCCGGTAGGTAATTTTTCTGAGTATTCAGATTTATCGACTATTATTTTTATACTTGATATGCTTGTGGGCAGACTTGAAGTATTTCCTATGATTATGCTTTTTTCTCCATATGCGTGGAAAAGACAATAATAGAAATTTTAGATAAAACTATTGTAATTTTTGAAAAAGTGTTGTATAATAAGTATATCTTAGGGAAAAACGCATTCTGCGTTTTTCCCTAAAATGCTTTTTTTATTATAATATATGAAATAAGGATAATTTTATGGTTTTGTGTAAAAAAAGGCTTTATTTTGCGCCTATGGAGGGCATAACTACCTGGGTATACAGAAATATACATAGCGAACTGTTTGGCGGTTGTGACGAGTATTTTGCACCATTTATTACACCAACCGACAATGAAAAATTGAGCATAAAGTCATTGCGTGACATTTTGCCCGAGCATAACAGGGATATTTCGCTCAGGGTTCAGGTTTTGACGAACAGCAGTACTGCATTTTTTAAGTTTGAAAAACGTATTTGTGAGCTTGGGTACGAAAGTATAAATATTAATATGGGTTGTCCTTCAGGGACTGTGGTGAAAAAAGGCAGAGGTGCCGGAATTTTAAAAACGCCACAGATTATTGACGAATTGCTTAAAAATGTAACTGAGAATTCATCTGTAGAGGTTTCTGTAAAAACAAGGATTGGCTATCATAGTGCAGATGAAACAGATGAGATTTTTGAAATTTTTAACAGGCACAGGTTTTCAGAACTCATCGTTCATCCACGTACCAGGGATGAACTCTATGGCGGGTTTCCACACCGTGATATTTACGGAAAAATTGGGAAAAGTGCTTTGAATCCGGTGTGTTATAACGGCAATATATTTTCTGCCGAAAATTTTAATATCCTGAGTGAGAGTTTTCCACACACTGATGCATTTATGATTGGTCGTGGGGCTCTTGCCAACCCGGCAATATTCAGGGAAATTAAAGGTGGAAAACCGCTTTCTTCTGAAGAATTAGTTGAGTTTTCTGACAGATTAACAGAAAAATACAAAGAGGTTCTTAGATCAGAAGTTTATACTATACATAAACTCAAAGAGCTGTGGCTGTATTTTCTTTGGAATTATCCCGACGAAAAAAAACTATGCAAGGAAATAAAAAAGGCAAACTCGATTTCTGAGCTTAAATCAGCTGCGAGAAGATTACCTCAAATTGAAAAAATTTAAAGGAGTTTTAGAAATGAGCAACACAATGGTAAAAGATATGACAAACGGAAATGTAACTAAATTACTTTTGAAGTTTGCACTTCCGCTGTTTTTGTCAAACGCCCTTCAGGCTATATACAACATAGTCGATATGATAGTTGTGGGTCAGTGTATCGGCGGAGCGGGAATGTCTGCTGTGTCTATTGGCGGGGATATTTTGCATCTTTTGACTTTTGTTGCTATGGGTTTTTCTTCAGCGGGACAAGTCCTTGTTTCTCAGGATGTTGGGGCAAAAAACTTTGACAACGTAAAGAAGATTATCGGGACAATGTTTACTTCCATGCTGATTTCGTCTTTGGTAATTTCGGTAGTTTGTTTTATATTCAGATTCCCCATACTCAGACTTTTAAATACCCCACAGGAATCTTTCAAGTATACGCTTGATTATACAGTCACATGTATAGTAGGTTTGGTATTTATATATGGATATAATATTGTCAGTGCGATTTTAAGAGGTATGGGAGACAGCAAAAGACCCTTCGTGTTTATTGGTATAGCTGCAGTTCTTAATATAGTTTTGGACATAGTTTTTGTTGCATATCTTGGCATGGAGGTCTTTGGCGCGGCTCTGGCAACGGTTATCGGTCAGGGTGCGAGTTTTGTAGTCTCAATTCTGTATCTATACAAGCATCGGGATAGTTTTTGTTTTGATTTCAAACTCAAGAGCTTTGCGGTTGAAAAATCCACCCTTAAACGTCTTACGGGACTCGGGGTGCCTATGGCTATTCAGTCTGCTGCAATCAGTATGTCAAAGGTTGTGCTGATGGCATGGATAAATATGTTTGGTGTTGTGTTCTCGGCTCTTGCAGGTGTTTTTAATAAGGTAAACACTATGATTGCAATTGTTTCAAACTCATTTACCACTGCGGGAAGTGCAATGGTCGGACAAAATCTTGGTGCTGAAAAGGATGAAAGAGTTCCGTCTATTTTAAAGACAGTGGCGGTTTGTTCCACAATAATCTCAGTAATTTGCTCTGCTATAGTGATATTTTTGCCCAATCAGGTGTTTGGTGCATTCACCGGAGACAAAGAGGTCCTTGCAGTTGCAGGAATACTTGTTGTACCAATTGTTCTCAATTTCTTTGGTTCTGCCACAAGAAGTGTGAGCTTTTCAATTATTAATGGTTCGGGAAATACAAATCTCAATCTTGCAGTTGCCATTATTGATGGAGTAATAAGCAGAGTGGGTCTTGCTGCACTTTTGGGTTTTGGCTTCAGGATGGATTGCCTTGGATTTTGGTATGGTGATGCGATTGCCGGATTTGTTCCGATTATATTGGGAATGGGATTTTATATTTCGGGGAGATGGAGAACTCAAAATTTGAAGAATAAGTAATGAGGTCATCTTATGAAAAGTGAAGTAAGAAATTTTTATAAAAAGCTTCGGTCGGAAATGAGCGAGACGGACAGAACGGAAAAAAGCAAGTTGGCGCAGAAAAATTTTCTTGAGACAGCTCTTTATAAAAACGCAAAAACAATTATGCTTTATATGCCTATTGGCAACGAAACCGATACAAAGGATATCGTTATGTCTGCATTTAAAGATAAAAAAAGTCTGGCGTTTCCGGTAACGAGTCAAAACAATTTCGAGATAATTCCATACTGTGCAGATGAGAATACTGAATTTTTGAAAGGTGGTTTTTCGGTTCCTGAACCAACAAGGACCAGCCCCATCTTAAAAGACGAAATTGACCTTGTTCTTGTTCCGGGTATTGCGTTTGACACAAGTGGCGGAAGAGTCGGCTTCGGTAAGGGTTGTTACGACAGATTTCTGAAAGGTTTTAACGGAATTAAAGTTGGATTTTCTTTTGACAGTCAGGTTTGTGAAGATGTATGCAGTGATAAATATGACATAAAAATGGACTATCTGGTGACAGATAAGGGTATTTATCATTTTTAAAACAGGAGGGTTTTTATGCTGGGTTTTGATTTTTATGCACCAACAAAGATATATTTCGGTAAAGATAAAGAAAACAATGTAGGTGAAATTGTTCGTGGTTATGGCTACAAAAAAATTATGCTTCAATACGGACAAAGCAGCATAAAGAAAAGCGGACTCTATGACAGAGTAATGAAGTCTTTGGCTGAAAGCAACATTGAGGTTGTTGAAATGGGAGGGGTTGAGCCTAACCCAAAGGTTTCTTTTGTTCGCAAAGCCATAAATATCGCTAAAGAAAATAAAGTGGAGATGATTTTGGCAGTTGGTGGCGGAAGTGTAATTGACTCGGCAAAGGCTACGGCAGTTGGAGCTTTGGCTGATTGTGATATATGGAACTTTTTTCTCAGGAAACAGGTGCCAAAGGCTGCACTCCCAATAGGCTGTATTTTAACCCATAGTGCAGCAGGAAGTGAGATGAGTTCATCAGCTGTTATTACAAATCTTGAGGAAAATATGAAGCGTGGGTTAAATGGCGAATTTAACAGATGCAAGTTTGCCATATGCAATCCTGAACTTACTTATTCGGTGAGCAAATATCAAACTGCTTGTGGTATTGTTGATATGATGACTCACACAATGGAGCGGTATTTTACAGTATGTGAACCAACCGAGCTGACCGACCGTATTTCTGAGGGATTATTGAAGTCAGTTGTTGTTGCTGCTAAGACTGTTATGGAAAATCCGACAGATTATGAAGCAAGAGCAACACTAATGTGGGCATCAAGTCTTTCTCACAACGACTTAACAGGTTGCGGCAGGGAGAATGCTCTTGCTGTTCACCAGCTTGAACATGCACTCAGCGGTCTTTTTGACGAAGTTCCTCACGGAGCGGGACTTGCTGTGCTTTTCCCAGCTTGGGCGAGGTTTGTTTACAGGGAAAACTTGCCCCGTTTTGCTCAGTTTGCAAGACGTGTTTGGGGAATAGAGGATTTTGATGACCCAAAAGCCGCAAAGCAGGGGATTGAGAGCATGGCTGAGTTCTTTAAATCTCTTGGTATGCCACAAAAAATACGTGATTTTGGGATAGAAGAAAATTGCTGCAAGGAATTAGCCGAAGGCTGCACTTATGGGAGAAGTCGCACGGTAAAAAGCTATGTTGAGCTTGATTATGATAAAATCAAGGATATATTTGAGAGCTGTTTTTAAGAAAAGACGTCTTAAAATGAATTAATCTTGAGGTAAATGTAAAAGGAGTGGAGGGTAGTAAAATGAAACGTATTGTCACTGGAATATTAGCACACGTAGATTCAGGAAAAACTACCCTTACAGAAGCGATTTTGTATTCTACCGGACACATTAAAAAACTTGGCAGAGTTGACCACAAGGATGCTTTTTTAGATACCGACAGAATTGAGCGGGACAGAGGAATCACTATTTTTTCCAAACAGGCAATTGTGGATTTGGATGATACAAGAATAACTATTGTTGATACCCCGGGACACGTGGACTTTTCGACAGAAACCGAGAGGGTTCTCCCGATTCTTGATTATGCTGTTTTGGTTATTAGTGGCACTGATGGAGTGCAAAGTCACACACGAACCCTTTGGAATTTGCTTGAACACTATCATGTTCCCACTTTTGTTTTTGTTAACAAAATGGACTTGCCCGGGACAGATAAAGACAGAATTTTAAGAGAACTTAAAGAGGTCCTTTCGGATAGCTGCGTTGATTTTTCAAATATAAACGATGAATTCTTTGAAGAAGTTGCGATGCAAAGCGATAGTCTTATGGAAGAATATCTTAATAAAAAGACTATTTCACAAGAAAGCATAGTTGATGCTGTTTCAGGGAGAATGTTGTTTCCGTGTTGCTTTGGAGCAGCTCTTAAAAATGATGGAGTAGATACGTTTTTAAATATTTTGAGAACATACACAAAGCAAAACAGATGCAGTGACGAATTTGGCGGAAAGGTTTTCAAAATATCAGAAGATGAAAAAGGAACAAGGCTTACCCATGTGAAAATTACGGGAGGAAGTCTCTCGGTTAAAACTTTGCTCCAAGGTGATGGATGGAGCGAAAAAGTCAATGATATACGGATTTATTCAGGGGAAAAGTTTACATCTGTTAAAGAAGCTTCATTTGGTGATGTTTGTGCATTGGTTGGTCTTTCTAAGACAGCGGCTGGTGACGGTTTGGGCTTTGAGGAAAATGAGGATGGATTTTTATGCGAACCGATTTTTACGTATTCCGTAAAGCTTCCGGATGGTATGGACGTTTCTCAGGTCTTGCCTATGTTTAAAAAGCTTGAGCAGGAAGAATCAAGACTACAAATTACAGTCAATACGTATCTCCAGAAAATTAACGTTCGTATAATGGGTGAAATACAGCTTGAGGTCTTGAAAAGAGTTATATCAGACAGATTTGGACTTGAGGTTGAATTTGAGCAGGGGAGTATTTTGTATAAAGAAACCATTTCGAATCCTGTCGAAGGGGTTGGCCATTATGAGCCGCTGAGACATTATGCTGAGGTACATCTGCTAATGGAACCCTTGAAACAGGGGAGTGGCCTCGTTTTTGAAACAAAGTGCAGTGATGATGTTTTAGCCCGTAACTGGCAGAGACTTGTTATGACGCATTTGGCAGAAAAAACACATCTTGGAGTGTTGACAGGCTCTGAGATAACGGATATGAAGGTAACGCTTATAAATGGCAGAGCTCACCAAAAACACACTGATGGAGGGGACTTCCGCCAGGCAACCTACAGAGCAGTAAGGCAGGGCCTTATGCAAGCGGAATGTGTGCTCCTTGAACCATATTATAGATTTGTGCTTGAAGTGCCAACTGAATGTACGGGACGTGCTTTAAATGATTTTCAGCAAATGGGGGCAGAATTTGAGCCGCCAATGGTTATGACAGATTATACTCGTATAACAGGTGAGGCGGCTGTGTCAGAAATAGGAAATTATCACAAAACGGTAATAGCTTATTCGAAAGGCTTGGGGAGGTTAAGTCTTGCATATTCAGGCTACAAGCCTTGTAAAAATTCTGAAAAAGTTATTGAAGAGATAAATTATAATTGTGCAGCAGACGTAGAAAATACAGCAGATTCTGTTTTTTGTGCTCATGGAAGCGGTTTTGTTGTGAAGTGGGATGAGGTATTCGATTATATGGATATTCCCCTTTTTGACAATGGTATAAAAGACGGAGATTTGGTAGATTTTGCGCCCAAATACCAGAAGATAATTGCCAGTGATAGTGAACTTTTGAAGATATTTGAGCAAACTTACGGAAAGATTAAGGAACGGGAACTGCCCGCAAAAGCAAAAATGAGCAGTCAGCCGCAAAAACCTTACAAAGCTAAAAAGCCTGTGCCCATTGGCCCTGAATATGTGCTTGTTGATGGCTATAATATAATTTATGCCTGGGAAGAACTGAGAGAAATCTCAAATGATTCTCCGGATGCAGCAAGAGCTGTGCTCATCAGCCGAATGAGCAACTATTGTGCTATGAAACAAAATAATGTTATTTTGGTTTTTGATGCATATAAGGTTAAGGGGAATTTGGGTGAGATTGAAAAAGTAAACAATATCACTGTGGTTTATACAAAAGAAGCCGAAACGGCAGATTCATACATTGAAAAAACATCTAAGGAATTAAGCAAAAATTATAGGGTCAGGGTTGCTACATCAGATTTAAAGGAGCAACTGATTGTTTTTGGAAATGGTGCTATGCGTGTGTCGGCGGAGGAATTTAAAAAAGAAGTAGATATGTGTGAAAAAGAGATGAGAGAAATTATTTCTCGCGGGACAAAATAATGCATTTACTTATTTTTATGTAAATGATGTGCTATAATGATTTCATCAAATTTTACTAAAAACAAATACATCAATATTTTATTGGAAGTCTGCTTTTGGATGATGGGCAGTTTTTTGCAGATTATAGCCGACGGATAACATTTTGAAGGCTAATTTTCGTTTTTTATTGATGCATTTTTATGTATTCCTGAGGTGTGCAGTTAAATTCGGAATAAAATACTCTGTAAAATGTACGCAGGGAATTAAAGCCGCTTTCTAATGCACAATATGTCACAGAAAACTTATTTTCTTTTAAAAGATTTACAGCATTATTCAGTCTCACAATATTTATGTATCTTTTTATGCCTATGTTGAAATTTGCCTTAAAGAACTGTGACAGATAACTTGGATTACATCCCAGATATGATGCAGCAGACGATAAGGTAATACTGCTTGTGAAATTATTATGTATGTACATAAGTGTTTTTGATGAAAGGTCATTGTCGGAAAAGTATTGTCTTTTTTCAAAGGAGAGATTTTTTGAAATTAAAGCCAATATAAGGTATGCATATCCTGTTTTTGTTAAAAAACAGTTTTCCTCGTTTTTTATTTCATCAATATAATGAGCAATTTTCTTTGTTATTGCATTCTTCCTTATAAAAGGACATGAATTGTTTTTTGAGTGTACAGCCTCAGTAAATTCTTTGCACAAATTAACGGGAATAATAAGAACAGTAAATTTTGCATTGCCAATAGGAATATACATGTGTGTTTCATAGCTTAGTGAAATCGATACATCGTTGCATTTAAGACGCTGGCGCTTGTTGCCTACTACAGCCTCTATTTCACCTTCTCTTACCATGCACACTTCGATTTGTGAATGAAAGTGAAAATCCCCGTTCCCATTTTTATATTCTGTTATACTTAGTTTATTTTCAAGCTCACGTTCAATGCCGAATTTTGCAATCATAATTTTCTCCTATATAAAAAAATGTCACTATAAAGCGAAAAAATGGCAAGAAAATGCCTATTTTTTATATTATACTGAAGTTATATAAAAAAGTCAATATAGGAGAGATATTATGAAAATTACACAAGTAAATACATACTTTGTCAGACCGAGATGGGGGTTTGTTGAAATTATCACAGATGACGGCTTCGCAGGCTGGGGAGAAGCTGTTCTTGAAGGACATGCCGGTGCTGTCCTTGCTTGCGTTCAGGAGATGAAGGATTATTTAATCGGAGAAGACCCCTCACAGATTGAGGGTCTTTGGGAAACAATGTATCGCGCTGGCTTTTACCGAGGCGGCGGTGTATTAATGAGTGCAATTTCAGGGATTGATCAGGCACTATGGGATATTAAAGGAAAGTTTTTTGGGGTTCCTGTTTATGAGCTTATGGGCGGAAGATGCCGCGATAAAATGAAGGTGTATTCATGGATTGGCGGAGACAGACCTTCAGATGTTGGAAAAGCCGCTAAAGAAAAACAAAATGAGGGTTTTAAGGCTATAAAAATGAATGCTACAGAAGAACTGCAGATGATTGATAGCTATGATAAAATTGATGCGGTGCTTGAAAGAGTGGCGGCAATAAGGGAAGAGTGCGGAAAATATTTTGGCATAGCAATAGATTTTCATGGCAGGGTTCACAAACCAATGGCGAAAATATTAGCCAAAAAACTTGAAGAATTTGACCCTATGTTCATTGAAGAGCCTGTTCTATGTGAAAATATGGAGGTTTTTAAAGAACTTGCGTTCACTTGTAATATCCCGATTGCGACGGGTGAAAGACTTTTTTCAAAATGGGATTTTAAGCGTTTGTTTAATGCCGGAGGAGTAGATGTTATACAACCTGACTTGTCACATGCAGGGGGAATTACCGAGGTAAAGAAGATTGCTGCTATGGCAGAAAGCTACGATGTTGCCTTGGCGCCGCACTGTCCTCTCGGCCCGATAGCTCTTGCTGCATGCCTTAATGTAGACGCTACAAGCTACAATGCAATAATTCAGGAGCAGAGTATGGGTATCCATTACAACATTGGAAAAACCGTACTTGATTATGTAGAAAATAAGGAAGACTTTAACTTTGTTGATGGTTTTATATCCTTACCACATCTTCCCGGACTTGGGGTAGAGGTAAATAAAGAGCTGGTTATTGAAGAAAATAAAACACCTCATAACTGGAAAAATCCCGTATGGCATCATGAGGATGGGTCTGTCAGCGAATGGTGATTACGGTGGTTATTCTTTATTAAGGAGGGCAATTCTATGAGGGAAAAAGTAATCAAAACCCGAGAACTTGACATGGTTTCAATTCCGGGAGCGCTCACTCCCACTGAAATTCTGAAGGCGCACAATTACGGAGCCGATTTTGTAAAGTTATTTCCAGTAACAGCCATGGGTTCTGAATATGTAAAGGCAATCAAAGCTCCGCTTTCACATATTGATTTTCTGGCTGTTGGCGGAATAGATGAAAAAAACATTTCTGAATATTTAAAAGCCGGAGTATGCGGATTTGGAATTGGTTCAAATATTGCAGATAAAAATCTTATTGCTTCCAAAAAC
The DNA here is from genome assembly GCA_045591035.1 of Clostridia bacterium. Lineage (GTDB taxonomy): Bacteria > Bacillota > Clostridia > Monoglobales > Monoglobaceae > SIG440. The sequence goes on along the minus strand of JAZNSG010000012.1, from coordinate 3,228 downwards.
TATTCGGGATTAACCAAGCTTGCAGAAAAATATACGAGGGAAATTGGAAAATGAGTATATATATAACTATAGATGGTGGCACAACCAGCACAAGAATGAGACTTTTAAAAAATAGGAAGATTATAGATACCGTAAGATGCGATATCGGTGTGTTGAAAGCCTCTTATGATAAAAAGATGTATATCGATACAATAAAAAACGCTATTAGTGAACTCATATCACGAAACAGCGAAGAAAATATTGAACGCATTCTGGCTTCGGGGATGATAACAAGTAAATTAGGTCTTTGTGACTTGCCACACATAAAAGCTCCGGCAGGCATCTCTGAACTTCACAATGCAATGTATGAAACCACTATAAGTGAAATTTCGGATATTCCTTTTGTTTTTGTCAGAGGTGTGAAGTATGAAAGTGAGGACCTCTCTGCCTCCGATATGATGCGGGGTGAGGAAACAGAGCTTATTGGTATACTAAATAACGAATACGGAGACTGTATTTATGTTCTCCCGGGCTCTCATTCAAAAGTAATTAAAACCGATGCAAAAGGGCGTATAATTTCATTTTCAACAATGCTTACAGGCGAAATGATTGCTGCTCTGTCACAGAATACAATTTTAAAGGATTCAGTTGATTTAAACGCAGGAAATATCAATAAAACATATCTTTTAAAGGGATATGATTATGCACAGATGAATGGCATAAATAACGCACTGTTTAAAGTAAGAATTTTAAAGGATATTTTTAACAAATCGAAAGAAGATGTATACAGCTTCTTTATAGGTGTAGTTCTTTGTGATGAAATATTGAGTATATTAAAAGATAGCACAAATACCATTGTTATTGGTGGCAGAGAGCAGATAAAAAATGCAATGGCAATGATATTAAGAGAAAAAACACAAAAAAATATTATTACAATTCCAGAAGAGAGAGTTAATTATTCCACCTCTATAGGTATGATTAAAATATATGAATATTATGCTATGGGTAATTTAGAAAGTTAAACATAGGATGCGGCGCAAGTAAAAATTGTGATAATAATGCAGTCAAAAAAGTTGCCAATAAAAGCATTGTGTGGTATAATACCTCAATACTAGGTTAATTTCCGATTGAATAATTGATATGTATACGAATACTATCTATGTTATATAATAAATATTAGGAGATGAAGAAAAATGAAGTATATTTTCTGGGATTATGAACAGCTCTATTACATTTTGAGAATTGTTGTAGCCGGGATTTGCGGTATTATTATCGGTCTTGAACGACGAAACCGTTCCAAAGAGGCGGGGATAAGAACACACTTTGTTGTTGCTTGTGGAGCAGCTCTTATTATGGTTGTTTCAAAGTATGCATTCTTTGATGTTATAAAGGATGGAATGTTTGGGGATATTGAGGTTCGACTTGACCCTTCACGTGTTGCGTCTACCATAGCCAGTGGAATTGGTTTTTTGGGAGCCGGTATGATTTTTGTACATAGGAATACAATAACAGGGCTTACAACTGCTGCAGGTATTTGGGCAACTTCAGGTGTTGGTATGGCGATAGGCGCTGGGATGTATGTTGTTGGCATTGCGGCGACATTTGTTATCCTTATCGCGCAATACCTTTTACATATTGATTTTCACAGACAAAGGAGTCCGAAGGCAAAAACCTTGCAGATTTCTGAAGTTACAGAGACTGACTTTCAAAAATATCTTATGGATGAATTTGACAAACATAAAATTGTTGTTGCCGGAGTCTCTGCAGAAAAAACATCTAATGATGCAAGAAACTATACTTTTCAAATTGAAATTCCGGCTGAAATCAATGAGGATATGGTCCTTTCTTTGGTTAAGTATAAGTGCCGTATAACTAATAGTAATAAATAATTAAAACATTAATAATACACTCCCGATGCATGAACTGCACCATTTTGTGCAGACACAACAAAAATACCCCTATGGTAGACGATATTAAATTTTAAGCAACATACTGGCATCGCATTTCTTGTGGTGTCAGTTTTGTTTTTAGTTGTATTCTTTCATTGTTGTAGAAATGAATATATTCATCTATGATGAGGCGAGCCTCATCATAAGTTTTGAGCTTAATTCTGTAAATACACTCTGTTTTGAGAATTGAAAAGAAATTTTCAGCTAAAGCATTGTCATAAGGATTACCTTTTCTTGACATTGACGGAGTAATGTTGTATGATTTAGTTAGCTTAAAGTACGCATGGGATGTATACTGAAAGCCTTGGTCACTGTGGAGTTGCAGCTCTCCAGTGACTTTTTCCTTTTTCTTTGCCTCTCTGATTGTAGAAAGTACAAGATTGATATTCTGTTCAGTTCCAGTTTTGTAAGCAACAATACTGTTGTCATACAAATCTCTAATTACAGATAAATACAAGGTTCCTTGCCGGGTTTTGATATACGAAATATCTGTCACCCATTTTTGATTTGGTCTTTCTGCCTTAAAATCTCTATTTAGCAAATTAGGATATCTATGCAGATAATCTCCGTAATTACGATACTTCTTTCTTCTAATAACAGACAAAAGATTGTATTTTTGCATCACTCTATGGATTGTTTTGGGATTATGGTGTATGCCCTCTCTTTCAAGCCATATATGTACTCTGCGATAGCCATACGTTTTCCCGCACCTTTCCTGACATTCTTTAATTTTCTTTGCCAATTCCAAATCTTTTGCAGGCATATCTATTCGTGCGACATAAGCATAATATCCACTTCTTGAAACGGAGAAAAACCTGCACATTTCACTAATTGTATATTTTTCTCTATGACGGTAGATTACCATATATTTTACACTTGCTCTCACCTCCTTTCTGTGAGCGAGAGAAAATCCCGTATCAGTTCATTTTCCATTTCCAATGATTTAATTTTTGCATCTTTGCGAGCAAGGATATATTTAAGTTCGGTAACTTTATCCTGCTCTGAAACGATGTGATCTTTAGGTGGCCTGCCTTTTCGTTTTAAAGCTATACCTGCTGCAAGTTTACGTTCGTTTTTTCTTTCTCGTTTGAAAAAACCTTTTATTTGTTCTCTGTTAAAACCCAACTTTTCCCCAATTTCTCTTAATGTTAATCCTTGTGTCCTTAATTTGTGTAATTCTTTTTCGTATTCCTTAATGTGTCGGTATTCTCTGGGCATAAAAATCCTCCTATGGTAGTTTATATTATTCTACCATAGGAGGGTGTTTTTTTCTATTGTCCGTTTTTACTGGTTCTGTTCA
>JAZNSG010000011.1:0-26286 GCA_045591035.1 Clostridia bacterium | reverse complement strand
TAATGGTACGCGGCGACGTAGGTGCAGTTAAGGCTGCTGTTGAAGCAGGTGGCGTATGTGCATCAAAGCTTGGTGAGCTTGTAGCTACACACGTTATTCCGCGTCCTCACAGTGATGTTGAGAAGATTTTGCCTAAGTTTAAAGACTAATTTAAAATTAGGAAGGTGAATAACTATGGCAGAAAAAAGTAAGCCGGCTGAAGTAGTTAATGAAGCTGCTTTAGTCCAAGAAGATATCAAAAAAGATATTAAGGTTAACAAACAGGTAAAGGAGGAAGTAAAAATGGCACAGGAAGCATTGGGAATGGTAGAAACAAGAGGCCTTGTAGCTGCAATCGAAGCTGCCGATTCAATGGTAAAGGCTGCTAATGTATCACTTATCGGAACAGAGAAAATCGGTTCTGGACTCGTAAGCGTAATGGTACGCGGCGACGTAGGTGCAGTTAAGGCTGCTGTTGAAGCCGGCGGTCAGACAGCTCAAAGACTGGGTGAAATCGTTGCAACTCACGTAATCCCCAGACCTCATTCTGACGTTGAAAAAATCTTGCCTAAGTTCTAAGAGGTGATTTTCCATGGCAGAAAAAGCTACCACAAAAAAAGTGGAACCAAAGAAAGAAACATTGAAAAATAATGAAGCTTCGGTTGAAAAAACCGAAACTGTAGAAAAGAAAACCTTAAAGGAGGAAACAAAAATGGCACTCGAAGCATTGGGTATGATTGAAATAAGAGGTCTTGTTGCAGCTGTTGAAGCAGCAGATGCTATGCTCAAAGCAGCAAATGTTGTACTTATCGGCACTGAAAAGATCGGTTCAGGTCTTGTAAGTGTTATGGTTCGCGGCGATGTAGGTGCAGTTAAAGCTGCAGTTGAAGATGGTAGCCAAAGCGCTCAGAAGCTGGGTGGGCTTATTGCAACACATGTAATCCCCAGACCTCACGGCGATGTTGAGAAGATTTTGCCTGTACTTAAATAATTTTAGGTAAACAGGGCATACGGCAACGGGGCGGAGCTTTCCGCTTCGCCTCGGTTTATGCTGTAGCTTATGAAAGGAAAACGATGTTATGATTATCGGGAAAGTAATCGGAAGCGTTGTTTCAACGCGGAAAAATGAAAATTTGCTGGGTAGCAAGTTTATGATAGTTGAACCTATTGAGGACCAAAGCAAAAATGGCAGAATAATAGCTGTTGATAATATCGGTGCCGGTATTGGTGAACATGTTTTGGTTGCTTTGGGAAGTGCAGCAAGAATTGGCTGTGGAAAAGAATTGTCTCCCATTGATGCAGCAATCGTGGGAATTATTGATGAAGGTCAGGGCTATTAATCCCGGACCAATACTTTGAATTTGAAATTAACGCTTGAATGAATGGGAGGAACTGCAAATGCAAATGACGGCTTTGGCTGAACTTATGAAAGAATATGGAATTGTGGGTGCCGGCGGAGCAGGGTTTCCTTCTTATGCAAAGCTGAATAAAGATGCAGATACAGTCATTCTTAACTGTGCTGAGTGTGAGCCACTTTTCAGACTTCACAGACAATTACTTGCGAAGTTTTCTTATGAGATTTTGTGGGCACTTGATACGGTCAGAGAGGCTGTTGGCGCAAAGACTGCAATTGTTGCAGTCAAAGAGGTTTATACTGAGGCAATCGAGGCGGTAAATGCAGAACTTGATTCCTTTAAGAATGTAAAAGTTTCGACTTTGCCTGAAATATATCCTGCAGGGGATGAGGTAGTTACAGTATATGAAACCACCGGCAGAGTTATTGAACCAGGGAAGCTCCCTATCTCTCAGGGGGTTATAGTGTTTAATGTTGAGACAATGCTCAACACATATTATGCCCTTAAAGAATCTAAGCCGGTTTGTTATAAATATGTGACGGTTGCCGGAGAGGTTAAAAACCCACAGACTTTCAGGGTGCCTCTTGGAATGACCTTTGAACAGGTCGTTAATATGGCTGGTGGAGCACTTTCAGAGGATTGTGTATACATAAACGGCGGTGCCATGACGGGCAGAGTCGGCGAAAAGAAAGACTTAATTACAAAAACGACGAATGCAATTTTGGTTTTGCCTAAGAATCATGGAGTTGTTCTTAAGAAAACCACAAATGTAAGAATAAATTTGTACAGAGCTATGAGCTCATGTTGTCAGTGCAGAAGCTGTACAGACCTTTGTTCCAGAAATCTTATGGGTTATCCCATTGAACCCCATTCCTTTATGAGGGCGGTGTCAAAGGGTATGACCTCAGACGTTCCGGCAATTTTGAATGCGGCATATTGTTCTCAGTGTAAGCTTTGTGAGATGTATGCGTGTCCTATGGGATTGTCTCCCGGAACACTTATTGGAACGGGTTGGGCATTAGTGAGAGAAAAAGGTGCTACGGCTCCGAAAGAACCGAAATTTACCGGAATAAGTGAGGACAGACCATTCAGGACAGTTCCTATGAGTCGTCTGATATCGAGACTGGGTGTTTCGGAATATGATGTTGATGCTCCTATTTCTGAGCAATCTGCAGAATTTAAAGAGCTTAAAATAAAGCTTCGTCAACATATTGGAAGAAGGGCTAAACCTATTGTGAAGGTTGGCGACAGGGTTGAAAAATTCTCAAAACTTGCCACCTGCGCCGAGCTTGGAGCTGAGATTCACAGCCCCATAGACGGAGAGGTAAAAGACGTAACTGATCACTATATTATATTGAAAAAAATTGAGCAGTAAGGATAGGAGGAAATCAAAAAATGGGTAAAGCATTAGCTATGGCAGAATTTATGACGGTTTCTACCGGTATTCGTGCTGCTGATATGATGATAAAAACTGCAGAGGTTAAGGTTATTGAGGCTGAAGTTGTCTGCCCCGGAAAATACATAATCCTTATAGAGGGTGACCTCAGTGCTGTTCGCGCGTCTGTTGATGCGGTGAAAACAACATTTGGAGAAAAGCTTATTGACAGTTTTGTCCTGGGCAATCCCCATGATTCAATCTTCCCCGCAATATACGGAACAACTGAGTTTGTTGAAAAACGTGCATTGGGTGTTCTTGAAACTTATTCTGCTGCATCAATAATCAAGGCGGCGGATATAGCGGCAAAGACATCAATTGTCGAGCTTATTGAACTCAGAGTTGCAAAGGGTATGTGCGGAAAGTCATACATGCTTCTTACGGGCGAGGTTGCGGCAGTTGAAGCGGCGATTGCTAAAGCAAAGGCCGATTCTGCAGACGGAGCTATGTTCCTTGACAGCTCTGTTATTGCAAACCCCGACAGAAAACTCTGGGATACTATTATATAAATTAGGTTGAGGTGAATTAGTCATGATAGATGAAAAATATATAAGTCAGATTGTTGAGAACGTAATGAAGCAGATGGACAAAAAGCCTGAAAGAAAGCTCAAAGGCGTTTTTCCCACAATGGAGGAGGCTTTGGAAGCTGTTTCCAAGGCTTATGTTCAGTATAAAAGCTACACAGTTGAACAGCGTGAAAGAATGATTTCTGCAATTCGCAGACTCACTCTTGAAGAAGCTGAGGAAATGGCTAAGCTTGGCGTAGAAGAGACGGGCATGGGCAGAGTTTCGGATAAGATAATCAAGCATCAGCTGGTAGCTAACAAAACTCCCGGCACTGAGGACTTAAGTCCGTCAGTAAAAACGGGTGACTGCGGACTGACATTGATTGAGATGGCACCTTTTGGCGTTATTGGAAGTATAACTCCCTCAACAAATCCAAGTGAGACAGTTATTTGCAACTCCATCGGTATGATTGCCGGAGGAAATGCTGTTGTTTTCAATCCCCATCCAAATGCAAAGAAGATTGCTAACTATGCGGTTGATTTGGTTAACCGTGGAATTTTGGAGGCGGGCGGCCCGGAAAACCTGGTTGTTTCCGTTGAAAACCCGACCATGGAGACATCAAATACAATGGTTCAGTCTCCTCTTGTGAGAATGCTCGTTGCTACAGGCGGCCCCGGAGTTGTTAAGATGCTTCTTTCTTCAGGAAAGAAAGCAATCGGAGCAGGTGCCGGAAACCCGCCGGTTATAGTTGATGATACAGCAGACATAAGAAAAGCTGCATCCGACATAGTTAAGGGTGCAAGTTTTGATAATAACCTTCCCTGTATTGCTGAAAAAGAATGTTTTGTTCTTGACAGTGTGGCAGACGACCTTATTGCAGCAATGCAAAGCAGCGGAGCATACCTTTTGAAGGGTGCAGATGTTGAAAAGCTGGTTAAGGTTGCGCTTATTGAAAAGGACGGCAAGTTTGGAATAAACAAAAAATGGGTAGGTAAGGATGCCGGTAAGTTCCTTAAAGAGCTCGGCATAGATGCTGACCCGAGACTTATAATTTGTGAAACAAATGAGCTTCATCCGTTTGTTCAGGTTGAAATGATGATGCCGATTCTTCCTATAGTTCGTGTATCAACCATTGACGAGGCTATTGCTATGGCGGTAAGAGCAGAACACGGAAATCGTCACTCTGCTCATATTCATTCTAAGAATGTTGACAGACTTACTGCTTTTGCAAGAGCTGTTGAGACTACTATATTTGTTAAAAATGCACCTTCTTATGCAGGTATTGGTGCAGGCGGTGAAGGACATACCACATTTACAATTGCCGGACCCACAGGTGAGGGCCTTACTTCAGCAAGGTCGTTTACACGTCAAAGACGTTGTGTTATGGCAGATGGTTTGCACATAGTTTAGATTTTAGTTTAAGAAAGGGCTTTAGCGTTTATGAAAGCATTGGGAATGATTGAAGTATACAGCTTTACCACAGCGGTTTGTGTTGCTGACCTTTGTGCTAAGGCTGCAGACATACAGGTTATAGCTTTCAACAGAAACCGACCCAAAAGTGCTGATGCTCCGGCACCACTTGTTATGCAAGTGAAAATCGAGGGTAGTGTTGATGCGGTAAGAGCTGCTGTTGAAGCAGGAAAAAACTTTGCAGAGAATGAGGGAAAGCACATAGTTTCTCATATTATCCCCCGTCCCGGTAAAGATGTTGAGAAGCTCGGGTATCTGCTTGATATAAATAAGGACAAATACAACAAAAAGCTTCCAAAGTCATTTTTGAATACTGAAATTGAGCTGCCCGAAACCAACTTTGCAATTGGTATGATAGAGGTTTCAGGGCTTGTGGCTTCTGTCACGGGTCTTGATGCTATGCTGAAAGCGGCAGACGTGAGACTTATTCATTCTGAAAAGCGTTTGGGCGGAAGACTTGTTACCTGGATTGTCAAAGGAAGCGTCTCTGCGGTAAAGGCTGCTGTTGAGGCGGGGATAGAAGCATCTCAGCCCCTTGGCGAATTGTTTGGGGATGCGGTTATTCCGAGACCTCATGGCGAAGTAATGAAATATTTTGATTTTGAGACTGAATAGTGAAGCAGGTGCAGGATATGTATGATACAGAAAAAATTGTTGCAGCTACATTGGCTGCCCTTGGGAAAACTGATGAACCGGAAAATGAAATAAAGGTTGGAGTTTCTCAAAGGCATGTTCATCTTTCAAAAGAAGATTTGGAGACTCTTTTTGGCAAAGGTTATGAGTTAACCGTGAAAAAATACCTTATGGGCAGAGAGTTTGCATCTGAAGAGGTGGTAACCCTTGTTGGCCCATCACTGAAAGCAATTGAAAATGTAAGAGTTCTTGGCCCCGTGAGAAAAAATACCCAGGTGGAAATTTCAAGAACTGATACATTTATACTTAAAGTCAGCCCTCCTGTTCGTCCCTCGGGAAATGTTGAGGGTTCAGAGAAGCTGGTCCTTGTTGGTCCATGCGGAAGTGTTTACCTTAAACAGGGCGTTATTATTGCGAACCGTCACATCCATTTGACTCCTGAATATGCCGAGGCAAACGGGATAAAAGACAATGACTATGTGGATGTTGAAGTAGAGGGAATAAAGCCTACTCGTTTCTATGAGGTGCAGGTAAGAGTTCGCGATGACTTTAATGTTGAGATGCACATTGATACAGATGATGCCAATTCGGCAGGGCTTAAAAATGGCTCAAAAGTTACTATAATTAAAAAACCTAACAGATAAGACAAAAGAAATCACGCAAAAAAATTGCGTGATTTTCTGCAAGACTATTAAAATACGGAGGTGCATTATGCTTGCACTTGAACGCCAGAAGAAAATACTTGAGATGCTCAATTTGGAGGGTGCTGTTTCGGTAAACCGTTTGAGCATTGAGCTTGGGGTTACCGAAGAAACAGTTCGTCGTGACCTTGAAAAGCTTGAAAAACAGGGCTCTCTTATGCGAACCCATGGTGGGGCAATGCCTTTGGACGAAAACACTCACGAAGTTTCGTTGGAAAAAAGAAAGACCTTGAATGTTGAGTCGAAAATGGCTATTGCCAAACTTGCCGCGCAGCATGTTGTTGAGGGCGATACAATTTTTCTTGATGCTTCAACAACCACATTCTTTATGGCAAAAGAGCTCAAGAATATGCGAAATATTACGGTTATTACAAACTCTCTCCGTGTTGTTCTTGAACTTGAGGGTTGTGAATATATAAAGGTTATTTCTGTTGGCGGTGTGCTCAGCAACAACCAGTCATTTGTTGGCTCATTAGCCGAAAAAAGCATCGAAGAAAACTATGTGGTAAGCAAAATGTTCTTCTCGAGCAAGGGCATAAATGCAAAAGTGGGAATTATGGAAAGTAACGAGCATGAATGCGGAATAAAAACCAAGATGCTGAAAAATGCAAAGCATAAATACTATCTTTGTGATAAGAGCAAAATGGGAAGCGTTGGGTTTATAAAGCTTATGCCCATTGATGCTATCGATTGTTTCATAACTGATATGGAAATCGAGGGAGAACTTAAGGCTTTGCTTGACGAAGGCGAAGTTCAGTTGTTTAAAATTTAAAAATTGCGCAGCTGTTTATTGAACAGCTGCGTTTTTTATGATTTGTAAAAATTTTTATAAAACTTGTTGACAAATAAAAAATAGTATGTTATATTCTAACTGTATTAAGATTAATAATACAGTTAATACAGAAAGGAGGAAGTGTTGTGATAAAGCTGAGTTATCATAGTGACAAGCCAATTCATGAGCAGATTGCTCTGGGAATAAAAGAGCTTATTATAAGCGGCGCATTGGAACTTGACGAGCAGCTTCCGTCAGTGCGAGAGCTTTCGGTGAGTCTGACCGTGAACCCGAATACTGTCCAAAGAGCATATAAAGACCTTGAATCGGAAGGCGTGATTTACAGCATAAAGGGTAAGGGCAGTTTTGTTTCTCCGGTTTTGAATGTGAATTCACGGCGGATTGAAGAGCTGTATGACAAGCTTCAAAGCATAGTTCGGGAACTGGCATTCTTTGGAGAGGACAAAGCTTTGGCTGAAAACATAATCCGAAATATTTACGAAGAAAGGGAGGACAGAAATGATTAAAGCAAAGGGCGTTGTAAAAAGCTTTGGCGAGTTCAAAGCACTTAACAACTTTGAAATAAATGTTAAAAAAGGCAGTATATACGGTCTTGTGGGACCGAACGGTGCCGGAAAGACCACGATAATAAATCATTTGATGGGCGTTTTGAGACAGGATGAAGGAACTGTTGAAATTGATGGTAAGGCGGTTTGGGAAAACAGTGAGCTTAAACAAAAGGTGCTTTGCATAAATGACGACTGGTATTTTTATCCGAGCTTTAATGCTAAAGAAATGGCGAAATTTTATGAGAATATGTACAAAAGCTTCAGCCGTGAAAGATATGAGAAGCTCGGAGAGATTTTGGATATTGATGAAAAACGACAGCTTCGCCGTCTTTCAAAGGGTATGAAAAAGCAGGTTGCGTTCAGGCTTGTGCTTTCGTGCTGCCCTGAGGTGCTTATCCTTGATGAACCCCTTGACGGACTTGACCCCGTGATGAGAAAGCAGATAATGAATGTGATTATAAGTGACGTGGCGGAGCGGGGAATGACTGTTTTGGTTTCTTCGCACAATCTTAGAGAGCTTGAAGATATATGCGACATGTGGGAATTATTCACCATGGCGAAATGGTGATTGAAAAGCCCCTTGATGACCTTAAGGGAAATATCCAGAAAGTTCAGGTGGTATTTAAAGAGGATTTCCCGAAGGAATTGAAAGACGAGCTTGAAATTCTGCATTTTTCAAAAACCGGGTCGGTACATACCATTATTGCAAAGGGTAATGCTTTTGATATTGAGGATACGGTGAAGAAATATTCGCCTGTTGTTTATGACAAGGTGAGCCTCACTTTGGAAGAGGTATTTATCTATGAGTTAGGAGGTTTGGGCTATGACTTTAAACACATCATTCTTTAACGTTGGAATTTACAAAAACACATTAAAGCGCTTCGGACTTGGCGGTTTTATATACTTTGTTCTGCTTTTTTTTGGTGTTCCGTTTGTGCTGCTTGTAAACGATGTCGAACGGTTTTCCTATTACGCCTCTGAACCCCCGGGGCTTTTGACTGATGCAGGTTTTATAATATTTCCATTGCTTTTGGCGTTTGTTGTGCCAACTGTTGTTGCGGCACTTATCTTTAACAATGTTCATTCGTCAAAACAGAGCATATTTGTTCATGGTTTGCCATTGACAAGGCTTGAAAACTATGTATCAAGCATTTTGGCGGCGTTCACTCTGATGGCTGTGCCAATTTTGCTTAACAGCATTATTTTATTTTTTATAAGTCTTGGAGATTATGCTGAGCTTATTTCGTTTTCGTCAATCCTGGAATGGATATCAATTAACTTAAGCGTGTTGTTTGTTATGTTTTCGGTTGCCACATTCACGGCGTTCTTAACCGGGAACACAGCCGCTCACATAGGCATAAATGTGCTCTTTCATATTATTCCGCTCATTATTGCACTGACAATTTATCTGATAAGTGACATATTTTTGTTTGGCTTTATGCAGAGTGATGCTTATATTGGGAACAAGATAATAAACAACACCCCTGTTGTCTGGATATTCAGCAGTGTAGCAAATCTCTTTGGAACAGAGAGAGGACTAGGTGTTTTTGGCTCGGTTCAGATGTGGACATATATTGTTGGAGCAGTTTTGGTGTATGTTCTTGGATATTATGTGTACAAAAACCGAAAAGTTGAAGCATCAGGCGATGTGGCGGCGTTCAGGGTTTTCAGACCGATTTTTAAGTATACCGTAACATCTGCTGCGGCAGTTGTGGTCTTTGCGATACTTACCGGAATGAATCTGGGAGCAGTGCCCACATTCATAGCGGCAGGGGTTTTGACTGCTATTGTATATTTTGTGTGCGAGATGATTATGAACAAGAGCCTGAAGGTTTTTAAAGCGTACAAGGGCTATATTGGTTTTGTGGTGTTCTGTGCCTTATTCATTTCGTTCTTTGCCTACACAAGTGTGCTTGGATATGAAACAAGAATACCCAAAACTGATAATATCCAGAGCAGTGGCGTGTATTATGGCTGGATCAACGAAATACCAAATATTACAGATGCTGAGCTTGTGGAAGCAACCCGGGAGATACACAAAGAGCTGACAGACAACATTCCGGTTACGGCGTTGAAAGAGCAAAGAACCGACAGAGATATAGAAACTGTGTGTGTTGCATACAAGCTGAAGAACGGGAAGCTGTTTAAGAGAAGATATTATGTGACCTCTGAGCAAAGCGAAAAAATAATGGATAAGATGTATGAAAACATTGCTTACAAGTTGAATGCGACGGAAATAGATATGCTGAATATTGAAAATATAAATCATCTTAACCTGTGCTTTATTGGCGGTGGGTTCAATCACTATATTGCAGTAAATGAGGATGCTGGTGAGATTGTAGCCGCAGTAAAAAAGGATGTAGAGGAGCTTTCGTTCAGGGAAATTCAGCGCTCTGATAATTGGATAAATATATCTGTTGAGATTGAATGTAGTGGGCTTGAGAATGAAAAGCTGAAGATTTTTAAAGAGAAGGAAAACGAAGAGCAAAAATCAGTTTACTATATTCCAAAGGATAACTACAGACGTTTTTACATTGTATTGAATTCCAATTTCAAGAATACATATAAACTGCTTGAGGAGAAAGGCTATATAAATGAGGGATTATATTCGCTTGCGGGCAACTTTTCGGTTTGCAAAAATCCTTTGGTGCGTTCGGGGGATGAATATTTATACAAGACAGACAAAGGCAGACTTGAGGAGTTCATTGTGTCTTCGGCAGATTGTGTGAAGATAAGTGTTGAAGACGGAGAAAAACTTGCCAGAGTTTTGTTCTCAGAAAAGGTAGCCGAGCCCTCTGAAGGCGAAAACTATGTTATATTCAATGATTACAACCAGGAAGACCGGTGGCTCGGCTCAAAAAGCATAACATTTGAAAAATCGAATGTGCCGGACTATTTAATGAAATACATTGAGAAATAAATGAGTAACAGCTCAAAAACCGTCCCATTTTTGGGACGGTTTTTTATGTTTCAATTATGTTAAAATTTTCTTTCAAATTTATTAAAAAAATTTTTAAAAAACTATTGCAAATTATAAAAAAGTGTAGTAATATATAAGAAAGTGGAACGAAGTGGAACAAAATACCCATAAAGTGGAATGAAATTTGTTAAGCAAACGAGGTGAAACCCAGATGCTTATAGGCGAGTATTATCATAATCTTGACTCAAAAGGCAGAGTCAGCATCCCCTCAAAGTTCAGAGATGACTTGGGCGGGACTTTTGTGCTGTCCAGAGGTCTTGATAATTGCCTTTATGCATACTCTGTCAAAGAGTGGGAGGGTTTTCAGCAAGAGCTTTTGGCACTTCGTGGAGCAGACGCTCAAAAAATCCGAAGATTTTTCTTCAGCGGTGCAAGTGAATGTGAAATTGATTCCCAGGGGAGAGCGGTTATTCCCCCAAGTTTCAGGGCGTATGCGGGACTTGAAAAAGAAATTGTTATACTTGGCGTTTCAAATCGTGCTGAAATCTGGGCTAAGGATAAGTGGTCCGAGTATATGATGGATTCTTCCTTTGAATCCGAAGAAATTGCCAAAGCAATGGAGCGTTTGGGAATATGAACGAATTCAAACATATCTCGGTTCTGCTTGATGAAAGTGTGAAATTGCTTGATGTGAAGCCTGATGGAGTTTATGTTGACGGAACATTGGGCGGTGGCGGACATTCAGCACTTATTTGCTCAAAGCTCTCAGAAAATGGCAGACTCATTGGGGTTGACCGTGATACAACGGCTATAAACGCAGCAACGGAGCGGCTCATACCATATAAGAATATGGTTACCACAGTTCATAATAATTTTTTCAACATAAAAGAAATACTGAAAGAACTTAAGATAGATTCAATTGATGGAGCAATCCTTGATTTGGGAGTTTCGTCACCTCAGCTTGATACGGCAGAACGCGGATTCAGTTACAATATGGATGCAAGGCTTGATATGAGAATGAACCGTGAAGATTCTCTCAGTGCCTATGAGGTGGTTAACGAATACAGCGAGACCCGACTTGCGCAAATAATTTTTGACTACGGAGAGGAACGCTTTGCGAGACAAATTGCACGTGGTATTGTTGCGGCGCGAAGCGAAAGACCGGTTGAGACGACATTTCAGCTTTCTGAAATAATAAAGTCATCAATTCCCGCAAAAGCAAGATTTGCGGACAAGCACCCATCAAAGCGCACTTTTCAGGCGATACGAATTGAGGTAAACGGAGAACTTGAACAATTGGGACAGGCTGTTGAGGATTTTGTTGAGGTGCTGAAGCCCGGCGGAGTTTTATCTGTGATAACATTCCATTCCCTTGAGGACAGAATAGTGAAGCAAACCTTTCAAAAGTTGGCATCAGGTTGCGAGTGCCCGAAAAACTTCCCCGTTTGCGTTTGCGGAAAGGTTCCCAAGGTTGAGATTTTAACAAAAAAACCAATTTTATCCAGTGAAGACGAACTTGAAATGAATTTTCGAGCTCACAGTGCAAAGCTGAGAGCAGTAAAAAAAATATAAAAGGAGGAGTTCACTTTGGCAAATTTATATGATTATAATTCAAGCAGTGCTCGAAAACTCGAGAGACCAAGTGCTGATTACAACAAGAATTTGCATAAGGAACTTCGGACACCAAATGCAAGAACAAGCAAAGAGACAAAAGCCAATACTAAAAAAGGTTTTGGCTCTGCTTTGTATGTGGTTATGGCATTTGTGTTGGCGTTTACAATGGTAAATGGTTATGTGAAAATAAATGAAGCAAACGAAAGTGTTGCAAAGCTGAAAGCGGAATACAACAGCATAGTTGCATCAAATCAGGCGTTGCAGGTGAAGATAGACAAAACAGTTGATTTAAACCAGCTTCAGACCATGGCTGAAGAAAAGTTCGGTATGATGCGTCCTGAAAGACATCAGATGGTGTATGTTGAGTTGCCCATGGAGGACCTGGCTGAGAATGGCGAAGAAATTGAAACCGCTGAAAAAGAAAAGAAGATGAAAATAGACGGTGTAACCGGTATGATGACCGGAACACTTAATATCTTCAGATGATTTAAGAATAATTGGTATATTGATAGCTAATTGGGAAATATAATGAATAACAGAAAATAAAAAACAGTTATACTTGTTTGGAGGAATTTTTGTGCGAAGCGAACAAAGCACATTCAAACAGAGGAAGAGAATCATAATTCTGCTGGCGGCGGCAATTTTGATTTTTTTTCTTTTAATAGGAAGAGTTGCGTGGCTCCAGATTATACGCGGTGAGGAGCTTTCTTTGGCTGCCCGTGAACAGCAGACAAGCGACAATATGATTACTCCCGTCAGAGGTGTTATATATGACAGGAATATGAAGCCTTTGGCAAGTAACTTAAGCGTAGAGACAATAAGTATATCTCCCAAGAACGTAAGGAGTAATAAAAAACAGACACCTGAACAAATTGCAAAAAGGCTTGGGGAGATATTGGAGCTTGATGAAGAAGAAGTTCTTAAGAAAATCAACAAAAATTCCAGCTTTGAATATATAAAGCAGAAAGTTGAAAAGGATAAAGCTGATGAGGTACGGGCATATGTACAAGAATACAAGCTCGATGGTATTCGGTTCGCTGAGGACACAAAACGCTATTATCCTTATGGAAATTTTGCATCTCAGGTTATCGGCTTTGTGGGAAGCGACAATCAAGGTCTTGAAGGCATTGAAATGGTATACAATGAACAGCTTACGGGTGTTCCGGGCAGAATTGTGTCCGCAAATAAAACAGCAGGGCTTGAAATTCCTGACAACTATGAAAGTTATTATGAGCCTCAGAATGGGAAAAACGTTGTTTTGACCATAGATGAGTCTATTCAGCATTTTACTGAAAAGCACCTTGAAAACGCACGACTTGAGAACAAGCTTGAAGAGGGCGCGGCTGCCATCGTAATGAACGTAAAAACAGGTGAGATTTTGGCTATGGCAACGAAACCTGATTATGACCTGAATCAACCTTTTGTTGTTACTGAGGCGGTAGAAGAGAAGTACCCTGATATAAAGAAAGAACTTGAGTCTCTTGATGGGGCGGAATACAGTTCAAGAATTACTGAGGTTACACAATTTTTAAGACGAAATAAGGCAGTTGTGGATTCTTATGAACCCGGATCTACCTTTAAAATAGCGGTTGCATCAATGGCTTTAGAAGAGGGCGTTGTTGGATTGGGAGACCATTTTTACTGCGGAGGGTCAATAAAGGTTGCAGACCGCACAATCGGTTGTGCTAACAGAAACGGACATGGGGCGGAGACTTTTGTGCAGGGAGTACAAAATTCTTGCAACCCGGTGTTTATTGAAGTTGGGGCAAGGGTAGGCAGGACAAAATTTATGGAATACCTTAAGGGTTTTGGATTCCGCGAGAAAACAGGTATTGAACTCCCGGGTGAAACCAGCGGTATATTTCACGCGGCTGAAAATTTCAAAGAAATTGACCTTGCCACATCTTCGTTCGGGCAAAGTTTTAATATCACACCTCTTCAGATGATTACCATGGTTTCTGCTGTGGCGAATGGCGGAAAGCTTATGAAACCGCATCTTGTAAAGCAGCTTGTAGATGAGAATGGGAATGTAGTTGAAAATTACGAGCCTGAGGTTGTAAGACAGATAATCTCCGAAGAAACAAGCAAGACCATGTGTAATATCCTTGAGTCTGTTGTTTCTGAGGGCGGCGGTAAAAATGCTTATCTTGCAGGATATCGTATTGCAGGGAAGACCGGAACATCTGAGAAACAACCTCGTGGTAATGGAAAATATGTTGCTTCATTTGTAGGATTCGCACCGGCTGATGACCCGGAGATTGCTTGTCTTGTTATTCTTGACCAGCCTCCTGTGGGAGCAGTTTATTATGGTGGTATTATTGCGGCTCCTGTTGTGAAGAATATCCTTGAAGAGAGCCTTCAATATCTGGGGGTTGAGCCTGAATATACTGAGGAAGAATTGGCTATGATTGATATTACAGTTCCCGACATAACCGGAAAAACAAGAAAGGATGCGGAACTGATTTTGAAGCAGGAGGGTGTTAATATTACCTTCCGTGGACAGGGAGACATAGTTCTTAACCAGGTTCCACGTGCTTTTTCGAAAATTGCAAGAGAGTCAAAGGTGGTAGCTTACACTGAGGGCGAAGAAGTAAAGAAGAATGTTACGGTTCCCAATGTGGTGGGTTGTCTGGCTGCCGAGGCAAATAAAGGTATAACAGATGCCGGGCTGAACGTCCGGATAAAGGGGCTGTCAACGTCCGGCGGTACGGCAATTTGTTCGTCCCAGTCACCTGCAGCCGGGACGGTTGTTGAACCGGGAACGGTTATCACTTTGGACTTTGCATTCTCTGAGGTGCGGGATTAACAATAATTTTATATTCGGTAAAGTGAGGGGAAATTATGACTTTATCTGAACTTTTAAAAAGTGTTGAAATTAAAAAACTGCAGGGTAATGCAGAAATAAAGATTTCGGGGATTGCTTTCAATTCGAAAGAGGTAAAACCGGGGAATGTATTTGTTTGTATCACCGGCTTCAAAACCGACGGGCATGACTATATTGAAGATGCCCTTGAAAAGGGCGCTGTTGCAATTGTTTCTGAGAAAGAACTTGAAGATTTAGCGGTAACAACAGCAATGGTAGAAAACACAAGGTATGCTCTTGCCCATATGGCGGCAGCATATTATGAAGAACCGTACAAGAAGTTTAAATTAATAGGAGTTACGGGCACGAACGGAAAGACCACCACTACCTATCTTGTGAAAGCTGTTTTGGAGAGCATTGGGCAAAAAGTTGGGCTCATTGGCACAAATCAGAATATGATAGGTGATGAGATAATCCCATCCCATCACACAACTCCGGATTCCCTTGAACTTATGGAGCTGTTTAGTCGTATGGCGGAGGAAAATGTGGATACTGTTGTGATGGAAGTGTCGTCACATTCTTTGGCCCTTGACAGAGTTGCTTCGTGCGAGTTTGATATCGGGGCGTTTACAAATGTAACCCAGGACCATCTGGATTTTCATGAAACAATGGAAAACTATGTCTTGGCGAAAGCTCAGTTATTCAGAAAATGTAAGGCTGCAGTTTTAAATCACGATGATGAGTGTTTTGACAAAATGAGAAGTGCCTGTGAGTGCGAAGTGCTTGATTACAGCACAGAGAAGGGCGGAATACTTGCTCAAAATATTGAATATAAATCAACGGGTGTGGCTTTCCAATTAAGCCACAAGGGAGAAACTACCGATATTGAGCTTTCGATACCCGGACGGTTTTCGGTTTACAATGCTCTTACTGCGGCAGGGTGTTGTCTTGCGGCAGGTCTTTCGCTGAAAGAAATTTCAAACGGACTGAGGTCTGCATCGGGAGTTAAGGGAAGAATAGAGGTTGTGAAGACAAACACGGATTATACGGTAATAATTGACTATGCCCATACTCCTGATGGTTTGCTTAATATTCTGAAAGCAATTCGTGATTTTGCAAAGGGCAGAGTTATTACACTCTTTGGCTGTGGTGGAGACCGGGATAAAACAAAGAGACCTCAGATGGGAAAAATTGCCGGTCAGCTGTCAGATTATTGCATAGTAACAAGTGATAATCCAAGAAGCGAAGAACCCTCGCAAATAATCGAGGATATCCTTGAGGGAATGAGAGAAACTGATTGTCAATATATCGCTATAGAGAACAGGTTTGAGGCAATCGAGTATGCCATAGATAACGCGAAAAAGGATGATATAGTTTTGTTGGCGGGTAAGGGGCACGAGCCATATCAGGTGCTCAAGGACAGAACAATAGTATTTGACGAGCGTGAAATAGTTCTAAAATTGATTGACGCATCGGAAAATTAGGAGTGGTGCAATGTGGAGAAAATCCTTTCTCTGAAACAACTTGAATCGGTTTGTGACGGAAGCCTTTTTAACTGTGATAAAGAGGTTTTTGTAACTGATGTAATAACAGACAGCAGAAAAATAACCCCAGGTTCTGTTTTTGTAGCACTCAGGGGTGAAAAGTTTGATGGTCACACCTTTACAAAGTCCGCAATCGAAAGCGGTGCTGTTTGCTGTGTGGTTGACAGAAGCTTCGACAATCCGGACGGTTTGCCTGTTTTGATGGTAAAGGATACCTATGAGGCACTTCGCAGTATTGCTATGGAGTATCGTGCTTGTTTTTCTGTGCCCTCAATTGCTATAACCGGGAGCGTAGGGAAAACCAGCACAAAGGATATGATTTCAAAGGTTCTTGAAACTCAATTTGAAGTGTTGAAAACAGAAGGTAATTTCAACAACGAAATCGGATTGCCTTTGACTGTATTCAGAATGGAAAAGAAGCATAATATAGCTGTTTTTGAAATGGGAATGAGCAATTTCGGCGAGATTTCCCGACTTACAAAGATTACGAAACCTGATGTAGCCGTGCTTACCAATATTGGATTTTGTCATATTGAGTTTCTTGGAAGCCGTGAGAATATTTTAAAGGCAAAGCTTGAAATATTGGAGGGACTTTCAGCTGACGGAATGGTTGTACTCAACGGCGATGATCCCTACTTGAAAGAAGTGGTCGGAAAGATTCCTTTTGAGACACTTACTTATGGTGTTGAAAATGCTGACTGTGATATAGTTGCCCGAAACCTGATAAAACATTCTTGGGGGACTGAGTTTGAAGCAGACTTTATGGGACAAATATGGAATGCTACAATTAATGTTCCGGGAGAACATCATGTGTATAATGCTCTTGCGGCAATGCTTGTGGGAATGATATACGAAATTCCTTCAGATAAGATAATTCATGGCGTAGGTGATTTCGTTCCGTCGGGAATGCGCCAGAATATTCTGGAGCTTTGCGACAGAATTTTGATAAAGGACTGTTATAATGCAAGTCCCACCTCAATGAAATCCGGACTTGATGTTCTTTCAATGACAGAACCTAAAGACAAAGACAAACCATATCGCAAAGTTGCAGTTTTGGGAGATATGCTGGAACTCGGAGAATATTCTGCCGAAGCTCACAAAGATTTGGGTAAGCTTTGTTTACAATATGATTTGGATTGCTTGATTGCTGTAGGAGATATGGGAGAGCTTGTCAAAGAAGGGGCAAAGTCTTTGGGTTTTAATCCGGAGAATATATATGTTTTCAAAAGCAGTATTGAGGCAAATGAACATATTATGAAGCTTTTACGTGCTAATGACATAGTTCTTTTTAAGGGCTCAAGGGGTGTTCACCTGGAGGTCATTGCGGACTTTGTGGCACAGCAGTTGCCTGAAAATTAAAATAGCATCAGACGGAGGATAAGATGATTAAATTAGTGATAATTGCGTTTGTTTCATTTATTGTATCGGCTGTATCGGGGTTGTTTTTTATCCCCTTTCTTCACAAAATAAAATTTGGCCAGGAAATTCGGGAAGAAGGACCCTCCTGGCATAAGAGCAAGTCAGGTACTCCCACTATGGGCGGACTTATGTTTATACTTTCGATAGTTTTAGCATCTGCTGTGGGTATTATTATCTTCCGTTTATATACAGATTCATCGGCTTTTGGTGGTATATTGGCAATTATAGGTGCAAGTCTTGGGTTCGGAGCAATCGGGTTTTTAGATGACTACATAAAGGTAATATTGAAACGAAATCTAGGGCTAAAAGCAGGTCAGAAATTTGCATTACAGTTTTTTGTGGCACTTATTTTTTCGGTGTGGATGGTATGCGGAAATGTTGTTGATACACAAATAAAAGTTCCCTTTATCGATTTCTATCTTGACTTAACTTATTTTGGGTATATCCCTTTTATAATACTTGTTATTCTTGCGGCAGTAAACAGCGTGAATCTCACAGACGGTCTTGATGGTCTGGCGTCATTTGTGACAGTGTTTGTGGCTATGTTTTACCTTTTTGTGTCAAACAATAAAAACGCTACTCCCGTTATGGTGTTTGCAGCTGCTTTAATCGGCGGACTTTTAGGATTTCTCATCTATAACAGTCACCCTGCGAAAGTTTTTATGGGAGATACAGGCTCGTTGTTTTTGGGCGGGGCGGTAGCGTCTATGGCAATTTATATGAAAAATCCAATTGCACTTTTGATTGTAGGTTTTGTATACGTCTTTGAAGCACTTTCGGTAATTATTCAGGTAGCTTATTTCAAAAAAACAGGCAAACGAATCTTTAAAATGAGTCCCATACACCACCATTTTGAAATGTGTGGATGGAGTGAAAAGAAAATAGTTGTTGTGTTTTCGTTAGTGACAATTGTTTTATGTATAATAGGCATGTGCGCTTAAAATTAAGAAGAAAGGGGTAGGCCGAAATGGCGATAAGAAGAAATAAAAATATAAAAAGGACATATTCGGCTCGCCGCAGTTCTCAAAGTTCTAAAATATTAGATATTAAGAACACGATTACCAAAGTTGATACTCAGTTTCTGGCAATAATCTATATATTGTTGGCCTTTGGTCTTTTGATGGTTTTTTCTGCCAGTAGCCCAATAGCTTTTGCAAGTAGTGCTACAAATAATGACAGTTTCTATTTTTTAAAGAAACAGCTTATGTGGGCAGTTGTTGGCAGTGTGCTTATGTTTTTTACAGCAAATTTGGACTATCATGAACTGAAAAAACATGCTGTGTTGATAATTGGTGTAAGTATCGGGTTACTTCTTTTGGTATTGATACCGGGGATAGGCAGAAAAATTAACGATGCAAGACGTTGGATTTACATAGGCCCGTTTAACTTTCAGCCTTCGGAGTTTGCTAAAATTGCAGTAATCATTTTTTTCGCTCACAGCTTGTCACAAAACTATAAAGATTTGAATAAGTTTCCCGTGTTTTTGCTTTACATTGGGATTATTGGTGTGATTGCCGCAATTATAATGATGGAGCCTCATTTTAGTTGTACAATGCTCATTGCTCTGACCGCGTGTATAATGCTTTTTGTGGCAGGGGCAAAAATAAGTCATTTTATGGTTTTGGGCGGACTTGCAGTGCCGGGAATTGTTGCGCTTATAGCTATGGCACCATATAGATTAGCTCGAGTTGTTACGTTTTTGGATCCGTTCAAGGACATACAAGGCGAAGGCTGGCAGATAGTTCAGTCCCTTTATGCCATAGGCTCAGGCGGTATTTTTGGCGCAGGACTTGGACAGAGTCGCCAAAAATATCTTAACATACCGGAACCTCAGAACGATTTTATCTTTTCAATATTGGCAGAGGAATTTGGACTTTTGGGTGCGATACTGGTAGTTCTGATGTTTGTATTTTTGATTTTACGAGGGATAAAAATTGCACTTAATGCACCGGATTTATTCGGAACGCTACTTGCAACAGGAATTGTTTCAATGATTGCGATTCAGGCAATGGTGAATATTGCTGTTGTTACTTCATCAATGCCTGTTACCGGTATGCCTCTTCCGTTTTTCAGTTACGGAGGAACGGCACTTGCTATAACCATGGCTGAAATGGGAATTGTGCTTAATATATCAGCACACTGCAAAAAGGGTGCAACAGAAAAGAAACCAAAGGCTTAAACAGGAAATAACTGTTGAGCCTTTTTGGGCTTTTTAAAAGCATTTGATTTTTTAAGGAAGGCGAGGGAATTTTATGAGAATACTTTTTGCCGGTGGGGGCACTGCCGGACACATAAACCCTGCGGTTGCCGTAGCTAATTTTGTAAAAGAAAAGGAGCCTGAAAGTGAGTTCTTGTTTGTGGGAAGCGAAGAAGGAATGGAAAAGACTCTTGTCCCGAGACTTGGATTTGACATAAGGTTCATAAAGATACATGGATTCAAGAGAAGCCTCAGTCTCAAAAATATCAAAATTGCAGCAGAAATAATAATTGGCGTAAGGAAAGCAAAAAAATATATCAAAGCTTTTAAACCTGATGTTGTTATGGGAACGGGCGGATATGTTTCGGGACCTGTGCTGATGGCGGCGGCAAAGCTGAAAATTCCCACCATTATACATGAGTCAAATGCCTTTCCCGGAGTGACGGTTCGCATGGCTTCGAAATTTGTGGATGTGGTTGCTCTTGGTATGGAGGATGCTGCAAAGTATCTTGAGAATAAAAGCAAAATCGTTATCACCGGCAACCCCATAAGACCGGCTATATTGACCGGGAACAAGACAGATGCCCGGAAAAAACTTGGACTTGATGAGAGAAAGACCATACTGATTTTTGGCGGAAGTCTGGGTGCTGAAAAAATTAACAAAGCTGCGGCTCAGTGGATATGTAGTGTGGCAGACAGCCGAAAAT
Source organism: Clostridia bacterium (assembly GCA_045591035.1). Classification (GTDB taxonomy): domain Bacteria; phylum Bacillota; class Clostridia; order Monoglobales; family Monoglobaceae; genus SIG440. The sequence continues at coordinate 5,661 of JAZNSG010000011.1, read as the reverse complement.
ACCAGATTCTTATGTCTACCGGAAAAAACAATCACTTTGAGACGGTTATGGGCTATTTCAAAGATAAAGGTATCGATTTGAAAGACTATCCTGAAATTCGCATAAGTGAATATATTTATGATATGGATATGGCGCTGAATGCGGCAGATTTGATTGTTGCAAGGTCAGGAAGCTCAGTGAGTGAAATGACTGCTTTAGGGAAGGCGGCAATACTGATACCGTCTCCCTATGTAGCAGGGCATCATCAGGAGCATAATGCGAGGGCGGTTGAACGCTCAGGCGGTGCGGTTGTAATAACTGAAGAGGATTTAACCGAAGAGACTCTGTCAAAAGCCGCTGAAGCAATACTGACGGATGACGCCCGGCTTTTGACTATGAGTGAAGGGTCAAAAAGGATAGGAATCCTTGATGCAACAAATAAAATTTATGATATATTAAAAAATTTGACAGAAAAATAATCCAAGTAACACAAAACAGGTGCATGACATAGTATGTAAAAGCGTTGATGTTAATCCTGTTTGGAGGTGTTACGGTGAATAAAATTTCCATATGCGGTGGAAAAAAACTAAAGGGTGAGACTCGGGTACAGGGCTCTAAAAACGCCGCATTGCCAATTTTGGCAGCAACGGTATTGTGCAGAGAAGAGTGTATTATTTCAGAGTGCCCGGACCTGTTGGATGTCAGGAGCGCTTTAGATATTATTGAAAAGCTCGGAGGAAAATGCAGATACAGTGACCACACGGCTGTGATAAAAGCAGACAGCATACATACGACGGAAATATCAGAGTCATTGATGAGCAGTATGCGTTCATCGATTTTGTTCCTAGGGCCGATTCTGTCCCGAATGAAAGAGGCGGTAATTTCATATCCCGGTGGTTGCAGCATTGGTATGAGACCAATAGATATGCACCTGAAGGCTTTCAGAGAGCTAGGGGTAACAGTTGAAGAAATTGGTGGAAAAATTTATTGCAAAATGGAAAAACTTTTACCCAAAAGAGTCAATCTTTTATTCCCGAGCGTGGGTGCAACAGAAAATATTATGCTGCTTTCTGCGGTATCCGAAGGCGAGACGATTATTGTTAATGCGGCACGGGAACCGGAGATTGTAGATTTGCAAAATTTTCTTAATGCAATGGGTGCAAAAATTTTTGGTGCCGGAACTGAAAAAATTCACATAATAGGTGTTGAAAAATTACACAAAGTAGAGTATAATATAATGTCAGACAGAATATTTGCGGCGACTTGTCTTTGCAGTGTAGCCGGATGCGGCGGAGATGTGATTCTGGACAACGTGATACCGGAGCATCTGAGCCTTATGACCTCTATGCTGACAGGTGCAGGTTGCGAAATATGTGCAGAGGAAAATCGGCTCAGAATACGGTGCTCTGAACGGCTTCGTGGCCTGGGGAAAATAATGACATCTCCGTATCCGGGGTTTCCTACGGACGCTCAGGCTTTGTTTATGTCGGCACTTGCGTCGGCAGATGGTACAACTGTGTTTGTGGAGAATATTTTTGAAAGCCGATACAAGCATGTCCCTGAACTCATAAAAATGGGTGCGGATATTATAGTTGACGGAAGACTTGCGGCCATTACCGGCTGCAATTATATACAGGGCGCCAAGGTAGAGGCGGGTGACCTTCGCGGAGGAGCAGCTCTTGTTGTTGCCGGACTTTCTGCTATAGGGAATACAACAATTTCGGGACTTGAGCACATTGACCGAGGTTATGAAAGCATTGAAAAAACCTTTGAAAGCCTTGGGGCATCAATAAAAAGAGTTTGAAGTTTTGCCGTACAGCATATGCTGTGCGGCAGATAAAGATAAAAAGGGCGGACAAGCACACACTTACATAGAAAGGAGGTCCACAATTGGAAAAGCTGAATGAATTTGAAATAAAGAAACAGAAAATGCTGAAGAAAAAACGCAGAAACAGAGCAAAACGCCGATTTGTGGTACTTCTTTTTGTGCTTATATGTGTGGGCATTATTGTGACTGTGCTTAAAGCTCCGCTTTTTAATGTTAAGACAATTACTTGTGAAGGGCAGAAAGAGCTTACAAAAGAACAGATTATCAGTATTTCGGGGGCTAAAGTAAATACTAATATATTCAGCGTTGGGGTATCTGCTATGGAAAAGCGCCTGACAGGAAATCCCCAAATAGCAGAATGTGAGGTAAGACGGATTTTCCCCAACACAATAAGAATTCATATTACAGAAGCGGTGTCTCTTTCGTATATTGAAGTCGAAAAAGAATTTCTGCTGATTGCAAAATCAGGGGAAATCATAAAAACACTACCCAAACCGGGAGAATATGATTTCTCAAAAATGACTAAGATTCTTGACCTCAAACCATTGTCAACAAAACCGGGGGACAATATAGTGGCGGAGAACGATATTCGGGGACAAGCTATTCTTGAATGTATAGGCATTTTAGAAAAGAAAGATTTGATTGGAAAGATTACTACGGTTTCCATGGCGGACTTATCCGATGTGAAAATGGAGTATGAGAATCGTCTTAATATTTTGCTTGGGGATTATGAGAAGCTTGAATACAAATTGACTTTTATAAAGGGCGTTATAGATAAAGGCATTTCCAACACAGAGGAATCAGTGCTTGATTGTCGGGGCGACAATTTATATGTAGGACCGAAGGAAGAACCACCGATGGAACTGCCTGAAGATGATTCAGAAGAAGAGAATACAAAAGAAAGCAATGATAATACTATGGATGATGAAACTGATGAAAATGGTGAAAACAAAGAATCCACAGATGAAACGGCGTCTGAATAATTGTGGGGTAAGAATATGAATATAGATAGAAAATTCAAATTTCAAATATCAATTTCGATAGTAATATTTATCCTTGTGTTTGCGATAACTTGGCAGATAAAGGGTGTGCGGAAGACTACTGTAGTTGAAAAGCAGATTTCGGGCAGAATAGAAACGCTTCAGCAAGATTATATGACAGAGCTTGATAAAAACGAAAAGCTCCTGCAACAGATTGTTGAGCTTCAGAATGATGTATCAAAATACAGAGAAGAAATAAAAAACAATGGTGGAAAGTCGGCAATTTTGCTTGAGGAACTGAAGCGTGCAGAAATGATTGCCGGACTCACCGATGTTGCGGGGAGCGGTGTTATTCTGACAATAAAGGATGGAAGCAACGCAGCTGTGGGTAATGTGACATATGACGATGGATATGGCATTGTTCACGATTCATACATTCTTATGGTGCTTAATGAACTTCGTGCATCCGGAGCCGAAGCATTATCTTTGAATGGTGAGCGTATTTTGTCCACAAGTGAAATCCGTTGTGCCGGACCTACCATAAGCATAAACAACAGAAAGCAGGCGGCTCCTTTTGAAATAAAAGCAATAGGAAACCCCGACACCTTGGAAAATGCAATAAGGATGCCATACGGTGTGATAGACCAATCTCATTTTATGGGCATTGAAGTTACGGTTAAGAAAAGCAATAATATGACCATAAAAAAATATGTGGGTTCAAGTACCTTTTCGTATGCGACACCAATTGAAACGGAGGAGATAGAATGATTTATATAATTGTTGCTATACTGCTTGGCGTTTTGGTTGGACTTTATATGCCGTACAACTTAAGTGCGACGATGGTTTCGTATGTGGCTGTTGCAATTCTTGCGGCCCTTGATTCGGTTTTTGGCGGACTTTTGGCAAATCTGAATAAAAAATTTAACATAAGTGTATTTATGATGGGACTATGTGCAAACGCTATACTTGCTGTATTCCTTACATTTATTGGGAATATTCTGGGCATAAGCCTGTCCTTTGCGGTGATAATTGTTTTCGGCGTACGGATTTTTAACAATCTTGCAATGATTCGTCGGCTTACGGTTGATAAATATTTTGAAAAACGTGCCCGTGAACGTGAGCGTGAGAGACTTTTGAAGCTTGAGTCTGCAAATGAGGAGTCGGAAACAGATGCTGTAGATGTTTCGTTTTCTCCGGAGGCGGAGGGATCTAATCGTGAAATCGATGAAGAGTTGACCGAAGCAACAGGCGAGGATAAACAGATTTTTGATGAAAATTCAGAGAAAACTAAAACTGAAGAAGAAAAATAGCGTCAAATGTACTAAAAAAATAAAATTTTCTAATAAAAAACGCATAAATTTGTAATTTTGTATTTACAAAATATTTAAAAATGATATAATAAGTATATATGTAACTCTTTAAGAGATAGGAGGAATTATTTTGTTTGAGTTTGATACTGAAACCACAAGCCCTGCCAAGATTAAAGTTGTTGGTGTTGGTGGCGGTGGAAACAACGCGGTAAACCGAATGATTGACGCAGAAGTCCAGTGCGTTGAATTTATAGCAGTTAATACGGACAAGCAGGACTTGTCACTCTCAAAAGCAACACAAAAAATCCAGATTGGAGCAAAGCTTACCAAGGGTCTTGGGGCAGGTGCTGTTCCCGAAATCGGTGCTAAAGCAGCAGAAGAAAGCCGTGATGAAATAGCGTTGGCTATTCAGGATGCAGATATGGTGTTTGTAACTGCCGGTATGGGTGGTGGCACAGGCACCGGTGCGGCGCCCATCGTTGCTGAGGTTGCAAAAGAAATGGGCATACTTACTGTTGGTATTGTTACAAAGCCCTTCTGGTTTGAAGGGGCTATGCGTGCAAAAAACAGCACAATTGGCATTGAAAATCTTAAGAATAGCGTTGATACACTTGTTGTTATCCCTAATGACAAGCTTTTGGCAATTGCTGAAAACAAGACACCTCTTACTGAATCTTTCAAAATGGCAGACGATGTTTTGAGACAGGGTGTTCAGGGCATTTCTGACCTTATTTCACGTCCTGGTCTTATCAGTCTTGACTTTGCTGACGTGAAAACAATTATGAAAAATACCGGTTATGCTCACATGGGTATAGGCAAAGCAACCGGTGAAAACCGTGCTCATGATGCAGCGGCTAAGGCTATCAATAGTCCGTTGCTTGAGACATCTATTGCCGGTGCTAAGGGTGTTATACTTAATGTTACGGGCGGAAGCGATTTGGGTATTCTTGAAATTCAGACTGCTTCTGAAATTATCACTGAGGCTGCTGATAAGGATGCTAACATCATTATAGGTGCTATCATTGATGACTCCTTGGGTGATGAACTTCAGGTTACGGTTATTGCTACCGGTTTTGAAGGAAAGGCAACTCCCAAAATTGACAGACCTGCAACTTCTATCTTCAGTCCCAATGAGGGTAAAGGTATTTTCGCAACCATGCGCGAAGATATAGAAGAAAAGAGAGTTGAACTTCCCAATATCATTACCGAGTCCGTGTCCGCAGCAGAAAAACGCGGTGACTTTTATAACAAGGTTAGCGAAGACGACGGAATTGATGTTCCTGTGTTTTTGCGTAAGGGCCAGGAATAAAGTTTTTTTGGAGTAAAAAACTTCTTGAAAAATTCAGAGGTTTGTGGTATTATAGTTTTTATTGCGTTGAAATTTGTTTTGTGAGCATTTTGTGTTCTTGTATACGAAAGGGTTTTTGTGTAGTCGAACCCGGGCATTACATAAACTTTTGCTTTGTTAAATTTCTTGATGCGCACATTACGTATTCACATAATTTAGGAGGAAATTAAAATGCAGACAACATTAATTATTATCCATGTTATTATTGCTATTTTG
>JAZNSG010000010.1:0-17023 GCA_045591035.1 Clostridia bacterium | reverse complement strand
GGATTATACTGATAGGTAGCGGCTTCTCCGCTGCCGTGGGGGACATATCTGCGTAGCCTTCCTGTTTGGCACAAACGTGTGATTGTACGATATACGGTGCTTTTGCCAATTTCCAGTCCCCGTTCATGAAGAGCAAAATATGCGTCTTCGGCAGATAAGCAGTTTTCAGGAGAGGCGGAGAAGAGTTCTTCCACCGCTTCCTGCTGTTTTGTTTGATAAACGCCGCGCTGTGTCATAGCAAACTCCTTAGAACAATTTGAAAATGACTTTCATTTTCAAATTGAAAGTATAACGAATGAGTATTTCTATGTCAATAGGTATGCAGCTTTTTATCAGGGAAAAACGGTTTGTGTTTGTTGAATTGAGAGCAATAGGATGTTATACTGAAGCTGCTTCGATATACCCCAAAATATGTGGAGGATGATTTTGTGAACGCTATTGAATGCATGCTTACCCGCAGAAGTTTCCGCAAATACAAAGAATTTTCGAAAGCTCTTCTTGACCGTCCTGAAAAATATAATCAGTCACGTAATGAGCTTTTCCAAATGGAAAATGAGGGCAAAGCATTTATTATTGCACCAAATGACACAACGGGTTTTTCCCGCACAGAAAGACGTCCTGAACTTCTTAAAAAAATGTATACAGAGGGTTTTGAAACAACAAAGTCTCTTATCCCAAAAATTCAGGAATATTTAAAAAAATAGTTTAAAAAACGCTCTTAATGATATGCACCCCAAAAGTGATATGCACCCCAAAAGTTAGACACTTTTGGGGTGCATATTTTTTTGTGGTAGTAGATTATAATTCTTTGTAATGATTAGTCGAAAATTTTTCCCGGGTTTAAGATGTTTTTAGGGTCAAATGCTTTTTTAATTCCTCTCATAAGCTCTATTACATCTTCGCTGAGAAGTTCTTTAAGGTATGCTTTTTTCGCGTATCCAATACCATGTTCACCCGAAACAGCACCACTGAGCTCTTTTGCTTTAATGTACATTTCGTTCATTGCATTCGAAAGTGTGTCTGCCCAATCTTCATCCTTTATATCGTCTTTAAGTATGTAGATATGAAGGTTGCCGTCTCCTGCGTGTCCGAAACTTTTAATTCTTGCTCCGACTTTAGCTTCGAGCGCGTGAGAAAACTCAACCATCTCATTTACTTTATTTCTTGGGACAACAACATCAACCTCATCCATATCTGATGTTGAATTTTTAATTGCTTCAAGAAACGCTCCTCTTGCCTTCCATATAGTTTCGTCTCTCTCTTCAGTATCTGAAATATAGATATCCAATGCTCCTTGTTCAAGACAAACTTTTGCAACCGAGTCATAACTATTTTCAATTTCCTCTTTACTGTTGCCATCAAACTTTAAAAGCAAATATGCATCAGAAGATGAATCGGGGAATTTTGTTCCTAAATAATTTTCTGCATCAACAATAACTTCTTTCTGCATAAATTCAACTGCAGTAGGAATTACTTTTGATTTAATAATTAACGGAACTGTGTCAATAGCTTGTTTAAGTGTAGGAAACGGAATAAGCAAACTGATTGTTTTTGCAGGCAGAGGTAGCAATTTCAATGTTGCTTTTGTGATTATTCCAAGGGTACCCTCTGAACCAACCATCAAATCCTTAATTGCATATCCGGAACTGTTTTTTACAATTTTGCCGCCAAGTTCAATCATTCTGCCATCAGCCAAAACAACTTCAAGCTGGCGAACATAATCTCTTGTAACACCATACTTTACTGCACGCATACCTCCAGCGTTGGTGCTGATATTCCCACCGATTGTAGCAGTTTTTTCACCCGGGTCAGGTGGATAGAAAAAGCCTTTTTCTTCTACAAAAGATGCAATTTCCATCAAAAGAACACCCGGTTCAACAGTTAATGTCAGGTTTTCTTCATCAAGCTCCAATATCTTATTCATCAGAGAAAAATCAAGAACAATACCGCCGCATACAGGAACACAAGCCCCAACAAGTCCCGTTCCGCTACCTCTTGATGTAACAGGAAAGTTGTTTTCGTAAGCATACTTAACAACAGCTTGAACCTCATCTGCTGATATTACACGAACAACAATCCAAGGGTCTGAAAAAGTTCCGCCAAGTTCATCATGAGTATATTCTTCATTTATATTTTCTTTATAAAGAACTCTTGTCTTATCGCCAACAAGCTCTAAAATATCATTATAATTCCCGGCATCAAACATTATTACTCCCCCTTTATCATTTTTGTAAGTTCGGGAACAATAGTGTATATATCCCCTACTATACCATAGTTAGCAATTTTAAATATCGGTGCATTTTCATCACTGTTTATTGAAATAATGCAATCTGAATTATTCATACCGGCTCCGAACTGCACTGCACCCGATATACCACATGTTATTATAAGCTTAGGTCTTACAGTTCTTCCGCTTAATCCTATCTGACGACGAGCCTCTACCCAGCCACATTCTACAAGGGGTCTTGTACAAGCAAGTTCTGCGCCAAGAGCATCAGCCAAATCCTGCACAATTTTTATATCATCCTTAGACTTTATGCCACGGCCAACGGCTACAATTACATCAGCATTTTCAATACCCTTAACCTTTTCTTTTTTATGTACAGAAATAACCTCAACATTTGTTTTGAGTTTATCGTCGGAGATGTTTTCAATAATTATTTCACCTGACGGCTCACTTTGTCTTTCGGGGGCATTCATTACCTTATAACGTACCGTCGCCATCTGCGGACGATTATTGGGAGTACAAATTTGCGCCATAATATTACCGCCAAATGCAGGTCTTATCTGAATAAGGTCAGTGTTTTCTGCTACATCTAAAATTGTACAATCGGCAGTAAGCCCTGTTTTAAACCTTGCTGCAACACGCGGAGCAAGTTGTCTGCCTACAGTTGTTGCACCTACAAGTATCGAACTGGGCTTAACTTTATTTATAAAATCTTCAAAAGCTGCAGTGTAACTTTCTGTTATGTAGTACTTTAAGAGCGGATTATCATATACATAAACCTTATCTACTCCATAGTACAAAAGTTCTTTCGCTTTTTCCGTAATATTACTTCCTATAAACACACAAAAAACTTTATGATTAATTTTTTCAGCAAGTTCTTTTGCTTTACCTATGAGTTCATATGTAACAGGATGAATATCACCGTCTGTATGACCGACATAAACTGCAATTCCATTCCAAAGTGATTTATCAACGCCCTTAATTTCTTCATCAATTAAAACAGCTGCGCCTTCCGGACCCTTTTTTACGCACAAATTACACATCTTACAAGCTGGACTTGGAACAATATTTCCGTTTTCTTCAATTATTGCTCCAAATGGGCAAAGTTTTTTAAAGCTTTCTAAATCTTTTATTTTATCTTTATAAAAAACAAGTTTCGCCACGATTTATACCCTCCCTTATACAAACTTTAATTCTTTAAGTTTGTTGTATATTTTATCAGGGGCATCCCCTTCATCCATCCAAAGCTCTCTGTTTTTATTGCTTTCAGGAGGGAAAATAGATTGTACCTGGGTAGGAGAGCCGTTTAAACCATAAGCATTTTCATCTTTATCATTAAGGTCGCCTAATGTAAGTGTGTGAATCTCTCTATCCTTTGTGGCTTTCTTTTTCAAATACGACGGAAGCCTCGGAACAAAAATGTCTTTATCAACACTGATCAGACACGGGAACTGGATTTTTGAAACCTCAACAGATGTTGACATTTCCATTTCAACTGTAATGGATTTTTCATCACATTCAACAATTCTTCGAACATTTGAAAGTGAAGATATTCCCATCCATTCAGCTATTTCTGTGCCAACCTGTGCAGTATCGCCATCAGTCGTTTGTTTTCCGCATATAATAACATCAAAACCATCGCATTTCATAATTCCCTGTGAAATAGCATAGCTTGTTGCAAGAACATCCGCACCTGCAAACTTTCTGTCTGTGAGCAAATATCCTTCATCCGCGCCCATAGAGAATGCTTCTCTTATAATTTCTGCTGATTGGGGCGGTCCCATTGTAATAACACTAACCTTACCACCCATTTTCTCTTTTAAAACAAAAGCGGTTTCCAATGCATACAAATCATACGGATTCATCTTTGACTCGACACCGTTTCTTTTAAGAACACCTGTTACCGGATCAACCTCGACCTTGTTGGTGCTTGGAACTTGTTTAATACATACTACAATGTTCATTTTCTTTCCTCCCTTGTTCTTCCGAAGAAAATCCATTAGAACCTTAAACAATGTTTGATTTCCTAATTTGGTAATTATATCATAAATGCTTAATAATTGCAAGTAAATCTTTTGAAATCAGTATACTTTGCACAAATAAAAACAAGAAGCATAGCCACCAACCAAGTTATGCTTCTTGTTTCTTAAATTTTCAGCAATTTTATCCTTATTACAAAGCCTTTTTTGCCTTTCTTATTGCCAAAATACGATTCATTTCATTATAGACAATCATAAAGCCTTCGTCAACACCCATACCGGGTTTTGCAAGAATCTGAACAGGCTGGGTTGCCATAGCACAATGTACGCACACCTGAGCACTACGATCTGTTTCGTTACATGTACCGCCCTGATAAGCACCTATTCCTTTTTCTTTACAATATAATACTGCTTCAATGGTATTATTTATACCACCAAGGTCAGGTGTTTTTATCTGCACCATATGGCCCGCTTTTTTGTCAGCAAAGAGCTTGATATCCTCAAGAGTGTTACACCATTCGTCTGCAACAAGCTCTACATCGCAGCCACGGTCATCTAACTCTTTTGTCAATGCAGCAAGTGCCACAAGTTGTGTTTCACGATCACAGTCACAGTCCATGGGGCCCTCAATGCGTAGTTTAAAGGGTTTTGCAATTTCACCAAGCTTCTCTATGTAATCTGCCATTGCTTTGTAATTATTATTTCCGAATGCTGCACCGATAGTACCATATACATCTATGTGCATAATGGGAGAATAAGCTTCATCTGTGCGGAATTCCAAAATACGATTACGCAACCATTCAACATATTCAGCAAGTTTTTCACCGTTTCTGCCAAGCTTTGTATCAACATTATTGATAAGAGCGTGTGGAAGAACCTGAGCTCCCTTAATAATCATCTTATCTGAGTTGTCATAGCGGTCATCACCGGACTGAGTGAAAATAGGGATAGGAGTTTCAGATACCTTGCAGCCATATTCATCAGCTACAACCTCACACATCATTTTGCCGGTTGCTTTTGCAACAGCATCCAAAATTGCCTGAGAAACACCATAACGGATAGCTGTGTGAAGACGTTTTCCGTCAACCTGAATTGCTTCCATCATCTCACAAAGACCACGGAAATTATCAGCTTCTTTGCCAACAAGCTCGGGTTTTATGAACTTTTCAATAACGGGAATAAAATCTTCTGCTAAAAACAACGGGGCACGTCCGCCTGCACCTGAATACTGAACAGCCGCACAATCACCAAAAGCAATCTGACCATCCTCTAATACTATCATTACCGAAATAGACTCACCGGCCTGACGAACAGCACGAAATCCCTCAGTTACAGGATTTCCTATATAAAACACCCCATCGTGACCTGCACCCTGTTTAATTGCACGCTGATCATCGAAGTAAAAACCGGTACGTCCGGGGGAACATACAACATCTATAATTTTCATAGCACATCTGTCTCCTTATTAATATTTTGGACGGCCAACCAAACGACCTTTACCAATAGCATATACATCATCAATTACCATCTGGAATGATGCCTTGCGTTTTTCAGCAGCTGCACGAATTTCAATCTTCTCTTTATGGAAATCAATTATTTCTTTACTGAACGGAAGATTACCTATTTCCAAAATACGAACAGCACCATCATTGTCACGACAAGGAAGCATCTTGCCCACATTTGCACGACAAGGAGCAAACGGAACATCAAGCACGCCGGCCTCAACGCCTCGGCAAACACCAACAGCTATATCACCGTTTCCAAGTTCAAAACATTTGTCAACAATAGCACGGGTTTCCTGACGGATTATCTCTTTTTCCTGTTCCAGACTATCTGAATGGTAATCCTGGTCTGCAAGCATATTAACAACCTGTTTTGTACAACGAAGACCTTGAGCATTTGCCTCCATTGTAGGAATTCCAACCGCTTCGTGAGGAGTTTTTACAATTACTTTGGTTGCCTTTGACAAAGCAGCAATCAAGCTTCCTGAAGAAATAACACCAAAGGCCTTTGCCTCATCAGCAGGGAAACCACCCATCCATTGATGAAGAACAGTGGTAACTTCTACATCAGAGTATCCATACTGTTTCAAATAATCATCAGTCAATTCCTGCAATGTGCGAATAGCAGCAATATCCTGCACAAGATTACCACACTGACCATAACCAACAGTTATGTTCTTTACCCCTTGCTCCGCAGCAAGTAAAGCTTCGATAATTGCAGCTGCATGAGATACACAAGGAGGCACCAATGTTCCCGTTAAAGGTCCATATGGTTCGCGGTTAATGGAAACACCCATTTCTTCATAAATACCTGTCAAACGGTCAACATATTGCCAGTCGCGGATTGTTCTCTCCATAGGAATATTCTTGCAATAAGGCAGGTTATACGAGATACCACCGCCTTCATAACTTGTAAAGCCTCCGGCATATGTGATTTCGGTCAAAAGTCTTGCATCAGGTGTGCCATGACGAACCTGCATAGGCACATTGACACTTTCGATAACCTGACGGCACTTTGCAACACCATGATTAACCGCAGGAAATCCATTGAGCATCGCTCTGTCCAAACGAAGAGACTCTGATATACCGTTTTCTGCCTCTTCATATCTGTTCTGACGAGTGTAACTGTCAATAGTTGATGGAAGCAAATCAGCCTCACCGTGTTCTTCCAGATACTGCATAAGCTTTATATGCTCTTCAATAACGGGAACACCTGCACGAGGTTGAACCAATATACGGTTATTACGTTTTGCATCTAAAAGTTTTTTAGAAAACTTTCTTGACTCAGGCATAGATTTGTGATACTCAACTGCCTCTTCAAAATTTACATCTTTTCCGGTTGGCCATTGTGTTAAAACTTCCTGCCGAATTCGTTCAAATTCACCGTCTGAAATGCGTTTATTTTGAATATCCATAGTATTCAAGCTCCTTTTTCATTATTCGTAAGGCTGTTTTGGGATAATATGATGAAAGTAATCCCATTGCAACCAAAATATACGTTCTATCCACCCAAACATCAGCACATTTTGGTCTGAGTGATGCTGGATTTGCTGGTGAATAGAGGGCGAATGAAGCAATTTCTTCTGTCCTCTTTGTGTGGATAAGGCTGCCGCCTGTCACCACGATTTGTTTTACTTTGGTCAGATTTTTCCCTTCCTGAACGAAGGTCTGTCCCATCATTGTATATGTTTCTGAAATCGTACCTGCGTGACGCGTAACAGCTTCTTCTATGGCACATGAAGCTAATGCATAATCCAAAGCTTCCATTTCGCTGTCACCGTTTGGCACTTTATCGGTATTTTGTTTTAAATCATCTATCAAAGCCTGTGCTCTTTCTGTCGAAAGGCCGGAAAGCTCACATATCCGATTTAATCCCGCAGCATCAACAATACCCTGGATACTGTACCGCATACCAATATCGCCTTCTACCGTACGTTTTGCATAAGGCTCAGGCAGTCCTTTGTACACTGTGTTCATATGCTCGGGCATTCCGTCAGCGATTGAATAAACATCAGTCGTAGCACCACCTACGTCTACAGCTATCAAGTCACCGATTCCAAGCTCGTCATCACAGCCCTTTGCAAGAAGTTCCATCGCCTGAAGAACAGCCGACGGTGTGGGCATCATAATGTCTGATAAAAGTTCTGCGGCTTTGCTTAGTCCCTTTGCCTGAATAATTCTATTCAGAAAGATTTCACGAATCTGTTTTTGAGCAGGTTCTATTTGAAGTACGCCGAATTTTGGCATAACATTGGGACAAACATAAACCTCACAGTCCTTGAGTATCTCCTGACACTCTTTTGCTGCCGTGCGGTTACCTGCAATTACAATGGGAAAATCCGGCTTCATATCTGCCAGCATTTTCGCATTATGCAAAATGCATTACTTATTGCCGCCATCAGTTCCGCCTACCAAAAGAAAAATATCCGGATTTGTTTTATTGATTTCTTCAATGTCATCCTCAGTCAGCTCAAAAGCATATATCCCTACCGCTTTTGCTCCTGCCCCAAGACTTGCGAGTTTTGCAGCCTCTCCGGTAAGTTCCGGCACAAGACCGCTTGTAACCATCCGAAGACCTCCTGCAGCAGACGAACAGGCGTAACAAGCATCATACTTGATTTCTCCGGTTTTTTGTTCTAAAACCTTAAGTCCTTTATTAAGACCGTCATTTATATCAGTCTGGACTGTGGTATACGATGCGGCTGTTCCAAGAATCTCTTCTTTGTCAATATCTACCGCTGTAAGCTTTGTATATGTACTGCCGAAATCAATTAGCAAGACATTTTTCATTAATCGACACCATCCATATTAAGTAGCTGACGAAGAGCCTCAATAGTTGTTTCAGGTGAAGTTCCCGGAGGAAATGCACGGTCAAAGCCCATTGCCTTGAAGCGTTTTTCTACATCCTCAAATTTCTGTTTGCCAATAACAATTTTTCCTCCCACTAAAAGCGGGATTCCCTTAAGACCTGCCTCATCACACTTTTCGCGCATACCACGGCAGTCAAGTTCTCCCCGTCCGTAAAGGGATGAAATAACAATGGCGTCTGCACCGGATTCAATAGCTGCTGCGATGTATTCTTCCTGTGAGACCATAACGCCAAGGTTCACAACATCAAACCCCGCTTGAGTAAAAGCATGGTACAGAATCTTGTTGCCAACAGCATGAACATCGGCACCAATAACACCGATGACCAGGACTTTCTTTTCTTTGTTATCCATATCATTACCTCATTATGTTAATTTAGATATAACTATAATTGTTATATATCTATATAATGCAATGTGATATATCATTTATCAAGACAAAATGGCATTTTAATCATTTTTTAAATCATTTTTTCATGGCGGATTTTTTTGATTTTAGTTTCAAGATACAAAACAGAGCCTTCGTCCATCTCATAATTACATTCAATCACATCACCTTTAAACCTTGATATAGCCTTAACTGTATTGCTATCAAAGTATTTTCCATAATTTTTAGGTACAAGAATCGTATCTTTTCCGCTAAGATATTCCCCCAAATCTTCACCATCACTTATAATCAATGGTTTGCTTAATACAACATCTTCCGCATATATATCACATGTTTCATATATAAGTTCAGCAAAGCGCACACTGTATCCTACAACGCCGATTTTTTTACCCGTGCGAAGTTTGATAATATGTGACAAACAACGGGCAGAGGGTCTTAGCGCTACTCGTGCTATTCTTTTTTTGTCGGGGACAACATTCTCCAGATATTGAGAGTGTAAAGATGTTGTTACAATGAGATCAAAATCCTCACTCAATTTATAAGGATACTGTTTTATGCTGTCAAATGTATAAGAATACAAATCAAGCTCATCAATATGTCTAAGCTGTTCAGACATCTGCGACAGATTCTCAGGATTAGATTCAACCACCGCAACCTTTACATGAGTTTCCTCCTGAGAACGTTCACGAAGTTTCAGATTCAAAAATATGTTTATCTCAGATGGCGAAAGTCCCATTCCTTCTAATCGGTCAAAGACCTCATCAATAGCAGCCATAGCTTGTTCTTTTCTGCTTCCTGAATTTGCCGGCTGATATTTTACAAAAGTTCCTCTTCCTTGTGCTTTTTCCACAAGTCCAATCCGTTCAAGTTCGTCATATGCACGTTTTACAGTGCCTCGTGCTACGCCAACTTCTTCAATCATTTCCTGAACAGTGGGAAGCTGCTGCCCTGATGCAAGACTACCATTTTTTATTGCAACGCAAATAGCATCCACAAGCTGTTGATATATAGGAATATTGAGTTCCGTATTGACTTCATAAATAGATTTCATAATTTTTCCCTCGCAAATTGTTATATAACAATTATACCTCATTTTACGAATTTGTCAAGTTAATTTGTAACAATTTAAGGCACACTTTTTTAACAAGCGTGCCTTAAAATTCTAATCTTTATTATTCACTTTTTGTGCAAGATAATTCGCTCTGCCGGTTTCGTAGAGATTGTTTCCCTCGCTATCGATTATCACAACAACCGGAAA
Source organism: Clostridia bacterium (assembly GCA_045591035.1). Classification (GTDB taxonomy): domain Bacteria; phylum Bacillota; class Clostridia; order Monoglobales; family Monoglobaceae; genus SIG440. Next base: position 6,802 of record JAZNSG010000010.1, on the reverse strand, counting down.
ATCCTCTACCTCTAATCTGCGGATTGCTTCGGCACCAAGGTCATCATATGCAATAACCTCAGCTTTTTTAATACACTTACTTAAAAGAGCGCCACAGCCACCGATAGCTCCGAAATATACAGCACCATGGCTTTTCATGGCATCAACAACTTCAGGTCCTCTCTTACCCTTACCAATCATACCGGTAAGTCCCTGAGCAATTAAGGTAGGGCTGTATGCATCCATACGATATGATGTTGTTGGCCCTGCAGAACCAATAGCCTGACCCGGCTTTGCCGGTGTAGGGCCTACAAAATAAATTATACCGTCTTTTATATCCAAAGGCAGCTCTTTATCTTGTGCTACAAGTTCACATAAGCGTTTATGTGCAGCGTCTCTTGCGGTATAAATCACCCCCGAGATTAAACAGCTGTCCCCCGCCTTGAGTTTTCTGGCGTCTTCACGGGTAAGCGGTGTTTTAATGGAAATACTCATTTATATCACCTCCGTCTGGTGTCTGGTAACATGACAATTTATGTTAACAGCAACAGGCAACCCTGCAATATGTGTGGGATATTTTTCAATATTTACTGCAAGGGCAGTTGTTTTGCCGCCAAATCCCTGCGGGCCAATACCAAGGTTGTTTATTTCATCAAGCAATTCTTTTTCAAGGTCAGCATAAAAAGCATCGTCATTCGGCACATCTACCGGACGAAGAAGAGCCTTTTTAGCAAGATAAGCAGCCTTGTCAAAAGTTCCGCCGATACCCACGCCTACAACAATGGGAGGGCAAGGGTTAGGTCCCGCTTCTTCAACAGCTTTTATTACAAAATCCTTTACACCCTGCAAACCATCAGAAGGTCGAAGCATTGCAATTTTGCTCATATTCTCGCTGCCAAAACCCTTGGGCGCAACAGTAATTTCAATTTTATCTCCCGGAACAATCTCAAAATAAAGCATTGCAGGGGTATTATCACCTGTATTTACTCTGTCAAGCGGGTCACGAACCACACTCTTTCTCAGATATCCCTCACCATAACCTTGTCTGACGCCCTCGTTTACGGCATCGGTAATATCTCCATTCACATGAACATCCTGTCCGATTTTTAAAAACACACAAGCTACACCTGTATCCTGACAAACCGGCTGATTTTTATCATCTGCAATCTGATAGTTTTCAATAATACGCTCTAATATTTCTTTTGCCTGAGGCCATGTCTCATCCCTGTGGAAATTTGAAATACATTCCTTAATATCGCTACTTAAATGACAATTTGCCTCAATGCACAATTTTTTTACCACTTGGGTGATAAGCTTTGCATCAATTTCACGCATAAAAAATTCTCCTGTTAATTATTTTGTGGTACATTGTAAATTTTATCCAAAATGTCACCGTCTCGACTGATAACCTCTGCCACAACCTTTTCTCCTTTAGGAGCTTTTTGCGGTTTACCTGTTATCCCTTCGGTCTTTTCTTTAAGTTCATTTATGTCTATGACAGACAATCCCGCATCCACCAATCTATCTTTAAGTTCTGTGTTTTTGGGATTCACTGCAATTCCACCTTGTGTAACCAGAACATCAATATCTTTACCAGGTGTTGAAATGCACGTTACGCGGTCAGTAACAATGGGTAACCTTGATCTGAACATTGGAGCTATAATCATAGAAAGTTTGGAGCCTGCCGCAGCATCGCTGTGTCCGCCTGAACCGCCCATAATATACCCGTTTGAATCGGTATGTACATTTACATTAAAATCAGCATCAATCTCGGTCGCACCCAAAATAACAACATCAAGGCTGTCAACAACTGCACTTTTTTTGTTTGGAGATGCATATTGCATAGCAGAAATTTCTTGATGCCGATGATCGTTTTTGAGGGACTCTACTGCTGTTAAATCAAAGCATTGAACATCCATAAGGCTCTGAAAACAACCGGCATTGAGCATATCTACCATATAGCCGGTGATACCGCCCAATCCAAAACTTCCTTTAATCTCTTTCTCAAGCATTATATCTTTCAAAAACTTTGCCGCAGCAAGAGATGCTCCACCGGCACCTGTCTGGAAAGAGAATCCATCTTTCAAAAGTCCCGAGGCTTCAATCACCTTTGCAGCCTGAAAAGCCATAACCAATCCAACAGGGTCACGGGTAATTTGTGTTGTTCCGGAAACAATACCTTTCGGGTCACCGATAGCATCAACATTAACTACGTAGTCTATATAATTTTCCGGAATAGACCAATCCTGCATTGGATAAGGTACCAGATTATCAGTAATCACAACTGTTTTCTTTGCGAACATAGCATCTGCATACGCATATCCAAGGCTACCACAAGCAGACTTTCCGTATTTACCAGAGCAGTTACCCATTGGGTCTGAAGTAGGTGCCGCAACAAAAGCCACATCAATAGGGGTTCTGCCTAAAGCTATGTCATTTGCGCGACCTCCATGAGTACGAAACTGTACCGGTTTATCCAAAACGCCTTCCGAAAAAGCTCGTCCCAAACCTGCTGCGATATAATCCGCCGCAACTCCGGTAACTACCTTGTTTTCAATATGGGTAAGCAAGGGTTTATGTACATCAAACAAAGAACTTGCATTAACTGTAATATCTTTTATGCCAAGACTTGCAATTTCTTCCAACACCATATTGAGCACATAATCACCGTTACGGAGATGATGGTGAAACGAAACAGTCATGCCGTCTTTTAGTTCTGATAAGACAATTGCCTCGCGAATGGATTTTACCAACTTATTCATTGCTATCCCCCCTGTCTAACCCTAATGCTTTTGCCATAGAAATTGTTCTCTCAGCTCTTGCAACAATAGGAGCATCAATCATCTTTCCGTGCAAAGCAATAGCACCTTTACCCTGTTCTTTGGCAAGGCAAATGGCATCCATAACCTCATATGCGTAATCAATCTCCGCCTTTGTAGGGCTGAATACTTCATTAATTACATCCACATGGCGTGGCGAAATCGAAGCTTTTCCCGTAAAGCCAAGACTCTTCGCAACATTAGCATCAACCAAAATACCTTCATCGTCATTTACATCGGTAAATGGTGTATCATAAACATCAATACCGGCAGCACGTGCAGCTACAACAAGACGGGTTCTTGCATACTCAATTTCTCTGCCCTCTTTTGTACGCTTGCACTGAAGGTCGGCCGTTAAATCCTCAGCACCTAAAAACAGCGCCTTGACGCGTTTCGAGCAAGATGCGATTGCATAAGAGTTTTCAACTCCCAATGCAGTCTCTATAAGAGGCATCAACCCAACAGTACCCTGACAAAGACCCAACTTAGTTTCAACCTCAGTCATATACTCATCTGCAGCAAGTGCATCATTTGGAACACTCGCTTTGGGAAGCAAAATAAGGTCAGGTTGTTCAGGAAGTATAGCATCAATATCTGCTTTCCAGAAATCAGTATCAACAGAATTTATACGGACAATAACCTCACAGCCTTTTAAATCCATATAACGCATGGTATTACGCACAAGAATTCTGGCTGCGTCCTTTTTTCTGCAGGAGATACTGCGTCCTCTAAATCAAAGATTACAGCATCTGCCCCAAGACAACTTGCATTTATAAGCATATTTGGATTGTTACCCGGTAAAAACAACATACTGCGGCGCATTATTCATCCCCCTTTCCACGGAGAACTGCTGTCTCTAATCTGGCACGGATGACACATTCAAGCGCACCCCTATCTATCACACGAACACCGGCATTTTCCACACCTTGTTCTTCCAATACTTCTCTTATCACAGTTTGAATTTTTTCTCCGAACTGTTGAAGAACAACCGACTCAAGCTGGATGTTTAAACCATCCTGCGATGATTCGATTTCTACATAAACATCACTGGATTCCATTGTTCCCGCTGATGCACATTTTGAAATATCCATTTTATTGCAACTCCTTCCATGACCTTTAAAAGTAAAAAGTTATAGTCCAATTTACCAATATTATATAACATATTTTTATAAAAATCAATTATTTTTTTCTTTGCATTTTTGATAATTATGCGTTATAATGTAATTAAGAAAATGTATAGAAAAAGGATAGAATATGTATATCGAAAAAATATCCAGCTTTAATGAAACAAAATTGAATATGTGGAAAGACCTTTTAAAGAAATCGGCTCTTGAGCCGGACGAATCTGTCACTCAGACAGTTCTTCTTTGGGACGGGGATACTCTTGTTGCCACAGGTTCGCGTACAGGAAATATTCTGAAATGTATTGCTGTTGATTCCGAAAGACAGGGCGAAGGTCTTACCGCAACACTAATTACCGCCTTGCGACAGGAGGCGTTCAACGAAGGATTAAGCCACCTGTTTCTTTATACCAAACCTGAAAACAAAGAGATGTTTTCGTCTTTGTTCTTCTATCCGGTGGCTGAGACAGACAAAGTTTTGCTTATGGAAAACCGTAAAGACGGTATAATCAATTTTTTAAATACACTTCCGGCAGAAGAAACCGTCGGTAAAGTGGGTGCTGCCATTATGAATTGCAACCCGTTTACTCTGGGTCATCGCTACCTGATTGAGACAGCTGCTAAAGAATGCGACCGGCTTTATGTATTTGTTGTATCTGAAGACAAAAGCTTCTTTTCTGCAGAAGACCGTCTGAAAATGGTACAATCAGGCACCGCTGATATTCCAAACGTAATCGTCCTTACAACCGGGCCATACCTCATTTCTTCGGCGACCTTTCCTACCTACTTTCTTAAAGATCGCGAGAGCATTACCCAAGTCAAGTGTCTTTTAGACATCGAAATATTCATAAAGTACTATACTCCAAAATTTAACATAACCACCCGTTATGTGGGAACCGAGCCTCTTTCGCCGATGACAGAGCAATATAATAAGGAGCTTAAGAAAGTTCTACCCGCACACGGCATTGAGGTTAAAGAACTTCCAAGACTCGAAATATCAAACGCACCTATAAGCGCAAGTCAGGTAAGAGCTCTGATTGACTCTAAAAACATACAAGAAATTAAATCATTGGTACCTGATACAACATATGACTTTTTACTAAATAAAGGCTTAATATAATTTGGGAGGTATAAAACTATGCAAGAACGCCAAAAAAACCATATTTTAAGTAGTTATTTCGCACCGCGAGGTCATCACCGTATGTATGCCCTTGGTATGCAGCTGGCTCAGCTTTATTTATCACCTTTTGACAAACTGATTGGCATTATAGGTGATGCCGGGTCCGGAAAAAGTGCATTGCTCAGAGGCATGTTTCCCGGGTTGGAACTCACAAACGACGATGATGGTGTTTATGTACGACCTCTTCCCCTTTTGGAACAGGATAACGGTTACTTTTCTCCCCACACCTACCATCTCGACATACGCTTTGAAAACGGTTTTACGCAAATGAGTGTTTTAGCCGATGCGATTACCGAGGCTTTGCAAAATGAAAAGCGTGTTATTGTGGAGCATTTTGACCTTATATATCCTCTGCTTGGCTTTAATGCCAATCTTATCATAGGGGTTGGGGAACAGGTATTACTCGCAAGACCGAATCTTTTTGGTCCTGAACCACAAGAAATACGCGACAAGGTATACGAGTCCCTTTCGTACCGTCTTATGGCTCATACCGCAGAGGACTTATGCGAACTTTGTATGCCCGAATACGAAATGGCACGTTGTGGCCACGACGATGTAAAACACGGATTTGTTATCACATTCCCCGAAACAAAACCTGAATTTGATATTCTTGAAATTGAAAAGAAAGTTAATGAAATGATTACAAAAAATCTTCCCGTTGACTATGTAGACAACAACCATATATCCATCGGTGGTCGTCAGCATTTTTGCACCGGTCCAAGAATACATGTAAGCCACACAAGAATGATTGAAAACTTTCATTTGCTTAACCACTTTATATATGACCGTTTCAATCGTCGCTATATGTTGGTTGGCTGTGTCGGCAAGAACGCTGAAAGCAACCTGCAAAAACTTGACTCTCAGCAAAAGAAACAATCCGACCTTATTATGTAGTTATACAGTGGTGATAAAAATGACAGAAGTCACTTTAAGTCAGATGCTTGATGCGCGTGAGAATCGTGTAAAAAAGCAAAATGATATACTAAGTCAGTTCAAACTCCCTCTTATCAGCTTTACAATGAATATTGCCGGTCCTGTCAAAACCTCACCTTTAATAAAACGGGCATTTTACGAGGGAATCAGTTTGTTGAAAGAAAATTTAACACAAGACATCGTATATGAAGACATATCTTCTGAAATCACAGGATTCGAGGCTATATTTTCAGTAAATGCTGATGCGTCAAAACTTAAGGATATATGCACCTGTATTGAAGATAGACTGACAATTGGAAGACTGTTTGATATGGATGTAATTGACCTTGACGGAAAAAAACTTGAGCGCAAGAATACTCGTGGTTGTTTTGTTTGCGGAGCTCCCGGAAGAGCGTGTGCCGCAGGAAGATTGCATTCAGTTAATGAGTTGCAAACCGCAACAAAAGAAATTATGGAAAACTATTTCTTTTTACGGGACAAAGAATACTTCTCTGCACTTGCAGCAAAAAGCCTTTTAGACGAGGTCCATACTACTCCAAAACCGGGGCTTGTTGATTGTCGCAACAACGGAAGTCACAAAGATATGGATGTACCGCTGTTTACAAAAAGCGCAAATGCTCTGAAACCATATTTTGAAGAATGCTTTTCTATTGGCAAAAATACTGCAAACCTATCTCCGAGCGAGACTTTTCCGTTTTTGCGCAATGCAGGTATTTTGGCAGAAAAAACTATGTATAATGCCAAGTCGGAGGCCAAGCGGTCTTAGGAAG
>JAZNSG010000009.1:0-34706 GCA_045591035.1 Clostridia bacterium | reverse complement strand
AGTCATCAACCGAACCACAGATAACCTCATAATCATATACCCTGGTTGGAACAGCTTCTAATTTAACTCCAAATTTCATTCCTCTCCATCTCCTTTATTCTTAAGTATCTCAATAGCTCTTTTTATTACTTCCGGGAGAGGTACGCCCATAAGCCCCGCATTTTCAACTATTGATATCGTCTCGTTTGCAATAAAGCCAATTATCGTGGTTGTTCTTATGTAATCAGCGCCCAAAAGCATGTCCAATTTGTGAGCTACAAGCACGAGTGCAAGAGTAACACACTTTTTACAAAGTCCTTTCCACCCGGCACGGCTGCTTATTGCGCCAGTATCTGACTTATTGCTCTTATGAAATACTCCCGCAACAATTAAGCCCATCAAAAAATCAACTGCCATAAATATTACAAGAGCACCCATATCCTCCGTCCACCCTCCAAAAAGGTTTGCAATAAAACTGCCGATTACACCAATTATAGTGCAGAAATATATTTTTATTGTTGACAAGTTCATATTTTATCTCCTTTCCTTTGTAGATTTAACCATTTTGGGTTTTTCATTACTTCGCAATTACTTCGTAACACTTCACATTACTTTGTGTTATTCCTTTACTACTTCTTTCGTCATTTACAAAGCTATATTTCGGCAACAGTTATTTCCCCGACGTCATCAACTGTCAATTTAAACTTTTTCTTGCTTTCTGGGGTAGAACTTCTGAGAATTATAGAAGAAAACTCACCACTTCCAGCATAATAAGCATTTCCATCCCAATCAAGCGTATGAATATTCTTTCTGTCTGTATCAGAAGTACCGCCACCTACAATATGAGCTTTAGAAGGGTCTTCAACATTGTACCTGCCTTGAACGTGTTGATAAGTACCACTTGCTTTTGTGCCTCTCCCTTCCGCATGAGAAGCGTAACCTGAAGCCTCAGAGAACATACCCTCCGCATGAGCATTATCATTACGGGTAAAACACTCTCTCCCCTCAGCATGAGAGTTGTCAGCTAGAGCTTGACTTTTAAATCCTTCCGCATGAGAGTTGGCTCCCTCTGTTTTTGTACGGTTACCTTCGGCGTGAGAGCTGACACCCAGAGCATCTGTGTGTTGACCTTCAGCATGAGCAGCAAGGGCTGAAGCTATAGCACTTAATCCTTCTGCATGAGCTGCTTCTGCTGTGGCATCGGTGTTATTACCTTCGGCATGGGCAGCGAGAGCGGTGGCTTCAGTTTTATAACCTTCAGCGTGAGCCGCTTCTCCTTCACTTCCCGTTATAGCACCTAATCCCTCTGCGTGAGAACTGATACCATGTGCTTCGGTGCTACAACCCTCTGAATGAGCATTGAGCCCTATGGCTTTTGTGTTGCGCCCCTCAGCGTGAGAATTTTGACCTATAGATTCAGTTTGTAATCCTTCTGCGTGACTCTCGTTACCAAAAGCTATAGCCTTATACCCCTCTGCGTGAGAACGTTCTCCTAAAGCTTCGGTTTTATAACCCTCTGCATGCGTAGCATATCCTAATGCCTTAGTCCATCTTCCTTCTGTATGAGAATTTATGTAGCCTATTGTTTCTTCTCCACTCAAGTGTGTACTAAATGCATTAAAGTCATCTTCGATTAATGTCGTGCCTATCATTCCACCGTGTACTATAAAGGTGTTGAGAAAGCTTCCTGTAGTAGCTGGTTCTATGCCAGTCAAGCTAACCACATTTATATCATTAGATAGCGTAACAACATTTCCATCAATACTCTCAACCTTACCTCTATACTTATCATATAATTCGTCAGCGTGTGGAATAAAAATATTCCAATTCATACCGACCTCAATACCTTCAACAGAATCGAGAGTTACAGTATTGCTGTTATATGATTGTATTAAGAAACATTTAATGATAGACTTATTATACCTACCCTCTATATGAGCATAAGGAATATTTGTTTCGTTATTTTCATAGTCGTTGAATATCTCAGCATTGTTGCGATTTTTTATACCGGTATCAACTTCTTCAATGTCAATTACCGCTTTGGCAATTCTGTTTATATCTTCCGCAAGAACATCATCTACTCCATCCACTTTGTTTTTCCAAGTATTTTTTAATGCCATATTCTATCTCCTTGTTAACCTATTTCTTTATAATAATGTTACCATTGAGGCATCTATCACGCTGGCACCAAGTCTTATATCCCAAGCATTTATAGATTGATTTCTACCAGCCCTAACATAGACAGAATATGTTTCCCCCGCTGTAATTGAAAAATCGAAACATACGTCAAGGTGATTGCCTGTCGCAGAGCCATCCCCATTTTTCCCCTGGAAACCGCCAGGGATAACTCCAATTCCGCCACTATCTCCATAATCACTTCTGCCCACAGTTGCAGTACCCATTAAACGCATACTGCCGCTAACATTTGCCTTAAATTGTAATAAATGGGTTGTGGAGTTTGATGCACTGCCTGACCCAACAACAATTATAGTAGCATCACTTGCCCCCAAAGTTCTTACACCGTCTATTTTTTCACTTATCAATTTATCTAACGGCTTAAAATCACTTGTTCCAAGAGTGCTATTCAAAGCGTGTTTAATTCCTGCCCAAAGCCCCATTATGAAATCACCTCCGAAATACTTCCATCTTCATTAAATATTGTTGTCATTGTTATTGTTTTTTCCCCCACAAAAGTTTCGGTTATGCTTCCATCGGCATTAAATACCGTGGTTAATACTTCGCCTTTACTATTTGTTTCTGTTATACTCCCGTCAGCGTTAAAAACAGTATCCTTTGTAATAAAACCCTGTATTGCCATTAGGTTTTCACGATTTATCGGTGTGCCGCTTTCTTCGCTTGTTTTATCCTTAAAATCAACCAATTTTATTCCTCCCCACTTTCAAAAGTGCCGCATTCTCTGTATAGGCTCTTCACATCATTTATCATTACATCAAGGTCATACAATATTTTCTCAAGGCTGTTTATATCCTCAAAATGATATGAAACAGGCGGTGTTTTTGGTGTGCTCTTATACACAAAGAAGGCATCTCGCAAAATGTTTGTGTTATCAATTATCCTTTGAAACTCATCGGCATTAAATATCTGTGTAGAATCCCACACCTTATTTATTATGGGCGTGTTCCAATACCCCATTTCATTAAATAAGGCTCTAAGCTCCGCCTGTTTATTTTCAATACGATTAAGAGTATTGATTGTCATTGTGCCTTTTTCAAGAATTGCAATTTCACTTTCTGTCAGTTCCTGAAACTTTTGCACCTTTTCATTTCTTAAAGAAATAGCGGTGCTAACATCATTTTGAGTTCTGTCAAATATCATTTAAGCACCGCCTCCTTGATTATAATTCCGCCATTAAGGCTGAAAGATTGCTTTATTATCCTGCCGGACACAATTCCCAAATACTCGGTTTCAGCCTCGATATTTTCACCCACATTTACAGGCTGGTCATAGGTTACAATGTTTGGTGTTTTTGCTCCGTATTTGAATGTACCATATTTAGCCTGTCCATATTTGATATAATCGCCATACTGAACGTGCTTGCCCTCGACAATCTTAAGGTTTGTTGAATCAACCTTTGTAAGATAGTCGTAACACCTGTCTAAGATGCCACCCACATTGTTTGCATTTACAAGAGTTGCATTTTGAATTGCTACAACCTTTTCAATCTCACTTGCAAGGACAACCGGATTAGATTTCCTTTTTATAACTGTTGTATGGTCATATCCAAGTCCGGCAAGACGAAAGGATGTGTCTGTTGCTGTTATAATCGCATAGTTTGTGCCGCTTTCTATGATACTGCCTGCGCCTCTTGTATCCAAACTGTGCAAAGGCTCTGAAAACTGCACCAGGATATTTTCGCCAATGCCGTCCTGTGCAGCTTCGTATACCACAATCCAGTTTTCGGTAGCTGTATCCGTTTTTGCAATATAGTTATGAGCCGTAACTTCAACCGATGTAACCGTTTCTTCGGTATCAAAGTTCTGTCCCTGCATAATGCGATTTAGTGGAATGGTCTGCTTTATTTCATCCTCAAGCTGATATATTTCTATCTTATCAGAATTGGATGTGTCAACCACCGCGCCTATTGCAAAACACACCTGCATAAGTGCATCACGGCAAGTCGTAAACGGTATATATCCGCTGACCGTTACGCCATCAAAAACGCTCGAAATATTGCACACAGATTTTGCTTTGGCACAAATTTCGTCTATAAGCTCTGCTGCTAATTTTTCGGCATAAATACCGCCATAAAAAGCAACGCTATCCATTACCCCTATGTAGTCTTCACTCTGTATCTCCCATAAGAATTTTGCCTTACGCTTGGAAGATTTTACAAAAGTCGTCGCCCTTAACTGTCCGTTAAAATATATCGACAATGGCTGCTTTGCCTGGAATGAATATTCCATATCCGTCTTGCTATCCAAAGTGAAATCGCAAGTATTTATTGTTATCTCACTCGATATTGGGTCAAGTTCTTGAATGAGTTTAACATTCCTCAACTCATCACCATAGAAAAATGTTCCGTAACCGTAGTCTATAACTCGCAATTTAAGGCGGTTTTTAGGCATATTGATTGAATAGAAGGTAATTACTACCTTGTTATAGTTCTCCGCTTGATTTCGGCAGAAATAGAATGCATTATCCGGGTTAAATTCCTTTTCGTCAAGGGTTTCTATTCCCTCGTCTGTTACCCTGAGCCATTTTATGCTTAACCTTGTTGCATATATTTGATTATAAGTATCGAATGTGAAGGTTAAACCTTGCGAAGAATACTGTCCAGCACTTTCCAATGTCAACACAATCGGCTCCGTGAATGTGCCATCATCGTTTGAAATCTGTTCACTCCACAAACCCAAGTTTGCGCTTTCGGGTACAGACGGAAAAGCCGAAGCCGTTCCGTCTAATACCGTCTGATATAACTCACAAGGGTTCGCATCGTTCGGGAAATTCAAATTGTACTGCTGCAGTTGCGAAAGGTTGTCAAACTCACTCTCGCTTGCTGTCGGCACAAAGTTTTCTTTTGCTTCAGGGGCTACATCACCATATCTTATTGCTACACCTTTGTTCATCATTCAGGCAACACCTGCGCTTTCATCGGCACTATATTGAGTGTAAATTTATCCCAATATACCTTTCCTGTTTTCGGGTCAACTCTTTTCAAGGCTCTTTCACCCTGAGAGATGTATGCATCATAGGCAAGTGTTGTCTGATTGTGGACAATATCAACAGCAATCCCGTCATATCGGGGTTGACTTACAAAATCGAACAGGTCGTCAAATTCTTTCTCAAGTCCCTTTTTCCTCATAAAGGTAACTTTGTGATTGAAAAATGTTCCAAGTGGGTCAAGGGTCATACCTGCACCAACTGACATTGTACGCCCGGTATTTTCAGAATAAAGAATTGAAAAACTTTCAGTAATTTCAGTAACAAGAACATCCCATACCCTACCGCCAATTTTTACAATATCCATTACGCAATCACCAACCTTGTGCCTATTCTTCTGTTTTCTTTGTTGCCCTGTTCAACAACTGCCCTGCCAAACTCTCTGCCGTCAATTTCAAGGATTACCTCTGTATTTCTACCAAAATTACCACCCATTTCCACCATCGCTTCCATAAAAGCAGTTTTCATTGTTGAAACTGGAGAAACAACTTCAGGCTCTCTTGTATTATCACCAAACCAAGCAAGATGAGGTCTGTTAGGTGGAACAACTGTACCTTTTGCATATCCCGGAATAGAATATTGTCCAACAGTTTTGGTAGGAACCGTGGAGGATATAGCAGACCTTCCTGAAGGGACCGATGTAAGTTCTTTTGTGGCCTTTGCTTTTTGATTTGCGTTTCCTATTGCCAATATTCCTGCGCCTAATCCAAGAGCAGCTAAACCTGCAACAATTCCTGCTGCCGCAACACCTACGGAAATAGCAACCCATAAAACTGCTATTGCTGCCGCCAAACCTAAAACAACAGTAATTACTTTTTGCCATCCAGCCATACCTTCAAATGCTTTTTTTATTTTATCCCAATTTTTAACCCAATAAAGTCCTGCAGCGGTCAATGCCCCAATTGCTAATGCCGGAGAATTTATTGCAGTTCCAAGGGCGGTAAACATTCCTTGTTGATGAGAAAACAGCCAAAATTGATATCTTAAATTTTCCAAAAACGGTATTATCGCTTTCACAGTGTTATATATCCATATTCCTGCTAAAAATCCCAAAAATATGGTAGAGATATCGCTTATTGCCGAATGATTCTGCGAGGCCCAATTCGTTAATCCCTCAAACGCCCCTGTAAGTAAATCTATAAAATCGATTAAAACCTGCCAAGCAAAATCTCTCAAAGGAACAAAAAAGTCATTCCAAATCCATTCCAACATAGGTTGTGCAATTTCTATTATTTCATTTAAGAATGATATAGCGGCGGAGATTAAATCCAAAGAAGATGGTATTAAATTATTTAAGGACCAGCTTATTAGCGGCGTTATAACCTTTTCCCAAAACCATAGCAATCCCTCACCAACATTTATCGCAAAGGGAGCAACTGCTTGCCATAAACGTTGAAGTGCACCATTTAATATAGACCAATCAACCAATGCTAATTGATTGCTTATTGCATCAACAAATCGAGGAAATCCCTCCGCTAATGCCCAGTTACCAATCGGTGTTAAAACAAGATTGTAAAAATCTTGCAGAGCTTGACTTGAGAAATCCTTTAGCGGTATAAGTTGTTCCGCTAGCCTTGATAATGCCTGTCTAGCGGGCTCTAATTTTTTTGAAAATGTATCAATCCAGGTTGTATCAGGAGCGTCTCCCTCTGTTGAAAAATCAACATTTGTATCCATTGCACCTATGCCACCGCCAATTTCTCCCATTGACCCTGCGGCACTATCTGCACTATCTGCCAAATTTGATGTGATTATTTCCAAATCATCAAATCCTGCAAGTGCTTTTTTTGCTTCTTTGTTGGCTTTTTTTGTTGAACTTCCTAAATCATCCATTCCATCTGCGGCATATTCTGCGGAAGAACCAACCCCCGACAATGCCGTTGCTTGACTTTGCGTGGCATTTGTCGATGATTTTAATTCTTTCCCTGTAAATGCTTTATAAATCCATTGTGCCACAACTTGTGCCGCTTGTGCGACTTTTGTAAGTCCTGCTATGATATTATTTATTACAGGCAATACAAGAACACCGATAGTCATAAAAGCATCGCCAAATACAGTCTGCATTTCTTTCCATCGTTCTGCAAGTATTCTCGTTTGGTTTGCCCAACTGTCTTGCGTGCGAACGAAATCACCGCTTGCTAACCTCGTCTGTTCAAGAACAAACTGATAACGAAGCATTGTTTTTTCCTGCTGTGTCATTGCTGATAAACTTTTTGTAATACCCTTTGACATTGCAAAATTCTCAAGATTCACTTCGGTCATAACAATGCCAAGTTGCTTCAATGTCTCTGTTTCGCCCGTATAAACAGATTTTAATATCACATCAGCTCTTTCTTGCGACATATTGTAAAAAGATGCAATATCTGCAGTCAGTCCAGTCATTGTTATTGCCATATCACTTGCCACATCATCAACTATGCCCATACCTTTTGCCATAGCCATATATGTTGCTGCAGTACGCTTTGCGGTTAATTCTGATATACCAAAATTTTCAATAGCCGTTTTTGAAAAACTTTCAATTTTATAAGCCATATCACCAAAAGCAACATCAACGACATTCTGTACTTCTTGTAAATCACTTGCTAATTGTACGGCCTGTTTGCCAAACTGCACTAAAGCACGAACGCCAAAGGCAATTCCAATAGCTGCACCAAGTTTCGTTATAGCACCTTTTAAGGATGCCATTCCCTTATTTAATCCGCTTTGGTCAATTTGAGTAGTCAACACAATACTACCATCGCCACCACGAATCGCCATATAATATCAACTCCTTTCTTTACCAGTCGGAGTTCAAAAATTCTTCTTCCTCTGCGGTAAATTTTCGGGGTAAATCAATTATGTTTTTATTTTCCCGGTAAAATTCCTGTTCCCATGTTTCCAACTTTTTACCTTTTAACCGTTTTTCACGGATGGATACGATGCTTGAAAAAGTGCATTCACCTATCTCCATATAAGCACCAATAAAATCGTACCAATGTGTATAGTGTTTTGGATCTCTCACGCTATAGCCAAGAACCCTACTGATAGGCGGTGCAAGTTGTAAAAAGTCGTGTTCCCAATCCATAAGTTGTGGTTTGTGTTGTTGCTCTTCTTTGACTTCTTCGCCAAGATTTATTATTTTCATCATTTCAATAATTGCATACTGAACATTTTTTAGCTCACTCGAATTTTCATAGAAAATAAACAACGCACACTGTATGCGATTTTCCAATTCTAATCCTTCGTCATTTAAAGCAGAAATAACATCAAGAACAACACGATAATCACACTTATTCCGTATTGCATACTCTGTTCCGTCTATCTCAACGGATATAGGTAAACTCCACATCATTTTTTATATTTATTGAGGTGCTTTGCCATTTTCTTTTCAACATCGGAATTTGCTTTTTTATTATGCTTTTCAATTTCCGGCTTTATTGCCTCAACAAACTGCATTATAAAATAATCTCCGCCCACAATAGCAAATGGTGAACAATGCTTAAAGACTACTGCGGAAACCTCACCGCCAAAAGCAATATCCAACTCTTCAAAAAGGACATTTTGAAACTTTCTAAAGCTTTCAATGACATTGCCGTCTTCAGGTGCTCCTTCTGCGGTCAGCTTCATATCTTCAAGTTCTTTTACTCTTGCAGTAATCTTGTCTTGAAAATCTGTCAATCTAATAGACAAATTCGGGTCATTAGGATTAAAATAAATACAATCCTTATCTCCGTTATCAAATTCAATCGGGAATGCGACTTTACCTGTACTTAATTTCATAGACATATCAATTTACCTCCTAAATATAAATAACCGCCCTACCGAATAGGGCAAGGCGGTATTTTGTTTATTTTTTACGCCGCGCTGGGTGTGAATGTGATTGTATCACCGTCAACCTTTGGCATTGTACCTGTTGTGGTTTTGTTTGCATAGTGGATATCCACTTCAAAACCAAGATAGCCACCTGCTTCACCTGTGAAATTGTTAATCGCAATCATAACATCCTCTTCAAGTCTTGCAAGACAGGTATCCTCATCTGTTCCGTCAGCAAATTCAAACTTCTGCAAAATCTTAAGAGCATTCAGTTTTGAATAATCTCTTGTATAGAAAGCATCAAAAAGTATCTGACCAAGTTTTGAGCCTTTGCGAAGTTTAATTGCAACACCACTTTGTGTAGGCTGCGGTGTGCCTCTTTCCATATCAACTGTGCCGAGGACATCAGTGACTTTTTCAACATCACTGTTTTCTTCCACGGTCCAGCTCTCAACGCCTCTTCCCTGGAGTTCCCATTCGGGAGAGCCTGAGCTGCCTACATCAGCATATATCTTGAATCTTTTGGTTTCTACCTTTGGATTCGCATAACTGTTAAATTCAGACATTTATTATCATCCTTTCCTTAAAATTGTCCACTTCTTAATCCGTTATTAAGTGTGCGGTATAGCTTGTCTAATTGACCTGCTTTTGTCGCTTTTTCGTCCCAATGGTCCGTAGCATAGGGATTATTCTTCTGATACTGTAAAGGTCTGCCTGACGGCACTTTTTTAACGCCTTTTCGCGACTTCCAACCTTCATCGGTTAGGAATCCTGCAGCTCCTGTCTGTGGGTCAACATAAACCTCGCCATAATACTGATAAGCCGAATATGGCTGTATGTATTCAATTTCCCAGGGCCTTATTTTTGCAGTCTGCATCATAATACCCTCATCTCTTGGCGTGTATGGGTTTAATAGTCTTTTCCACTCGTGGGAAACAAACAAACCAAATCGGTCACTTGTAACCTTTGCCAGGATACCCGGTTCGTTTAAGTCAATCCGCAAGTTCATATTCTACAACCTTTTTCTTTCGTGGATTTACATACCTCACGCGAACGGTAATAAAATAAGCAACGGTCTCATCCTGAGAATTAACATACTGTATTTGCGGCACAAACGGCTCACAATCAATCGAAACAACTTTTTCGCCTATATCGGGAAAATTGTTCTTTTCGTTCTGCTCCCTTACCCAATCGCAAATGCTTTGTACTTCGTCATAACTCAATATGTTTACATTTTTTTCGGGTTTGGACTTGTCGTTTACATCATACCACTTATAGCAGTTGATTTGAAAATCCTCATAAACAGAAGAATACGGGGTTATTTCGCACTCATAATTCCCAAGAGAATCAACCCCATCCTCAAACTGAACAGCAGGACTTGCGCCCTGGGGGAGAATTACACAATTGCCTCTTTCCTCGATTCCGGCAATTCCCAGCAGTTTTTTTAATCCAGGGCATCCCCTGAAATAATTAACTAAATTTGCGTATTTGCTCATTTTATACCTCTTATGCGTTTGTCAACGTAATATTATCAGTCGTTAACCCGAATATATAAGGGTTTACCGCCGTAATACTCATACCGTTATCTTTGTATTTATCCTGCAGGTCGCGAAACTCGAGGGAAGTAGTTACAACATCGTCAACTTCGTCAAAAACAATAAAATCGTTTGCTTTTGCGGTGTAATACTTGTCCCTTTCTTCATCCGGGAGAGAAAGATATTCAAGTGGCACTTTATACCTCTTTACATCCTTTGTTATAACCGTTTGAGAATTCACAATCTTTTGTATCGTGCCATTTGCAGACTTTTCAGCAACCCCGCCATACACCATACATTTTTTAATTACAAATCTCTCAAATCGCCTGTCGTTTTCCTCATCCTCTTGAACACTAATGTATATGGTGCATTTTTTTATGAATTTATCAATCAAATGCTGCACCCCCTGTACAGAAGCGGCGTACCGTTATCGTCGTTTACGCTAGCTAAATATGAATAAAACATATTTTCAAGGTCGTTCTCAACATCTTCAGATGTTTTAACGGTATAACTCTCACTTTCGCTCACCGGACCTGCAGATGTGCTTTTGCTTGATATTACCATCCCATTTGTAACATTTGAGGAGTAATATTCAACCAAATCAGCACATAGCACTTTTACATTCTCGGGGATTTCTTTCATTCCCTGAATGCGGCACTTTGTGCGGCCGTCAATCTCTCCACACACACGGATTATAATGCGGTTAAAGGCGGTTTCTTCAAGCGTACCGCCTATTTTTTTGTACTCTTCATAGGTTAAGTATTGCATAAATAAACCGCCCTCTTTTCGTTATTTATTCGCTTTGCCGGTTCCCTCTTTGGGGGTCTTGGCGTCCTTTTCAGGGGCTTTTCCCTCTTTGGGGGGAGCCGTCTTCTTTTTAAGCTGAAGTCCTATCACTTTGCTCATGGACTATACCTCCTTGTGGTGCAAATAGATACCCGCTGTTTTGTTTTCATAAACATCAGCAAGTCCATACGCACGATAGAAGAATAACCAACCATCGCTTTCCTGGTTTGCTTCGGGAGAAATAACCTTGTTTACGGTGTGCTTGGGATACTGAAGAAGTGCCGGCTTATGAATAATCATAAAGTTGATTTCTGCACCGTTTTCAGCCTTTGCAAAACCGCCTGCTTCCTCACCACCGGTTGTACCGTCTTTCAGTTCAACTGCAGTATAGAATCTGCCCTGGGGTACTTTTACAATGCTTGCAAAAGAAGCAAGAACCTCTTTTGATTTGGTTGTGTCAACTGCATTTACCGCATTGTAATTTGTGGGAGTAATGAAAAGGTGTCTGTTCTCTTCAGGAACTTCATCCTCATCCATCTTGCTCTGTGCCTCTACAAGCGCAGCAAGTACAGCGTTGCCGTCAGCAAGTGTGCCCGAACCTTTTGAAATACCTTCTGTTCCTGCATAAGAAGCAAAACGGAAAGCATCCATTTCGGGAACAACTCTTGTGCGAATAAACTCAGAAGAAAGCTTACCAAATGCAACTCCGGCAGTTTCTTCGTTGTCCATAGCATCAACAGAGAACTTACGGCCTCTGTCATAGTTGAATTTAACGGTTTCCATTGTGAGTTCTACATCGCCCTTAACATAACCGTCATTTCTTGAATAGTCCGCAAGACCATCCATAGAAAGTTTAGGAACGATAATTTCATTTGTGTTTGCACCTACCTGAACAAGTGCATTGTCGCCATCGAGGATGGCTGTCTTTGATGCCTGCTTGTAAACTTCGTCAAGCAGTGCAATATACTTTTTAAAAAGCGCAATAGCGTTTGCCATGATTAAAAATCATCCTTTCTGTTTTTATCTTAAAGGCGGAAGTCCCATAACCGCCCTTGCCTGGGCATCCTCTTCGGAGCCAGGAGCTACTTTACCATCTCCACCTGCGAGTTTGACAACTGTTACGCCTTTAAATGCAGTAGCGTCGTCTTTTGTCAAATCGTGGAAAATATCCTCATCGCTCTTTGACTTGTTTTCTTCAAGTTCAAGAGCATCGCCGAATTTTTTAAGGTAGTCAGCTTTTATTGCATCGTGGGAAAATTCCTTCTCTCCAAGTGCAGCATTAAACCTCTTATTGATACTTTCAGTTTTTTCTGCAAGTATACGGTCGGCCTCCGCTTGTTTTTCTTTTGCATCATTTTCGGCCTGCAGTGCCTCAAATTTTGCTTTCCAGTCTTCACCGCTTGCATTGGCGGTTTTTAACTCTTCAAATTCTGCAGTAAGATTTTCAAGGCTCCCTTTACTTTCTTTAAGCTCTGTTTCAAGCTTTTCTCTTTTAGCCTTATCGGTTTCGATTTCCTTGCTTCTTTCCGCAAAAATCTTTTCGGCGGTTTCTTTTTCTACGCCCAATTCTTCAAGATACTTTACTGTAATTGCCATTTAATACCTCCTGCGTTTAAGTCCGTTTTAAGTGAGTATCTATGCACTTCGCTTGACCGTTTTAAGTCTTATCATCTGACTAAATAAAAAAGTGTCAAAAGACATTTCATCTCTTGACACCAATTATATAATATTTGATTTTTAGTTCTCTACCACCCCAAGGAAACTTTTTTTCATAAAAAAACACCTACAAAAAGTAGGTGCAAGTTTGTTAATATTATTAAAAACCTTTTACTTCTATTCCTTCGGGAATCAATATTCTCGACAACTTTATGTGCTCTTTACAGGATAAACACTGAAGAACGGCAAAACCAACCTCGTGGTCATTAGAATAAATATCCACTTGTATAGTTCCCCCGCATTCGGGACACAGTATATTTTCTTTGTTGTAAAAGTTTTTCAACAAAGGTATCCACTTATCTGTTTTTACCATATCCAGTCCTCCTTATATATTCTGACCACCAGAACTCCTCTGAAAAATCTGGGCCTTTTTCATAATAAATTTCATCCTCTATTGTCTTAGCCTCTCCAAACAATCGTACTTGTTCGCAATGCACTCTCTCGTGCCCCAATGTTTTAACTAATTGTTCCCTATCCATAAAAGCATCGGGATACAGTTGAACCCTTTTCCCATTCGGGAATGTATAACCCATTAACCCTGTTCCAATAAATTTTGTGTCGCGGATTATATCAATTTCAATGTCAGTATAATCGATGTCCATCTCTTTTATTATTTTTGTTATGTGCCGCTTCTGCATTGGCTCTGCCAAATTTTTAAACGCACCAATGTTTTGTACTTTTCTAAATCTATTATAGCCAACATCTCCAGAATTGTCAATACTTTTACCCTTAACTATTGCCATTCTCTCATACTGAGCCTTAATTCCCGTCTTATCCGCTATCAGCTGATACTTTTCCTCAATGGCTTTAAGTCTTTGGCTTTGGTTTCTGGTTTCGGTATTATTCCCTGCAGCCTTAAAAGTTTCCCTTTTGAGTTTTGTTTCTTTACCTTCTCTTTCGAGTCGGCGCATTGTCTGCTTCCACTCATATCCCTTTTTGGATACACCATCAATCTCAATAAGACGATTATTTTCCTCATTCAGGCGTTTTAACTCTTCAGGACTATATGTCGGTTCTGACACGCCACATATTATCCGTGTTTCAAAATGCAAACATCCATAATCGTCTAAAGCCTCAAGAGCCTTATCCGCACTCTCAAAGTAAATGCCATTGACAGTTCGTGCTTCACCCAATATAAATTGTTTACCCTGCATAAATTCATGTGATGGGCGAGGATTGCTGTGCCAATCTATTTCTATACCGTCGCATCCAAGCTCATCACCTATTATATGCTCATATTCCTTTGCTGTTTGTTTTGCGCCCCAGAGAACATTCTGTCGCACCATACTATCAAGACTTCTGGTTATGCCGTTACCATAGTCCACCCGGACACCGCTACCGCCAAGCTGACGGAGAACATCAAGCATTTCGCTATTATAATCACCCGTGCCCGTTGACACACTCATAACGGCCTTGTCGATAACCTCTTTGAAAGCTTTGTGAATAGGCTTAAATTTCCCCACTTCGTCAACAAAGCCTATTCGGTTTGCCTTTGTCATACTCAGGTTTACAAATGTTTCTGCTGTTGTCCTAGCAAAAGCTCTTGTTATTGACTGCAGTTCTTTATTGTCAGCAAAAGGTACAAAAGGTTTGTTGCGGTAATCATACAAAGTCTTTTTATCCTCATGCATTCCGGCAATCATGTTATCATACATCTGCTGTACTTCACGCACATTCTGCCCGGTAAGCTCCGCAAGTTCTTTCATTACTGCCTCGACATCCTGATTGACAATAGCAGCATTATTTATTGCCTGCAGGTCTGCGTGACTAAGCGAGCCTATTTTTTTGACCCTTCTTCCAATTCTCCGCAAGGCATTTATTTCCCAGCCACCAACTCTGGCAAACATTATATCCGCTTGTTTTTCAAGATTATCAAGGTATGTACTCAATTATTATCCCCCCATAAACATCTTGTCAAGGGCATTCGCCGTATCGGCTTTTTTGCTTTTGTTAATTCTCTGCACCTTTTCTTCGATTTCCGCCGGCGAAAGATTGGGGAATCTGAACAAAATCAAATCCTCTATTTCCGCAGCGCCTTTATCGTATGCCTCAAGCAGATTTTTCCACTGCGACGCCTCATCCTCAAAAGGATTGTACCAATCAACCTTTAATGTCCATAAATCTAAAGCAATCCCCAAAAAGATGCTGTCAGCCTCAAGCAACTGCTCTGTGCCGTTATAAAAAGCAGCCTGAACATTTTTCATTGTTGATATGGTTTTTATGTTTGCTGTGCGGATTTCGGTAGCTGTCGCTCCTGATGTATGTTCAGCTTCGGTCAAAAAGCCTCTGTTAAGGCCTATTTGGTCCTCATACTCCATACAGCTTTTGTCAAGTTTCTTTTTGTAATCCTCATATCGCGTTGCAGGAGCAAAGCTATCTATAAGAGTGCCATCAATGCCTGCTTTTTTTCGTATGGTATAAAGTTTTTCAGGCAGCTTAAGTTTCTGATTGCTCAAAACGCTCGAAATAGGGGCCTTGTTATCCTTTTCAACCCTCGTAATGCTTTCATCGGCAAAGAGTATCATTTCCGCATTTTTCATTTCATCAGCAAGAGCTTTACGGTCCTTTCGAATTTGCTCTTCTAATTCTTCACAACCAAAATTAAGGGGGACACCAAAGAACGGTTCAAGACCTCGGCTGTTTTGTGGTGATTTAAAATAAGCAATCCCGATGTGATTTGCATTAAGAAACTTTACACCCTCATGCTGATAATGTTCCCACTCATCAAGATGTTTGCTGTTTCCGTTTTTGTCGGTAGTATAATAATAAATCCATAGAGTGCCATTTTCATCAAGTAAATGATGCCTTATAAGGCGATACTCTTTGTTTTTTACAATCTTCCGCTCTATAATAATAGCGGCTTCATATATTGTATCTGCAGATACTTTATAAACAGATACATCAGATTGTTTTGCTATTATATGATATGGCTGTCCGCTCTCCCCCGTTGCAAGAGTAGCAAAACAACCGCCCTCACCAAGCATCATTGAGCATATTTTGTATCGTTTAGCCTCTATTTCATCACAAAGCTTTTGCAATGGTTCTGTCAATTTGCTATCGCTCTCAAGGTCAATAGTTGCTTCATCCATAGATACCACTGTCACTTTTGACACAATAACATCAAGTGGGCAATAATGCCTATAATCCGTCCATTCCTGCACCTTAAGCGGTAGTCGTCTGTCGCTCTCCGTTTCATATTCACCCAATGCTTTTAAATTTTTCCAAAAATTACGCCAAAAACCCAAAATATCACTCCTTAATCTGTTAAATATAAATAATCATCCGCTATTGAATAAAAAAATCCGTCTATACAGTCAATATTCATCGACCCGTCATCGCATATAACCGCTTTTTCTGACTTTTCATCAAATACAGCGTTTTGCAATTGGTATATTAAAGGTTCACACTCGCCCTCAACAAGCTTAAATCTACCATTTGCCATTAACTTTGTCAGCATAAGCGGTCTGTCTTCAAGAGGCATGCTTATTTTTATCCGTGCAGCGCTATCGAAAATATACCGCCAATTATTAAGGCTATTTACTGTGGTGTAGTAGTTGTCATCTATATAACAATAGTCAGCTGTAACCCCATAATTTTCTTCAATCTCGGTTATAAAATCAATAGCAGCTCTTTCCACATCCTCAAGTTTCATGTCTTCCGGGACAATTTCCTTTGCTTCAAAAACAACAACCTCATTTTCATAGGTTATCCCGGATGCAATCAATGCAAAGTTTGATTTATTTCCGCCCAAGTCATAACCGATGCCAAGGGTTTTAAATCTTTTAGGGCATTCGTCTTTTGATATTATGTATTTGTCTGTGTTGTCCGCAAAGTCCGGAAAGACAATCCCCTCTGCTCGTTTCCACTTTCCCAATATGTATCGGTCAAAATATACGGTCCCTTGATATTCCAACTCAAGATTTTTTACAAACTCTTTTGGATTAAAAGGATTGTCATATAGGGTATATTGTTGATAAAATATATCCGCATCGCTGTCCAAAAATTGTTTAAACCAATGGTTTGGACTTTCCGGGTTGCAAGTGCCGTCAAAAAGTGAATAACTTTTGTCAAGACGAGACTTTAGCATATTAAATACTTCTTCATTCCAGGTAACAACCTCGTCCCCATAACAGTATTTGATTGACGAACCACGAAGCCGATTAACCTGGTTTATTTTATCTGCCCCGATGCAATGAACTTTTTCGCCAAACATCATCGCTGTGTTATCTGCCTTTATATCACTTACAAGCTCAACGCCCCAAATATTTTGTAGCGGTTCAATTATATTTCTCTGCAAAGTGCTTTTTGTGTTGCCAAGAATAACATACAATCCATCCTTGCCACTTACTGCTCTTATTCGCTTTGGTATTAGGTAATAATCAAGAAAAGTCTTGCCGCTTCTCGTAGCTCCGCATTTTACATTCCAGCGGTGATTACAATTATTCCAAAATTCTTTTTGTTTATCGGTCAGGTTATTCAACTTATTCCGCAAGCTTGTCCACCTCACCTATTACCTCATCAAGTTTTGCAAGGACATCGGCATTTTCGCTTTTCCTATCTTCGTGAAGTATGTCCTTAATGTCTTTAAGAGCAGAGACCAATTTTTTTAATCGAGATACATCCACGATATCCGCATCGTGAATATTGCCAAACATATCCATGTGCTTATTGAGCTGTCCAAAAGCAACGCTTATTTGCTCCTGTGCCTTATCTGTCAGATTTAACAAATTGGCAACACGGTCAACTTCTGCATTAACTATTTTTTCAGCTGTTTTTTGATGTGTTTTTGATGTGATTTTGATGTGTTGCTTTTTCTTATCTTCTGCCCATTTTTCCTTATGCGCTTTATCTTTTAAGGTATTGTATGACACATTATATGTTTCTGCCAATTTTCGTTGGCTTATATTGGTATTAATGTATTCATTTTTAACAGCAATCCAATCTATTTCTTTTGCCACCCTACCACCTCACAGTTAAAGGGGAAAGGCAAAGAGCCGATACCGCACACAGTATCAACTCGTTATTGTTTGACTTTCGCATTGTATCAGCTCCTTTTCAATATTTAATTTTATTATACCAACTATCCTTATCTTTTCTCTACTCCCCTAATTATATTTCTGATAAAGAGCCTTTGCTTGAGGGCATTTTTTATAATCACTACAGCAATACTGTTCCAAATGCTGATTTTTGGCTGCTGTGACATCAAAATTATTTGCACAAGCAACAGATATAACGCCCTCACATCTTATTGAATTTCTTGTCTCATCTTTATAAAATGGGCACAATACTTTTTCAGAACCATATTGCATCTTACCTTTTCCCCTCCAAGCCTTAAAACACTATTTTCACAATACAACAATAACTATAAAATCTCTACTCCCCCGCCATTTCTTTTACAAGGTTGTTAAGGTTTCCCTTTAACCAATAACACTCACCTACTTTCAAACCACATTCCGGACAGAATTTCATTTCATATTCATAATTATAGACATCGTCATTATCTTCATCGATGACTTTTCTTGTGTAATCTTCCAAAATCAAACCACAATTTGAACAATGGAATTCATCCACTGGATGAAGGTCTGAAATGTTTTCACATTCTTCCACAACATCAGGTGGTATGTAATTATTACAATTCTCAAATCCGTACTTGTTATGATCGCAAACCTTGTTTGCTTTACAAGTGTTACAATCAGCCATTACTTCACACCCCCGTCCATTTTTGCACCGCAATGAGGACAATATGGTGATAACTCCTGACTGCATTTTATGTGTCCAAGCTCATCTTTTTCATTTGTCCGTAATGCCCTGCAATTACATTTAGAACATACATACAACGGATTATCATATCTGCTATTGTATAAATCTTCCCACTCTCCGTGTTTCACTTCTGCAACATCTGCGGTGGGTGCGTTTTCAATTCTGTCAATAACTTTTCTTGCACCTCGCATTTCAGGAGAAATAAAACCACTTTTAACTGTGAACACAACACTTTCACCAATGTCTTTTAAGAGTAAATCTCTATCAATACAGTCCATCACTCCACATCACCCTTTCCTTTTCGTGATTTTTTCACCTTAGGGTCTATTTCTCTTTTCATTTCCCTCATCGTCCTTTCTTACACCGCCATATGATTTGTAAGCGCTGCCATTGTACTCAAATCCACAATGCAATACTCAGGCAGATTAACCGCAACAACAGCCTTTGCCATAGGCGGACATACTGCGTTTCCGCACCGTGCCACCTGCTGACTCTTTGGATAAGGCTTGCCGGTATAATCGTGGTCGATTATATAATCTTCCGGGAAACCTTGTGCCCTGTATAACTCTGCAGGGGTCAGCATCCGAAGACCGATATCTGATATAAAGTAATCAATACCGCCTATTGTAAGGATAAGAATTTCATCCTCTGCAATGTTATATCCGCAATAGGTGTTGAGCATATCCCTCACCTGCGGCCAGAACTTCAAATCGTTAAATCCGTTTATTTTTTCAAGTCTTGTGCAAACGGTACCAAATTCACCTACACTTGCAGTTATGGTCCTCAAAGGATTGTTTACACTCTGCCCTATATCCTGTCCCTTAAATTCAGTAATATGGGCAAGTGTTAAAGCTTCTCTGTCTTTTGAACATATTGTATGTAGTGGAGATTTTAACGAAAGTGCATCTTGGGCATTTCCATACCATTCAGTCAAATGTGCTGCGGCTATGCCGTATCTGTTTGAACCATCAACCGTTTGTAATGGAGTTTCAAAACCACTCGCTCTTACTTCCTTATCGTTCTGCTCCTGGTGATATTGAATAAGGGTGGGTGATATTAAACAAGCCTCTGCTTTTGATACAATTGTCGGCACGGGTTCTTGCATGCCTCTTATTCTATCTCCACCGCCTATTTGTCCTATTTGTATTAGATGTGGAGTAATCAACATTTGAGCACCTACTGTTGTAATGGTGTTAATAGGTTCTCTTATGTCTGTGCCACTTGCTCCTGAATGATTATGCATATGCAAAGGCGACAATACCGGGTCACACACTCCGTATCCGTGCTTTGCTGTTACTGTCCCTAGCGGTTGTCCCACATCCGATACTCTGTCAGCTCCACCATGGTTGACCTGAACAATAAACGGCTTCTGACTTTTGATAACAAACTTATCCATCCCTCTTACAATCCGACGCATTGTGTTATCCTTCAAGGGTCGCATAGCTTTAAGCCCATACTTTTCTTTAATTGTGGAAGCGCTTTCAAAAATCGACGGGCAAGGCAAACTCCAATCAATTATCTCTGCAGCTGAAACCCACGGCTTACACTTGCCGGATTTAACCTCTTCGCTATCTCTTGGCGCGTGAGTTCTTTCGGGCCATACAATCGGTTTGCCGTCACATCTTGCAACCAGGACAAATCTCTTACGAGTTGTAGGCGCTCCGTAATCCGCTGCCACAAGCTCACGATATTCGATTTCATATCCCAATGCTTCAAGTTGACTGAACCACTTATCAAAGGTTTCGCCGGCTCTGGCTTTAATGGGCTTACCCTTCCGTACTGGGCCCCAGGTCTTAAATTCTTCCACATTTTCAAGGATAATCACTCTTGGTCTTACCGTTCCTGCCCATTTGAGAACAATCCACGCAAGACCTCTGATGTTTTTATCTACAAGAGCTGCGCCCTTTGCTTTGCTGAAATGTTTACAATCCGGAGAGAACCACGCAAGTCCAACAGGTCTGTCGGCACAAATTTCAACCGGGTCAATATTCCAGACACTATCCTGTAAATGCAAAGTATACGGATGATTGGTTTTGTGCATTAATATAGCAGCCGGGTCGTGATTGATAGCAATGGTCACATTCTGTCCTGTTGCCAATTCAATCCCTGTGGATGCACCGCCACCCCCGGCGAAATTATCAACTATTATTTCATCCAAAAGGTTTATCTGTCCTTTTGGTCTTTCGTTGGTTTTCATATTTCCTCTTCTCTTTCTTAATTATTTTTTCAAAACGGCAAATCGTCAGGAAGTTCCAACTGTTCCCAAGTCTGTACATCTTCCCATCCGTATTTCTTGTCGGGGTCTCCGTACATAGTTGACATTATTCGCTTCGACTTTTTAGAATAAATCAGTTTTACTGGGTCCTTTGAGTTTATAAGTACTCCCGTCAATCTGTTTTTCGTAATAACAACCTCGCTGTCATATTCGCGATTGTCTTCTGCTCTGCCGTAATTCATAACGACATCAACACGGTTTGTGATATCTGACGAACCGGAAACATCATCGTTTGTGAATTCCATTCTTGACTTTTTAGGGTGTGCCACAAGAACGACCGCCACATTGTATCTGGTCGCCAGCTTCTTCAGGCTATGTACAAACTTACTCTGCGCCCGGTACAAATCGTCTCGTGTATCAACTTCAAGAGCTGTCATAAGATTGTCAATGCACACAAGATTAATTGCATATCGTTGAATAGCATGTTCCACCGTTTCAAGCAGGCTTTCAAATTCATCCTCACCGTCAACCACATTGTTGTCATAAATAAATGCATTATCTGAGTACCATAAACTTATTTGCTCCGCCGTAGTGTCCGGCAACATATGCCATTCATCACCAAACTTGTTTGTGTTGGTCTTGATGTTGTTACCACCTGCCAGCTGGAAATCAAGCCAGCTTTTAAAATGATAATCGGCAAGCTCACCGGAATACGCCAGGACCTTATGTCCCTGATTCAATGCCTCGCATATCAGCTGTGACATAAAAGTGGATTTACCTTCGCCACGCTTACCCGTTAAAAGAATAACCTGGCCGAAATACAAGCCACCAATAGCCCTGTCAATCTCAGTTATCCCTGTTGTTATTTTGGGAAGCGTAGAAAGGTCCACCTTTTCTACATCTGCAAGACGCTTAATCCGTTTCACGGGCTGAACAACAGCAGAATCTACCGCCTTGACAAGAGCTTCGGCTCCAAATTTCCGCAAAATGTCATTTGCATCCTTTTCACCCAGATAATATTCCGTCTGAACAACTTCAAGCCTGGGAAGTCTACGGCTCAATTCGTCAACCAAAGTAATTTTCCCTTTTTCGCAATCGCCCATCACGACCACTCTTTCAAACTTCTGTAGCCATTCCCAACAATTTGCCACCCAAGTAAAGCCCATTGCCCCAGTGGGAACACTGACTGCGTTTTTTATCCCTGCCGTAGCAAGAGACAAGCTATCAAGCTGACCTTCGGTAATTACAAGACGGGTAAAGTCTTCACATTGAGCTATTCCAAAAAGAATTGGCATCGTGTTGCTCTCGCACCACTCTTTGTTTTTATCCCTACCCTTTCGGAAATTGGTCTTACGGTATTTGACAAACTGTAAAACATTATTCTCATCATAGAACGGAAAAACAAGAATGTTTTCATCATCCTTCTTGGTGGTAATTTTATATCGCTTTGCAACCTCTCTGCTTATTCCCCTAGATTGCAGATAATCAATTGCAGCCTCCCTGACGACAACAGGTCTTTGCGGAAGTTGCCTATATTCCCTTCGCTTGTTATCTCCAAAGTCAAGCTGAAATCCAAAATCTCTCGCAAGCTCCACAAAGTGCCCTTGCTTTCCGCAACTCGCCCTAAAGCAGTTGAACGCTCCAGTATTAAGGTTGACCGAAAAAGTATATTGGTCTTTTCGACTATTGCAATAAGGACATTGCTTAAACCAAAGCTCGTCACCCTTTTCCTGAAGGTTTGCTCCTATAGATGCCGCAAAAGCAAAAACATCATTCCTGTTCATTTCGTATGCCATAGTCTAACTCTCCCTTAACTTCTTCAATCTGTCGCTCCGTTCCTGAGGAGATTCATCAAGCGGCTTCATCTTGCTGGGCGATAAATCATAAAAGGGCTGCGAAGCAGAATCGCCGTTAGGCGCTATATTCTTTTCTTCTTTACTTCTTTCTTTCTTATTATGTTGCCCTTTGCTTGCCCCTTGATTGCCCTTTGATTGCCCTTTACTTTGCCCTTTACTTTGCCCCTCTACTTGGTAATCGTTCCATTTAACTATTGATATTACTGAAAATCTTGAACATTTAGACCTTGCCACTTCGCCTGACGCTTCAAGGTGCTCCAACCCTGTCCGAATTTTCTTATTTGTCAACTTTAACTCTTTCGCAAGTGTTGCCACTGATGCCACCCTTGAACCTCTGGGAATATCAATGCCCATATACTTACTGTCTTTAATTTGCACAGTCAAAAGTAGGTGTATAAATAAATCTTTCGTGTTTTGGTCTGTGTACCATTCCCACGAAAGAATTTTGCGAAACATCTTTATATAACCCTGCTCAAACATCTCAATCCACCGCCTTTCCCAAAAGCTCCTCCCGAGCACTGTAATACAAAATCCCATAAATAAGCTGTGGCGTATTTACTTTCTTGCAAAAAATAATTGTCACATTAAACCTTGTCTGCCACGCAAAAAGAGATGCGAGCAAAGACTTTGATGACAATTTACTGCGGTAATTTTGCAAATAGACATCCTCCCAGCTCGCTTCCTCAATAATCAAAAAAACTTTTGTTCCAAATGCCTTTGCTCTCAAAAATTCTCTTTCAAACCTGTTTCTGTCGGCCGTAAGGTTGGCACACAACTCATCAAGATTATGTTTGCGTTCAATGACGAAGGAACGCTCAAACGTCCCCTCGTCAATCTGACACGCATAATCTCCAATATTGAGTTTGCGAGGCATATATCCAATGCTTTTATTGTCAAAAAAATCAGTAATATGACTGTTTTGCTGCTCTCTGGTATCAATTACCACCGTAAGTTTTTTCAATGCTTCCTTTAATGTTTTTTCTGTCCAGATTTTAATCATTTCCTACCTCGCAGTTTTCCTTATTCCCACGGCATATCGTCAGTTTCGACCTCTTTAAACTCAGTTACCGACTGTCTCTCAGGCATCTCACCTATCCACTCAGGAAGCTTGTCCGCCTTGTCCCTGTTTATAAACCAAGCAACCTTTAGATATCCGTTTCCGTCCTCTTTGAGCTTCGCAGCACCAACAGCGCCAATCCAACCTGCAAACTCAAAGTCACCTTCGTCTATATTGAAGCTATCAAATAGTTCTGTCATATTTCTGTTAAAATAATCATTTTTAACAATATAATGCTTAATTTTTATGTTGCTGCCATTCGGCTTGATTGTAACAACAATCATCGGATTTCCGCTTGATTTTGATGTGGTCTCCTCCACGTCAACAATCTCCACTCTGTAATCTCCGGACTCAAGTCTTGAAGCTTCTTCTCTTTTGTAATCATTCCAATTTGACATATTTTTTCTCCTTTATATTTATTTTATTTTCCATAATTTGCAATAAGTATCAACAAGGTTTTCCCTGTCCAAAAAATTCATAAACTGACGGATTTTAACTTCTATCGACTCCACCTCATCCGGGCGATACCGTTCTTTATATACATACTTTCCGTCACAAATAAAATACTGAAACTCGTAAGCCTCCGGCACCAATTCAAAATACATAGGATGCTGCGGAGAATCAAGGTATTTTCCTACCTTGTATGTCTTACTGAACTTGGTATCATATATAACTCCTGCCTTCAAAAAATCAAAAACGCCGTGCAAGGTAAAGGTCACACCATCAACTGCAATATCTCTAAAAACCGTTACTTGCTTTTGTGACCCTTGCAGGATGGGTAAAAGCTCTGATATCGGCTCTGCCCACTCTAACTCAGGATTAAGCTCTTGTCCATCAAGACAAGCGTTAATGATATTTTCAAATCGTATACCATCAAGCATTGCCTTCGTTTTTGGCTTACTTTGGCGGTTCAGAGTGGCAAGAAAATCCTCCCACCCCGAATCCGTTTTATAAATATATAGCCACGAGCTTAGCAATGTTTGAGTAATCCTATACTTTGTACTCATAAGCTTTCGTCTCTTTGTTATAAGAAATATTTAATTCCTCAAGCTTCGCCTTAAACATTGCCTTAATTTCGGCCAGACTTGTTAATGCATGGTCAAGTTCATTTATAGATTTCATAACCTCGGAAACCTGTTCCGGAGCCTCAATTGACTCTATAAGAGACTTTCCCTTTTTCATTACTTCCCCGTAAGCCTTTTTTTGTTCTCCAAGTGCAGCAGACTCAGCAGATATATTCTTTTTGACAACTTCAAAGAGTGTGGTTAAAAAGTCGTTTTTTTTACCTTCTGCGAGTTCAGGGACTTTTACAATTCCCTTAATGCCATAAGCTGACTTTGCGTTATAGTTCATTGTGGGAGTAAAACCAAGCACTCTTTCACCATTTACAATATGTAAGTGTGCACCAAGGTCCGCAGGCTGCCATACAAGAGTTCTTGCTGCGCCTTCACAAACTATGTTGTAGAATGTCTCGTCCCCCTCTTTTTCCTTGTTCTCGTGGAAGAGGAATATAACATTAAACTTTTTGCGAAGCTCGGCCGACAGTCTGATGAACTCTGATTTTACCACACCAAAGCCCTGCAGACTTATTCCGCCACTTGCCTTGCTCGCTTTTTTATCTATACGCATTGCCCAATCCTTAAGGCTCTCAATCAATGCTCCACAGGTATCAATTACAATTGTTTTGTACTTCCCTTCCGCATCCTTTATGTCCGCAAGCATTTCTTCATAAGTTTTACAGATTGAACTATCTTTTCTGTGTTCGGGCTTAACTCTGCTCATGCCCTCATCTGCATCAATCAGAAGAACATCCGGAGCGGACAGAGCAAGGGTTGTCTTTCCTACCCCCGGAAGTCCGCTGATTATCATAATTATATTTTTGTTACTGAAATCCATATTTTCAGGTTTTACTATTGCCATTTTTATATCTCCTTTCAAATTTTCCACTTGTCGGCAAGTTTCTTTATTTCTTTTTCATACTCTTTTGCCGATAAGTTTGTGTTCCAAAGCTGTCGTTTTTCGGATTCATAGTACCTCAGCCTTTCAGAATAGGTCATCTTTTTTATTTCGTCCATAATAAGCCTCCTTACATTTTTTACCGCAAAAGGAACGTCCAAACAAATTTATGTACACTTCTTCCTCTTCAATCACACAGTCACAAAAGGTACATCGGCAACTCAGACCTTGCGCTCTGCTTCCCAATCTCTCCGTCAGAAGAATTTCCGGATGCGTCATATTGACATCCCTCCTTTTTTGTGGTATAGTTATTGTAGGTTTTATTTGTACATAAACCCTTTAAAGTCTGTGCAACTCCACTTGTACAGGCTTCTTTTCTTTGTTTTTTCTTTTTGATTGCCGTCTGCCTGTCTCTCTGCTCAGCAAGTTTTTTCAAACGCTCGTTGAGCTTCATTTCCTGGATTACTTCGATGATAGCAGCCCCTCTTTCCTTTCCCACCTTTACGCCTCTCCTTTCTTCCAATTATTGTCGGCAAGAACAAAACTCCAAGGATCACCGCTGCTGTCATATCTCCGCCGTCAAGGTATCCCATCACTATTGCAACGATAATTAAAATAATTGATAAAACCCTCATTTCCTTTACCTCAATCCTTTTCTGTAATGTAAACTGTTACAGTATCAGGCTCGTCCTCTTCAATCGGTTCAAGCATCCATTCACGGAAAATAAAGGCCTCTGCTTTTTTCTCACCGTCAAACTGTAAGACCATCTCTGCCTTTTTTTCATCTGCCGCTACTACCGTTGCTGTGCATTTGCAATATCTTTCCATATGCCTTGTGAAAGAATACGGCGCCATAAGTTCACTTATGTCTCCATTCCCATCAACTCCCACTATCGGATGAGCTAACAGCTTTTTCCACGCCTTTACCTTTACTCGGTCCCCTTTTTTGAATTTCATTTCTTCTCCTCCTATGTATTAGATTGTGCCAAACCCAATTTAATAAGCTTTGCACGGTTTCTCTCGAGCCTCGCAATATCTATCCCCCACAATTCATATGCAACATCAGTATTGACCGTATGCCTTCTAAACTGGGGTATCTTACGTTCTGCCATTTCTTTCAAAACTTCCTTTTTCATAGATATTGCCTTGGAATCTGAAAGGCCGTTAAACAACTCTTTTATATCCTTGTTGTCAAGCTCGTCCTTTTCGTAATAAATCCTTAAAGCAGTATCTATATTTGTTATCGCTCTGGTCCGCATTGGGTGTCCCCCTTTCATTAAAGTATTGAAAAATATGTTATTTTTTGGTATAATCAACCTCAAAGGAGGTGATTATATGAAATTAAATCACGACTGTATACGAAAAACATTGCTTTATTTTGAAGAAAATTTAGATTGCTATGATGGACTTGAACTTCACGATTTTGTTCTCACTGGTTTTACAGAAGAAGATACCCTATATTCCATTAAAAAACTTATTGAAGCTGGTTTTTTGTCCGCAGACGTTGTGCTTGAAGTTACTGGTGGGTATTTTTTATCTGTAGGAGGAATAACTTGGGAAGGCCACAAATTCTTAGATACCATCCGTGATAATCAAGTCTGGAAAGAAACCAAAAATATCCTCTCCAAAGTTTCTTCCTGTTCAATATCGTTTGCTTCAACTATTGCATCACAAGTCCTTACAAATTTAATTACTCAATATATAGGAATTCCAAAACAGCCAGAAATTTAATTTCTTGTAAACATTTTTTGCACTACCCATTTAGCAAGACGTTCACTATCTTGTTTTTCGGGCGGTGCATATTTTTTCTCTGCTATCCACGCAGATAGAATAGCCGATGCAATCCACCACTTAAACCATTTATATATAGCAAATCCCGCTATAAGAGTCATAATATAAATCATTTTCTTCCACTCCTCCTTCCATTTGGTGATTTTTTACTCCTCTTTCTATGCCGACTTATCGTAGCCGAATAGTTCATTTGGTTCAACCTCTAAAGCATGTGCTATTGGCATAATGTCGCAATCGGTAATTATTTTTCTACCATTAAGCATGTTATTGAATACTTTTATATCGTATCCAGCTCGCTCTGCAACCTTCTTTTGCAATAATCCTTTTTCTTTAATCATTTTTTTGATGTTAGTTGCAACCTCAGATTTCATTACTTCACCCCCTCTCCAAACTAAAGAAACTTCATGTTATTGCAATTATACATCAAGTTTCTTTAGTTGTCAACCCTTTTTTCTAAAATTTCTTTAGTTTTTTTCTTGACAAATAAAGATTTCTTGTGTATAATGATGTCAAATAGGAGTGATTTGTATGGGAATAGGTTACAGAATAAAAGAAGCAAGAGAAAAATTAGGATTAACTCAAACCGAATTGGGTAAAAAAATAGGGGTTACGGGTTCTGCTATAACAAATTACGAAAATAATATAAGCCACCCAAAGGAACCTATATTATATAAATTGTTTGAAGCCCTTGATGTAGACCCCAATTACTTGTTTCAGGATGAAATAGAAATAAAAGACAAAGAAAGGGTTTTATCATTAAAAGATAAAATACTACTAAAAAAATATAATAACCTTAATCAATTGGGACAATCCAAAGCAGATGCCTACATTGACGATTTGTCTGGCAATCCACTATATTGTCAAACTTATTCTTTTAATGTTGCAGCCTTCGGCGGAGCATCCAAAACAGGCGAACTTACCAAAGATACTGTCAACCAACTAGTTGACGAATTGGATGACCTAATAGATTAAATCAAATATTGTTTATTTTGTCGAATAATGTAATATAATGTAAGTTATCAAATACTTTTCGGAGGTAACTTATATGAATAATTACAAATCGGCACAAAAATTTATCAAGAGGTACAGGCTTAAAAAGAATTACACCTACGATGACCTCAAAATGATTGCAGGTAAACAAGGCTGTTCTGTTTATGAATGGAATCCTGATTCACCTAAAGACGAAGATTATTTACGACGTGCAGATTGTTGGAATATCGCACAAACAAACGACGGCTTTTCGTGTCGGGTGTCAGACACCAAAATATCATTTATTAAAAAGACCCTTATCGAGCAGGAAAAGAAAATACTTTTATTGCACGAAAATATACACGTCTTTTACGGGCACGTAAATCAAAATAAGTCATTGTCTGTAACACAAGAAAAGCGAACAACCGATACACACCATATGATTGACATAATATTAAGCTATAAAAAATATATCGTATTATTTGTTGTAATTAACATCATTCTTGTATCAATCATTTGCGGAACAATTTTGTCTCCCAGGACACAGGCAGTCTTATCAAATGGCGTTTACATAACCCCCACAGGACACCACTATCACAGAGAGACCTGCCAATATGGAGAAGAGTATATAAACTCGTTTCTAATTGACCGACAAACAGCAGAGGAACATTACTTACCTTGTGACTTATGTAATCCAGAAAAATAATTTAAAATATTTTCAAAAAACACTTGACAATACGTGTAATACGTGTTATAATTATAATTGTCAGGGGGATAGAAAATGAAAGATAAAGAATTACTAAAGCTAATGCAACAAGATGGTTGGAAAATCGACAGAATAAAGGGAAGCCACCACGTAATGAAAAAGGGTAATCAAACCGAGGTTATCCCAGTTCACGGCAAAGAGATTTCAACTGGAATTGCAAATAAAATATTAAAAAGGATAGGGTTGAAATAAACCCTATCCGATATAATAAATATAGGAGGTATGCTTATAATGAAAATAGTTTATCCTGCAACGATAGAAAAAATAGATAATCAGTTTTGGCTTGAGTTCCCTGACCTTGACGGCTGCCAAACTTGGGGCGACACCCTTGAAGAAGTATTGACCAATGCCGAAGAAGCTCTTGAATGCTATCTTTTATCCCTTATGGAAAATAATACGCCAATCAAAAAAGCAAGTGATTTAAAGGATATTGCCTGTGCTAAAGACGTTGTGGCGACTTATGTGTGTTGCGACCTTGAGGCTAAATCAATTAAGCCTATAAAAAAGACGCTGACCATTCCTGAATGGGTGAATAAAATAGGGGTTGAGCACAACATAAACTTTTCCCAGACTTTAACAGATGCCATTCTTCGTCAATACACTCACGAGTAAATAAAAAAACCGCCCTGCTACCAACAGAGCGGCGTGTATAAGATGCTACCAACATCTTATAGTCTGATATGCTAAAAGCACACCCACTAACCAAGTGTATTTTAGCATATCCTGATTTAATTGTCAATAAAGGAGCGCTGAATTATGCCTATTTACAAAATGGAAGGCTCAAAAAACGGAAAGCAAAAATACCGCGTACGAATAAATTATATAGACAACTTTGGGAAGAGCCGACAGATTGACCGCGTTGCCTATGGTTTATCAGAGGCAAAGGAGCTTGAACGTATCCTGGCCCTTGAGCTTAAAGAAAAACCGCCCACAGCAAGAATGACTGTGCAGCAGCTTTATAATGAATATATCAAAGCCATTGCCCCGGAGCTTAGAGAAACTACCTTGGATGTAAATAAACGCATTTTGCAGACATTTGTTTTAGATTTTGTAGGTTCGGTGTCGCTTGATAAGCTCACAGCTCCTGTTCTGCAGCAGTGGAAAAATCAAATCGAAGAATATAGCATCAAATCTCCTAATGGAGAAGAACGCAGTCTTAAATTGCGAACCAAACAAAATATATTCAGCACCTTCCGGGCGCTTTTAAACTGGGGCGTAAAAATGGACTATCTGCCTCAAAATGTTTTATCAAAAGTCGGCAATTTCAAATCAAGCGACTTCATAAAAGAAGAAATGAGGTATTATACTGCAGAAGAGTTTAAGATGTTTGCAAAAACAGCCCGAGAAGAAGCCGAAAAAAGCGGCGTAATTGCCGATTGGGATTTTTATGTATTCTTTTGCATAGCTTTTTATACAGGGCTTAGAAAAGGCGAAATTCACGCTCTTAAATGGGCCGATATTGACGGACAATACTTAAATGTAACGAGAAGCATATCTCAAAAGCTTAAAGGCTACGACCGGGAGACTCCTCCCAAGAACAAAAGTTCTATAAGGACGCTCCAAATGCCAAAGCCTTTAATCGATATTTTAAACAATCACAAGGAAATTTATAAACAACGCCGAAACTTTACAGAGGACTTTCGCATCTGCGGCGGAACGCGTTCACTTCGTGATACCTCAGTCGAAAATGCAAATATTAAATTTGCAAAACTTGCCGGATTAAAAAAAATCCGCATCCACGACTTTCGGCACTCTCATGTGTCACTTTTGGCAAATGAGGGAATTAACATTCAAGAAATAGCGCGTCGTTTAGGACACGCCAATATAGAAATGACCTGGAATACTTATTCTCATTTATATCCGCGCGAGGAGGAAAGAGCTGTCGAAATTTTAAATCAAATTGTGTAAAAATCGTGTAAGCAAAAACAAAACCGCCCATTTAAGAGCGGTTTAAGGTTAATTGGTCGAGGCGACAGGATTCGAACCTGGGGCCCCCTGGTCCCAAACCAGGTGCGCTACCAAACTGCGCCACGCCTCGAAATTACATATCAAATTTTTGCTTAGTTGAAATCAACTATGTTATTATACACATTCTTTTTCAGTTTGTCAACAGTTTTTCCAAAAAAATCGGCACAGCATAAAAATGATGCTGTGCCCATTGTATTTAAATTAAGTCAGCCAGATGTGGTCTTAGTCTTTTGAAGAGAACCTTTTCAAATCCGGCAAGAAGCAAAACAACCGCCCAGAAATAAACCGTCAGCATGGGCTTCTCCCAAAATCCCATTCCGTAAACAAAAGTATCACGATAGCCCTGGGTTATATAATAAACCGGGTTGAGCTTGAATATTATGTGAAGACTTTCAGGTATAGCATTTATGTCCCAAAATAGTGGTGTAAGCCAAAATCCAAACTGAACAAGAACCCCCACAACATTGTTTATGTCACGGGCAAAAACCGTAAGTGTTGCACAAATTCTGCCTAAGACCAAAGTCAAAACAAACGCTGCACCCATATAATAAATCACCTGAAAGTGCAAAAGTGTGGGGAAGTAGCCATAAACCGAGGAAATTATAAATGTAAGCAACACAAAAAACAAATGCACAAAAAATGAGGACAACACACGAACAAGAGGCAAAAGTTCAATCCGGAACACAACTTTTTTAACCAGGTATGAATAGTCTATAAACACCCCTGTTGCACCGCCCCAGCCTTCAGAAATGAAAAACCAGGGTATCATTCCCGAAACAAGCCAGATAACATATGGCATATCATTCACGGGACCGTTTTGAAAAGCTATCTGAAACACAAACCAATATATAAGTATGGTAATCACAGGGCTCACAAATGCCCAAACAGCTCCAAGCACCGAACCGGCATACTTTGCCTTGAAATCGTTTTTCGCCAATGAAAAAAGCATAATTTACCTCCTGACCGTTTAGTCTACTTTCCAATCATCAAGTCCCGTCTTTATCGCATTCATCATACGGGTTTTGAAGTGGTAGTCGTTCTCTTGTTTTTCGTTTATAAAATCCTTCATCTCTTGTCTTTTTGAAATTCCATCCATGGGGCAAGGATTTTTCACTATGGGCAAACTGCATCTTTCAGCATAGCCTTTTATATCCCCCTCCGGCACATATATGAGAGGTCTTATAACCGTCATATCGGTTCGCGAAAGATAAGTAACGGGAGAAAATGTATTTAGCCTTCCCTCGTAAAAAAGCGACAGAAAAAAAGTCTCTATAACATCCTCGTTATTATGTCCCAGGGCAACCTTGTTGCATCCGTTTTCCCTTGCCATATCGTTAATTGCACCGCGTCGCATCTTTGAGCACAGGGAACACGGATTTTTTTCCTTTCGGATATTAAAAATAATCTCAGCAATATCCGTATTCTTTACAATATAGTCAGCTCCAAGTTCACAACACAAGTCCTTTATTGGTGAATAGTCGACGCCCTCAAAACCCATATTAAGGGTTATTCCCATAACCTCAAAGGGGACTTTTGAGAACCTTCGAAACGCAGAAAGTGCACAAAGCAGGGCAAGGCTGTCCTTTCCGCCCGAAACACCCACAGCTATTTTATCGCCCGGCTCAATCATATTATAATCCTGAATCGCCCGACGCATTGAACTTAAAATCTTCTTCATAACACCATACCTTAACCCAAATACTCTTTCAACTTTCTCAAAGCGTTAAAACGGTGACTTATCATATTCTTTTTCTCAGCAGAAATTTCCGCTAAAGACGCCTTAAACTCGGGATAAAAGAAAATCGGGTCATATCCGAAACCATTTTCGCCATGCTTCTCGGTCAGGATTCGTCCCTCGACCTCTCCCCTGAATACCTTAGTTTCCACACCCGGTTCAGCCAAAGCAACAACACATACAAACCTGGCTGTTCGTCTATCTTCGGGAACGCCCTCAAGCTCATTCAGAACTTTTGTTATATTATCGTCGTCACGCCCGTGCTCACCCGCATATCTTGCAGAAAAAATACCCGGTCTGCCATCCAGAAAATCCACACAAAGTCCACTGTCATCAGCAATCGTCGGCATATTTGAAGCTTTCATTATCGTAGCAGCCTTTTTAATTGCATTTTCCTCAAAAGTCATCCCATCTTCAACAACATCTATATCACCAAACCCGGCAAAATCCTGAGTAACTATCTCTATGTTTTCACCAAGAATTTCCTGCATTTCTTTTGCCTTGTGAGCATTTTTACTCGCCAAAATAAACTTCATTCTTTTTCTCCATTTCAAAAATTCGTAATTTTTTCCTATATTATATATAACATATTTTTTTCTTGTTGTAAATATTGATAGTTGCAAATTCAAAAATTTTATGTTATACTAATGTCTGTTGTAAAATTTTTCTCAAAAATGCGTTGAATTTTTAACGATTTTAAAGGAAAATACTTGTATATTTATTATTTATATTGTAAAATATTATTAATAACATATATATTTAGTTTTGGAGGTATTTTATTATGTCAGTAAAAGTTGCTATTAACGGTTTCGGCCGTATCGGTCGTCTTGCATTCAGACAGATGTTTGGTGCAGAAGGTTATGAGGTTGTTGCAATCAATGACCTTACAGATCCCAAGATGCTTGCTCATCTTCTTAAGTATGACTCATCACAGGGCAGATACGACGGCCACACTGTTGTTGCTGGTGAAGACAGCATAACAGTTGACGGAAAAGAAATCAAAATCTATGCAATCAAGGATGCTAAAGAATGTCCCTGGGGCGCTCTCGGTGTAGACGTTGTTCTTGAATGCACAGGTTTCTACTGTTCAAAAGAAAAGTCACAGGCTCACATTGATGCAGGTGCTAAGAAGGTTGTTATTTCTGCTCCCGCAGGCAATGACCTCAAAACAATCGTTTACTCTGTTAACGAAAACACACTCACAGCAGATGACACAATCATTTCTGCTGCATCTTGTACAACAAACTGTCTTGCTCCTATGGCAAAGACTCTTAACGACTACGCTCCCATTCAGTCAGGTATCATGGCTACAATCCATGCATACACAGGCGACCAGATGATTCTTGACGGTCCTCACAGAAAGGGCGACCTCCGTCGTGCAAGAGCAGGTGCTGTTAACATCGTTCCCAACTCAACAGGTGCTGCAAAGGCTATCGGTCTTGTTATCCCTGAGCTCAACGGTAAGCTCATCGGTGCTGCTCAGCGTGTACCCGTTCCCACAGGTTCAACAACAATCCTTACAGCAGTTGTTAAGGGTAAGGACATAACTAAGGAAGCTATCAACGCTGCTATGAAGGCTCAGGCTAGTGCTTCATTCGGTTACAATGAGGATCAGATTGTATCTTCAGATATTATTGGTATCAC
>JAZNSG010000008.1:0-40690 GCA_045591035.1 Clostridia bacterium | reverse complement strand
AACGAAGTACTCTACCAAACTGAGCCACACCTCGATGTTGTTCTGGAGGAGAGGATGGGATTCGAACCCACGGTGCGCTATTAACGCACACAGCATTTCCAATGCTGCGCCTTAAACCATCTCGACCACCTCTCCGAGACTTTGGATATTATACTATAAATAATTTAAAAAATCAAGTGTTTTCTTAAAAATTATCAGAAATTTAAAAAATGATTTAAAAAGTATCATTTGGGTAAAATAAATATAATTATTTCTAAATTAACTTAAAGGAGTTTTTGATATGAAAGAGTTTTCTTATAAAATAAAGGATGAGATAGGAATACATGCAAGGCCTGCGGGTTTGCTTGTCAGAGCAGCCAATGACTTTTCTTCGGAGATAAAGCTAAAAGTGGGAGAAAAGTCAGCAGATGCTAAAAAAATATTTTCGGTTATGTCTCTGGGGGCAAAAAAGGCGGATACCGTAAAGGTATCAGTATCAGGAGAAGATGAAGAAGCCGCCGTAAAAGCATTGGAGAAATTTTTTGCCGAAAATCTTTAGATGATAAAATCAAAAAAGACCGCCCATGGGAGGTCTTTTTGCTAAAAGAAATTAACCACGCAGATTTTTTATTGATTCCCCATGGTAGAATTGACGCTCAACCGTGATTACGTGTTTTGAAACCCTGTTCCTCTTGGCAAGAACCCTGAAGAACAGATGAATTGCTTCGGAGCAAAGCTCTTCAAGATGCATTCGTATACACGAAAGCTCTAAGTTCTCGTAGGGTGTGGCGTTTATGTCATCCATACAAATAACAGAAATATCTTCAGGAACATTCAGGTGCTCTTCGTTGAGACGTTGCAAAATACCTACTGCAATATGGCTGTACGCTGCGAAAACAGCGGTTGGAAGGTTCCCTTTTCGTATAATTTCATCCATACCATAGTAACCGCAATCGTAAAAACGATGGTCATTCACGGAAATATGGTCAGGGTCTATTCCAAGGCCCATACTCAAAATTGCTTTGTGGAACAAACGATATTCCTTTGAGGTGTATTTTTCTCCGATAAAGCCGATTTTGCTGTGACCATATCTTGCAAGACATCCCATGGTGCGATTCAGCGCATCGCTTATGTCTGCGGTTATGGAATGGACATTTCCTGCGTCCTTATCAAGACCGATTTGAATAATCGGAACGTCGGTATTGTTTTTGATTTTATCAACAGGCTCAATCACAATTATTCCGTCAACGTTTGCGAACTTTGTGTAATAGTCTATCAGCTCCCTCTGGGTGTCGGCGGAGAAGTTGCTGACCGAAAAGAGCGTCACGCCGCCTCGGGCGGCAATATGTTTTTCAAGATATGTTGCCATTTGTGAATAGTGTATTCCCTGAAGCTCAGGACAGATTACGGCGACAAGACGTTTGGAGAAGCTTGGCTTGTAGTATTTTTCAAAGCAGCCGAGCTCTTTCGCAACACTGATAACCCGATCTTTTGTGGCACTGCTGATTTCGTTGCTGCCGGAGAAAACTTTTGAGACAGTTGAAACCGAGACATTGGCAGCTTTTGCAATTTTTGTTAGCGTCATTTTGTTTCCTCCTACGAAAAATTTCGCAATTTTAAACTAGATATATCCTTGCTTTAAGTATATACTTTCGGTTATATATTGTCAATAAATAAATTAATTTACGAAAATGTTTCGTAAAAATATCAATTGACAAGAAGGGGATTCTCATATATAATTCAAGTATAATAGTAATTGGTGAAGTTTTGCACAAATTGATTTAATATGCCCAGGGATTGGGGCGGAACGGAGATTATTATGAAAGCTATTATAAATGCGACATTAGTTATGACAGACCACTACATTCCGAATGCAACATTGCTTATGGAAGATGGGAAAATTGTTGATTTCGGCAAAAAGCTTCAGGTTCCTGAGGGTGCTGAAATTATAGACGCAGAGGGAAATTTTGTGGGTCCCGGACTCATAGACATACATACCCATGCTGACGGAACAACATATTTCCACGATGACCCCGTGAAGTGTTCAAGAACTCTTTTGGATCATGGTGTGACATCTGTGCTTCCTGCACTTTTCTACAGCATGAATAAGCAGGAACACCTTGATGCAATAAAGAAGTTTAAGGATGCTATTGCAAATGGCGAGTGCCAGAATATCCTTGGTGTTTATATGGAAGGTCCATATTTGAACCCGGATTTTGGTTGCGATAAGGAAAAGAATGTCTGGAAGGATGCCATTGTTGAAAAAGATTATGCAGAAGTTGTTCAGGCAGCAAAAGGCTTTGCAAAGGTTTGGTGCGTAGCCCCTGAACGCGAAGGAATTTTGGATTTCGTTAAGTATGTTAAGCGTGAAATCCCTGAAATCGTGTTCTCTGTTGCACATTCTGAGGCTACTCCCGAGCAGATTGAAGCGCTTATGCCTTATGGCCTCAAGTGCGGAACTCATCACACCAATGCGACAGGCACTCTTGAGAATTATCCCGAGGTACGTGGCGTTTGCGTTGACGAAACAGTGAACTATAACGACGGAATTTATGCAGAGCTTATCTGTGACTCCATGGGTGTTCACGTTCATCCTTATATGATAAGACTTGTTAAGAAAATAAAGGGCGACGATAAGATTATCCTTATTGCCGATTCCTTTGTAGCTGACGGGCCTCCGCTTCCCGGCCTTGAGGAAGCTTTTGATATCAACTTTGACTGGGGCGGCGATATTGCCGGCTCAAAGCTGACTTTGGACATTGCTTGTCGGAATATGATGGTTCATACCGGAGGTTCAATCTGCGATGTGTTTAAATACGCATCACTGAATCCATCACGCCTTTTGAATTTGCCGGAAATCGGGCAAATCCGAAAAGGAAATCTTGCGAACTTAATCATTGTTGATCAATGGTTTAATGTTAAAAATACTATATTAAAAGGAGAGATCGTAAAATGAGTTTTATTACTGATCCCGCAACAAAATTTGATTTCCAGCCTCATGAGTTTGTTCCTTTCAAGGATAAGAAGGTTTGCGAATACGTTCGTAGCCTCAGCGGTAAGGATCTGGAAAAGAGAGAAGATTGGTGGCATCCCGAATTTAACGTAAAAGTTATGATGAACCCCCATCCTGTTCTCATTGCAACACTTTTTTCACGCCTTAAGGCAGCA
Source organism: Clostridia bacterium (assembly GCA_045591035.1). Taxonomy (GTDB): domain Bacteria; phylum Bacillota; class Clostridia; order Monoglobales; family Monoglobaceae; genus SIG440. Next base: position 37,543 of record JAZNSG010000008.1, on the reverse strand, counting down.
TCAGAAGCAGGTAAGAGCTTCACAATGATCCTCGGTAACCCCGAGCCTGATACTTACATTCCTCTTGCACAGCTCATCAACTACTTTGGCGTTGACTGTAGCAAGGTTCATCTTGTTGCAGAAGATGAATGGGCAGATGAAAATGGCAACATCGCTCCTATTACATACGAAGCAGGTTTTGCACATTCTATGATTAAGTATCTTTACTATCAGATTGATGAAAAGCTCCGTATGCCTATGGAAAATGTTCACTTCCCCACAAACGCAAACATCAAGGATTACTCCAAGATTATTGACGATATTACTGAGGGAACAGGTGCAGATATCGCATCAACATCTCCCGGTTGGGCAGGTCACATGGCTTTCGTTGATCCTATTCCTGAATTCATCGGCAGCGGTGACATTGAAGAATGGCTCAACCAGCCCGCACAGATAGTTAAGCTTCACCCCATGACCATCATGCAGAACTCACTTAACGGTACATTCGGTCAGTCAGGTGATATCGCTAACGTTCCTCCTTGTGCTGCAACCATCGGTCCTCTTGATGTAATGCGCGCTAAGGAAAGAATTGAGGTTCATGCACTTGCAACCTGCGGTACATTCTCATCATGGCAGAGAATGACAAGCCGTCTTTGCACACATGGTCCTATCACACCGTACCTCCCGAGCTCAATGCTCCAGACAAAGAAGACTCAGGTTTATATCAGTGAAGAACTTGCTGCTCCCTTTGAATGCTGGGAAAAGGTTGGATATTAATCAAAAAAGTTTATTCCAAAACGGAGATGCTTTGCATCTCCGTTTTTTTTATTTACAGATAAATAAGAAAATGGTATAATGTTATTGTCAAGAAAAGACAAAGGATGATAAAAGCGATGAAATATGAAAACATAAAGTCTGCCATTTTTAAAAATCGGCCAAACCGGTTTGTTGCTGAAATTGAAATTGATGGAAAACCGCAGATTGCCCACGTTAAAAATACGGGGAGATGTCGAGAGCTTCTGACAGAAAATGCAGAAATATATGTCCAGGAAATTGATAGCTCGTCCCGAAAAACAAGATTTGACGTTGTGGCGGTTAAAAAACAGAACAAGTTAATCAACATTGACAGTCAGGCACCCAATAAAGTACTCGGGGAATGGATGAAAAGCGGCGGTTTTTTCAAGAACATTACCTGCATAAAGCCTGAATGTAAATACAAAAACTCAAGGTTTGATTTTTATATTGAAGCAGACGGAGAAAAAATATTTGTTGAGGTAAAGGGCGTAACCCTTGAAGAAGACGGCGTTGTTATGTTCCCTGATGCGCCCACGGTGAGGGGGATAAAGCATCTTAATGAACTGATAGATGCTGTGGCTTCGGGTTATGGGGCGTTTGTGTTTTTCGTTGCCCAGATGAAGGATGCTCAGTTATTCATGCCTAACCGCCAAACACATCCTGAATTTGCGGATGCTTTGTCCGAGGCTGCAAAAAAGGGAGTAAAGGTGTTTTGTGTGACTTGCAACGTGAAAAAGGACAGCCTTGAGATAGATGGAAGATTTGTTCCCATAGAGGGGATATAAAAAGGGACTGAAAAATCAACTTGATTTTTCAGTCCCTTTTTAGTTTAAACTACAAATTCATAAGTTCCTTTGCAAGAGCTTCGATTTTTTCTTCGTCAGCATTGGTCATTGCGGACTTGATTGAAACAAGAGTATTTGCAAAGGTCAGATTTTTGCAGGGCTGCAAAAGGTTCGCCATGGTTTTTGCGGCGGTTGGCGCCCAGCTTCCGTTTTCTATAAATGCAACGGTACGATTCTGGTAATTTCGTTCCACCAGCCCCGAAAGAAATGTCCGCATAAAGGGGAAGATATCGTTGTTGTAGGTAGTTGTAACAAACACCGCTTTGCTGTACCTGAAGGTATCCTCAATCGCTTCAAACATATCACACCTTGCCAGGTCATTTACAGCAACCGATCTGCACCCAAACGCCTCTAATTTTTCTGCCAGAAGCAAGGCGGCTTTCTTTGTGTTTCCGTAGACTGAGGTATAGTTTATGACGATTCCTTCTTCTTCGGGGGTGTATGAGGACCATTTGTTGTATAAGTCAAGGACATAAGGAATTGTGTCAGTAAGTACAGGGCCGTGCAATGGACAGATAGTTTGAATTTCAAGACCTGACGCCTTTTTGAGGACTGCTTGAACCTGAGAACCATACTTTCCCACTATGCCGAAATAATAGCGACGGGCTTCGCATGCCCAATCCTCGTCGACATCAAGTGCTCCGAATTTCCCAAAAGCATCCGCAGAGAAAAGGATTTTGTCTTTTATGTCATAAGACATCATCACCTCTGGCCAATGCACCATGGGTGCGGTTATGAATGAAAGAGTATGTTTGCCGAGACTTAAGGTATCCCCATCCTTTACGGCTATTTTTCGGGACGAAAAGTCAGCATCGAAAAACTGTTCCATCATTGCAAAAGCTTTTTCTGTGGCAACAATTTTTGCGTTGCCATATCGCTCGAGAAATTTCATAATATTTGCGGAATGGTCAGGTTCCATATGGTGAATAATAAGATAATCAATATATTTCCCATCTGCTGCCCGGTAGATATTTTCAAGCCATTCGTTACCAAATTTTGCATCAACTGTGTCCAGTACCGCGGTTTTTTCGTCAAGTATCAGGTATGAATTGTATGCAATACCATTGGGGACAGAGAACTGCCCTTCGAAAAGGTCGATAATGTGGTCATTAACCCCTATATATTTTATGTCTTTTTTTATTTCCATAAATTTCACTTCCTTTCGGTAGAAAACATTATTGTCTCATATTATTTTATCACAAATTTAATCCAACTTCAAGATATAAAAAGCACCAAATAAATAAAATTCAGGTATCTTTATTATTTTTAAAATAAAGGACACAAACAGTAAATTTTCTGCTTGTGTCCGAGGATTGGTTATTTTAAGAATTCTTTCATCTTATCGAAAAAGCCTTTGCGTTCTTTGTAGCTTGACGGTTCAACATTGTCTGAAAATTCCCTGAGAATATCCTTTTGTTTTTCGGTAAGGTTTTTGGGGATTTCAATGTTTATTTTAACATACTGGTCACCACGTGAACCATTTCCGTGGAGCTTCGGGATACCCTTTCCCTTAAGTCGGAACACAGTCCCTGTCTGGGTACCTTCGGGGATGGGATAAGAAACCTTTCCGTCAATGGTGGGAACTTCTATGTCAGCACCAAGGGTTGCTTCCACAAAGGTGATGGGGAACTCGCAAATTACGTCAAAACCCTGACGTTCAAATAATTTGTGGGGTTTAACTCGGGCAACAACCAAAAGGTCTCCGTTTGGACCGCCATTTTTTCCTGCATCGCCCTGACCACTTAAAGAAATAATTTGGTCATTGTCAATCCCTGCAGGAATCTTCACCTTTATTTTGCTGTTTTTCCGGACTGAACCCTCGCCACGACATGCTTTGCACGGAGTTTTTATAACCTTGCCCGTTCCGCCGCAGGCAGTACAAGGCCTTGTGCTTTGGAAATTTCCGAATGCTGTTCGCTGAACAGTGGTAACTTGACCCGTACCATGACAGGTTCCGCAGGTAGAGGCGCTGGTACCCTTTTCAGCACCGCTTCCCATACAGCTGTCACATTTTTCGGTTCTTGAAACGTTGAGTTCAATTTCACAGCCGAAACACGCCTGGTCAAAAGTCAGGTCAACAGCATATTTAAGGTCTCTGCCTCTTTTTGGGGCGTTAGGATTCCTACGGGACTGTCCGCCGCCAAAGCCACCGCCAAAGAAACTGCCAAAAATATCTTCAAAGCCGCCAAAACCTCCGAAGTCACCAAATCCACCATAACCGCCACCCGCATTAGGGTCAACACCTGCATGGCCGAACTGGTCATAACGCTGTTTCTTTTCGGGGTCGCTGAGAACCTCATAAGCCTCAGACGCTTCTTTGAACTTTTCCTCGGCAACTTTTGCTTTGTCGCCGGGGTTCAGGTCGGGATGGTATTTTTTTGCAAGTTTTCTATAAGCTTTTTTTATCTCATCGGGAGCTGCGCCTTTGTCTACGCCCAGCACCTCATAATAATCTCTTTTATCAGCCATAACACATTCCTTCAAAAATATAGAAGATTTTTGTTTATAAAATTAATTTACAATCTAAAGAGGTGACAAAATAGGCAGATAATGTCCAACCCTAACCCGACGGCGTACTTGTGTGTACGTCGAGAGGTGTAGGTTGGACATAGCTAAAGCGTTACACTCTTTTTAGCGCTAGATGCCTATTTTTGCGCCTCGTATTTATTTAGTCTTCGTCTACTACCTTGTAATCAGCGTCAACAACATTATCGTCGTTTGCAGCACCGCCTGCTGCGGCATTCGGGTCAGCCTGTTGCTGAGCCTGAGCTTGTGCCTGAGCTTCGGCATAGAGCTTTGCTGAAATTTCGTAGAATTTCTTTGAAACTGCTTCGGTTTGAGCGTTAACAGCTTCAACATCAATTTCCTCAGCCTTAAGCATTTCCTTAAGCTTGTCAACCTCTGTCTGCACCCCAGCCTTTTCGTCATCGGTTACCTTGTCTCCAAGGTCAGCAAGGGTCTTTTCTGTCTGGTATACCAGATTGTCGGCTGTGTTTCTTGCGTCAACAGCTTCTTTCTTTTTCTTGTCCTCTGCTGCAAACTGTTCAGCTTCTTTAACTGCCTTTTCGATGTCTTCGTCTGAAAGGTTTGAACTTGAGGTAATGGTAATATCCTGGCTGTTGCCTGTTCCCATATCCTTTGCAGTTACGTGAACGATACCATTTGCGTCAATGTCGAAGGATACTTCAATCTGGGGAACACCGCGGGGTGCGGGAGGAATGTTTGTAAGACTGAAACGGCCAAGAGTTTTGTTGTATGCTGCCATTTCTCTTTCACCCTGAAGAACATGAACCTCAACACTTGTCTGGCTGTCCGCTGCAGTTGAGAATACCTGACTCTTCTTTGTGGGGATTGTGGTGTTTCTTTCGATAATCTTTGTGAATACGCCACCCATTGTTTCAATACCCAAAGAAAGTGGTGTTACGTCAAGGAGAACAAGGTCCTCAACGTCTCCTGAAAGCACACCAGCCTGAATAGCAGCACCAATAGCCACACACTCGTCAGGATTGATGCCCTTGTGAGGTTCTTTGCCAATAAGTCTTTGAACTGCTTCCTGTACTGCGGGGATTCTTGATGAACCACCAACAAGCAGAACCTTGTCGATTTCAGAGGGAGAAATACCTGCATCTGAAAGAGCGTTCTTTGTAGAAACCATTGTGTTTTCAACAAGGTCAGCTGTGAGCTCGTTGAACTTTTGTCTTGTAAGAGTGATGTCAAGGTGCTTTGGACCTGATGCATCAACGGTAATAAAGGGAAGATTAATGTTTGTTGACATAACGCCTGAAAGCTCAATCTTAGCTTTTTCAGCAGCTTCCTTAAGTCTCTGAAGAGCCATCTTGTCGTTCTTAAGGTCAATACCGCTTTCCTTTAAGAATTCAGCAGCCAGGAAGTCGATAATCTTCTGGTCAAAATCATCACCGCCAAGCTTGTTGTTTCCGCTTGTTGCCAAAACTTCAAAAACGCCGTCGCCGATTTCGAGGATAGATACGTCAAATGTACCGCCACCAAGGTCATAAACCATGATTTTCTGGTCGGTATCCTTGTCAAGACCATAAGCAAGAGCTGCAGCTGTGGGTTCGTTTATAATTCTGAGAACTTCAAGACCTGCAATTTTGCCGGCGTCCTTTGTAGCCTGCCTTTGAGCATCACTGAAGTAAGCAGGAACAGTGATAACTGCCTGACTTATGGTTTCACCAAGGTAGCTTTCAGCGTCAGCCTTGAGCTTCTGGAGAATCATAGCTGAAATTTCCTGAGGGGTATAGCTTTTGCCCTCGATATCCACCTTATAATCTGTACCCATTTCACGTTTAATTGATGAAATAGTGTTGGGGTTTGTGATAGCCTGGTTTTTAGCAACACGGCCAACCAATCTTTCACCTGTCTTGGTGAAAGCTACAACAGAAGGAGTTGTTCTTGCTCCCTCGGGGTTAACGATAACGCTGGGCTCTCCGCCCTCCATAACTGCTACACATGAGTTTGTTGTACCCAAGTCAATACCTATAATTTTTGCCATTTTTAGATCACCTTTCTTATTCAATTATAATTTGTTTATTTTGCAGAACGGATAAGTCCGTTCCCGTATTCGATTTTTAATAAATGTAGTTAATTTGCGACTTTAACCATTGCGGTTCGGATAACACGACTGCCCTTGAAACAGTAGCCGCTCATAAGTTCTTCCGAAACGGTATTTTCACCAAAGTCTTCATTTTCTTCGTGCATAACTGCGTTGTGAAGCTCAGGATTAAAGACCTCGCCAACGGTTTTGATTTGCTCAACCCCAAGAGCCAAAAGCACTTCGTCAAGCTGTTTTTGAATCATTTTCACACCATCTGCAAGTCCGCCTTCGGTTTCGTCTGCGGCAGCAACAGCACGTTCAAGATTATCCTTTACGGGGAGAATCTTTTCAACAGTGTCACAAACTGACACAGCATAAAGCTCTTCACGTTCTTTCACTGTACGTTTTTTGAAGTTATCAAACTCTGCTGAGTGACGAAGCAGTTTGTCTTTAAGTTGGTCAATCTCGGCTTGGAGCTTGGCTTCGGGAGTTTCTTCGGGATCTGTATTTGATGTATCCTCGGAAGTGTCCGTAGATTCCTGAACGATTTCTTCGGTATCTTTTTCCAATTCTTCTTTAGCCATACTTATTCATCTCCTTTTCCAATAAGTTTTTGTCTTTCGCCGAAAAAGTCTTTTGAAATATCGGTGCTCAGCTGTTGGGCAAAAAATTCCAATGCGGATATTACCTTTGAATAATCCATTCTTGCAGGGCCTATGACCCCAAGCACCCCGCTGAGTTTTTCTCCCAGACGATAGGGGGTAAGAATAATACTGTTGTTTTTAAGTTCTGGAATGGGGATTTCGTCCCCGATGAGAACCTTTGTCTGGGTTGAGGGTGCTGCCTCGGTAATAATTTTCGACAGGTTTTCCTTGTCTTCGATTACTTCAAACAGCTCTTTTACCTTTTCCACATTTCCGTATTCGGGAAAGCGGAATATATTTGAGAGACCGTCAACAAAAATTTGTTTTTTGTCAATCTCTGAAACAGCTTGATGAACCAGCTCCATAACGGAGGTAAGAATTTCAAAGTTGTGGCCGACAGCCGAGTGAACTTCCATTATGTTTGAAAGGTTTATTTCCGAAATTGTGAGACCTGAGAGATTTTCGTTCAAAATCTGTGTCAGCTGGTCGGCAAAGTCGTCGGAAATATCGTGGTTAAGTTTCAGAAATTTGTTTTTTATGATTCCCGACTTATCTGAGACTATGAGCATTGCCGTCTCGGAATCTATTTTGACAACCTTAAGGTTTTTTACGACTCCGGCTTCTGTTCCGGGAAGTACTCCGACAACGGGAAGACGGGTAATCCCCGAAAAGGCAGCGGCAACATCACGGACAATCTGGTCAAGTTCTTTTTGCTTCATGGATGCCGCCTGTTTGATTTCCTCAATCTCGGTAGCGGTCATTTCGTATTTTTCCATAAGAGAGTCAACATAAAGTCTGTATCCCCCGGTTGAGGGAACACGCCCTGCAGAGGTGTGGGGCTGGATAAGAAGTCCCATTTCTTCAAGGTCGCCCATTTCGTTTCGAATGGTGGCAGCACTGAGATTAAGCTCAGACCGCTTTGAAATGCTTCGTGAGCCAACCGGCTCGGCTGTATTTATATAATCTTCAACGATTGCTTGTAAAATCATTCTTTTTCTGTCGTCCAAAGCCATTGCTGTCCCCACCCTTCTCTTAATTTTGAAATTTGTTAGCACTCAATCCGATAGAGTGCTAATCGTTAAATATAATATACCACCTCTTTTTTCATTTGTCAACACTTTTAAGAAAAATACATTACTTTTTAAAAACATTTTGGAAAATATTCTTTCTTTGACAAAAAGCAATAGTTGTAGTATAATAGGAAATAATTATGTTTTGTTGCAACAAAATTTTAAAGAATGGAAGGATATTCCTATGAGTAAAGCAGATAAGATTTTCGTAGATATGTGCAGGGATATAATTGAAAACGGCGTTTCCGACCAGGATGCGCTTGTTCGCCCTGTGTGGGAGGATGGAACACCTGCACACACCATAAAGAAATTTGGGGTTGTGAACAGGTATGATTTGTCTGAGGAGTTCCCGATTCTTACCCTGAGACCTACCTATCTTAAAAGTGCTATTGATGAAATTCTTTGGATTTGGCAGAAAAAATCAAACAACATAAACGATTTAAACAGTCATATCTGGGACAGCTGGGCTGATGAGAATGGTACAATCGGCAAAGCCTATGGTTACCAGATGGGAATAAAGCATAAATATCCCGAGGGTGAATTTGACCAGGTTGACAGGGTACTGTTTGACCTTAAAAACAACCCTGCCAGCCGAAGAATTATGACAAATATCTATGTGCACAGCGACTTGTCGGAAATGAGGCTGTATCCTTGCGCATACAGTATGACATTTAATGTTTCGGGAAACAAGCTGAATGCAATTTTAAACCAGCGTTCCCAGGATGTTCTGGCGGCAAACAACTGGAACGTGGTGCAGTATGCGGCTCTGATGCACATGTTTGCTCAGGTGAGCGGTCTTGAGGCAGGGGAATTGGTGCACGTGATTGCTGATGCTCACATTTATGACCGACATATACCTATTATAAAAGAGCTGATTTCAAGACCTCAGTTCGAGGCACCGACTCTTCATATTAATGAGGAAGTTACGGACTTTTATCATTTTACCGTTGACGATTTTGTTCTTGAAAATTACCAGAAGAATGAACAGATAACAAATATTCCAATTGCAATTTAGTATACCAAAAGGATTGATAAGTTATGAATATAATTTGTGCAGCAGACAGAAATTGGGGAATAGGCAAGGATAACAGACTTCTTGACCATATCCCCGAGGATATGAAATTTTTCAGAGAGACAACAAAGGGTAAGGCGGTTATTATGGGAAAGAATACCTTTCTTTCGTTTCCGAATCAAAAGCCACTTCCCAATCGGTTGAATATTGTTCTGACTCATGACGAAAGCTTCAGGCCCGAGGGCGTGACTGTTTGCAGAAGCATCGAAGATGCGGTTTGTATTGCGAAAAAAACCTATGCCTCAGAGGATATCTTCTTTATTGGCGGAGAGTCGGTATATCGTGATTCCGTGAGCCTTTGCGACAGAGCGTATGTGACAAAAATTGACAACGAATATGACGCAGACAGATTTCTGGTGAACTTTGATGAGCTTCCCGGATGGAAAGTTAAGTCCGAGGAGATGCTTAAGACCGAGAGCGGCCTTTATATAACCTTTGTGCAATATGTTAAATCGGAGTAAGCCGGGCTTTGAGATGCTTGGATAATCGGATAAAAGGAGCGGGACGCTCAGGCGTTTCCCGAATACAGATATGATTGAAGTTAAGAATGTAACAAAAGTTTATAAAATGTATAACAGCCCCGGAGAACGGGTGAAGGAAGCACTTTTTCCCAAGAGGTACAAGGATAAAATCAGGGATTTTTATGCTCTGTCCGACATCAGCTTCAAGGTAGATAAGGGTGAAACTGTGGGAATTATCGGCAAGAATGGTTCAGGGAAGTCCACCCTTTTGAAAATACTCACCGGGGTTATAAACCCCACCTCGGGGGAGAAGATTGTTGACGGAACAGTGTCGGCATTGCTTGAACTCGGGACCGGGTTCAATCCCGAATATACGGGGATTGAGAACATTTACCTTAACGGGACTATAATGGGAAAGAGCCGTGAGGAAATGAGTGAAAAAGTTGAAGAAATCTGCGATTTTGCAGAGATAGGGGATTTTGTAAATCAGCCTGTCAAGACATATTCAAGCGGTATGTTTGTTCGTCTTGCATTTGCTGTAGCCATTAACACAGACCCCGAAATTCTTATTGTTGACGAGGCTTTGGCGGTTGGCGACTATCGGTTTCAGGCGAAGTGTTACAACAAGTTTGAAGAATTGAAAGAAAAGGGCAAGACCATTTTATTTGTAAGCCATGACGTTGATGCTGTCCGCAGATTTTGTGACAGAGGCATCTGGCTTGACAGAGGCAAAATGGTTATGGACGGCGATGTCAATGAAGTAACTTCAAAGTATATGGAATTTATAACCGGCGGGGAAAAGAATGTGAACCCCGAGGAGATAAACAGGCAAAAGACTCCTGAAGATGGCGAACACGAATACACCGTCAAGGAGTTCAATCCCATAAACCGCTTCGGCTCGGACATTGGAGTAATAAAGAATGTACGTGTTTTCAGGGGCACCGAAGAGACCGAGGTGATAAATGCGGGAGATGACACCATTGTTGAGGTTGATGTTGTTGTTCCCGATTGGGTTAATCTTGATGACGTTGGATTTGCCATTTCCCTTAAAAACAAAAACGGTATTGACCTTTTTGTGGCAACAATGCATGATTTGGATCTCAGGTTCAAAAAGACCGGCTACAATCGGGTTGCTTTTAAATTCAAGATGCCCCTTAATTGCGGAGAATACACCCTGACGGCGGGACTTGAGAAAAGAGAATGTTATCCCATAAGTTATTATGACTATATTGAGGGTGCAGCATATATAAATGTTTTGTGTGATAAAGAGTATTTTGGGGTTGTCAGAATCCCTTCGGAAATCCGTGTAGACGATTAGGTCTTGAAAAGGAAAGGCTAAAGCTATGAACACAAATGGAACTTTTGATGACATAAAAGAAAATATTGAAGAAGGTCTGGATTCGGAGGAATCTCTCAGGAAGAAGCTTGATGAAGCAGAAGCGAAACTGTTTCAGCTTGAGGAACGCATCGAGGCAGACAGAAATGCAATTATGCAAATTCAGTTTGAAGCTCACCAGCACAAGCAGGAAGAGCTTGACCTTCACGAAACCTACGTATGGAGAACAGGTCTTAAAATAGAAAAGCTTCTTCAGAAAACGGGCATTGCATTTATCCGTTCTTTGCTTGTTCTTGCGGACTACAAGCGCATGGGGCTTGTTGTGGCAATCCGGAAAGGTCTTAATGAGGCCTTTAACCGAAAAAATCTTGACCACAACAAGAAACTGAAACTTGCCTATTGCGGGAAGAAATTCCGAAAATACAAGGACAGCCATGAGAAGTTTGTGGATAACGACCTCACAAAAATCAAGGTACCTCAGGTTGATGGTCTGGTATCCGTGGTGTTGCCGGTTTATAATGGCGGGGCGATTCTGCGGGAGTCTATTGAGTCTATCCTTGCCCAAAGCTACGAAAACTTTGAGCTCATTATCGTGAATGATGGTTCAACAGACGGCTCTTTGGATGTAATAAATGAGTATGCGAAAAAAGACAGCCGAATAAAGGTGATAGACCAGGCAAACAAGAAACTGCCCACTGCACTCACGGTGGGATTTCGCCAGGCACAAGGGGAGTTTTTTACCTGGACCAGTGCAGATAACGTTATGTTGCCTGACTGCCTTAAAATACTGAAAGAAAATCTTGACAGAAAACCGAAAACTGCTATGGTTTATGGCAACATACGCCTGATTGGCAAAAACGGCAGAATCAAGAGAGGCCATTTCTGGTTTGAAAAACCGTTCTTTTCGGGAAATGTTATATTGCCCAACACGGCAGAGTGCCTGAACACTTATGCAAACAATACAATCGGCGCAGCCTTTATGTACAGAAAGTCGGCAGCCGACATACTTGAAAGCTATTCACGGTACAAAACAAATCTCGAGGATTATGATTACTGGATGCGGATGAATTCCTTGTTCAGAATTGAACATATAGATGAAGAAAAACCCATCTATCTTTATCGTAAGCACGAGGATTCTTTGACTGCTCATGACAAGGAGCTTGGGATTACAAAAAATCGCTACAAGCTTATGGTTTATGATGACTTCAGGCGGGACTTTTATCAGTCCAATCTGGTCTGGGTGTTGTCTGCCGAGGATGAGAATTGGGAGATTTACAAGGATTTCAAGGCTGCAGTTGAAAATGCAGGGCATCCTGTTCTTTCCCTTGACGAAGCAGAGCTTTGCAGGGCAGGGAAGGAATATTCCTGCTTTGTGTATGTGTATTTTGGCGAGAAACCGAGACAAGATGAGCTTGAGAGGGCACAAGCCTTTTCGGGCAGAGTGTGGGTTGCTCCCCACTGCTGTGAGAATGATGCCGGGAAGTTTGATATGGTTATCTCGGCAGATATGACCGAGACGCTAAAAGAACTTTCGGATTATCGCGGATGGTTTGGGGTTTGTGACGGAAAGACTGCTTTTGATATAACTGAAACAAAGATAAAAAACCGTATTCTTCATTCCCTTGAGCATCTTATTGATGAGCCTGAGGCCCCTGAGAAAAAGCTGTCACTTATAATTTGCACGTATATGCGTGGCGAAAAGGTAATAGATGCAATCTGGTCGGTTATCCGTCAGTCTTTGGGTAAAAACCAGTATGAAATTATTATTGTTGACAATGCGCCCCTCACCTCGGGAATTTTTGAGCAGGTTGAGATTTTCCGGAAGCGCTACAAAGAATACGAGGGATTTATAAGATACATAGGGGTGCCGCAAAAAGGCTTGTCCTATGCCAGAAATGCGGGAATGTGGAACGCAAAGGGTGAGTATCTTGTATTCCTTGATGATGATATTCTGGCGGATTATTATTTACTTGAGGAAATTTATAGTGCATTCAAGTATCACCCCAATGTAGGCATAGTCGGCGGACAGGTAATTCTTGAAAGACCGTTCCCCGCACCAAAGGTTTTGCGAAAAGGCTGGGAAAGTCTTTGGAGTCAGTTTAAGATAAGTGAAAGCAATTATCGTGAAACAACTCAGCAATTTGAGTTCCCTTACGGAGCAAACTATTCTGTGAGAAAAAGTGCTATCTGGAGCATAGGCGGTTTCCGTATGTGTTATGGCAGAGTGGGTAATGATTTTGCCGGTGGTGAGGAAACAGCACTTGCCTTTAAGATGCTTCAGATCGGGTACGGAATAGGTCTGCAGCCCAAAGCCAAGGTTCTTCATCGTGTTGACCATTCAAGATTCACAACCGAACACGTGCAAAAAACCATTATGGCGGGGATAATCACCAGCTACAGATTTTTCTGTGATTTGCACACAAATATAGGCTGGAATCTTAAATATGCAAAAACCTTTATAAAAATTACCAAAAAGGAAATAAAAATTCTGACAGCAAAAAAAGCCGACCCATTGGATATTTTCTATAAGAAAAGCTATCTGGCGGCTTATGAGAGACTGTATGAATATATAAAAGAAAATCAACCGGAAAGGTAGGCTAAAGCTATGTTTAGTTATTTGAAAAAAATGCTTTTCGGGGCAAAGTCTCCTGATTTGAAACCTCTTAATATGTATCAGTACAAGTTTTTGAGATACAAAGAGGAGCGGAACGAAAGATATCCTCTGGATTTGACAAAGGTTAAAGTGCCTCAGATTGATGATTTGGTATCGGTGGTTCTTCCTGTCTATAACGGTGGGGATATTTTAGCAGAGTCTATCGAGTCGGTGCTTTGCCAGACCTATGAAAACTTTGAGCTCATAATCATAAATGACGGCTCAAAGGACGATACCTTGAAAATTGCTACCGAGTACGCGGAAAAGGACGACCGAATCAGGGTTCTTACCCAGGAAAACCGAAAAATCCCAAGAACTTTGTCCCGTGGATTTAATGAAGCAAGGGGCGAATTCTTTACCTGGACCAGTGCGGACAACGTAATGGATAAGGATTTTATCGAAAAAATGGTTAATGACCTTAAGTCAAAGCCTGAAGCGGGAATGATTTGGGCAAATATGCGCCTCATAGACGCAAAAGGGAAAAAGCTCAAAAAGCATGGTTGGTTTGAGTTCCCCTTTGGGAGCGGAAATGTTATTTTCCCCAACAATGCCTATGAATTGAATGTTTATGCCAACAACACAATCGGAGCTGCGTTTATGTACAGAGCCTCCGCAAAAGAAATTCTTGGCTGTTACTCAAGCTACAAGCATACTCTCGAGGACTATGATTACTGGATGCGTATGAACTCTCTTCTTGAACTAAAGCATACGGATTTTAAAGAGGCGGTGTATTCGTACCGTTGGCATGACGGTTCTCTCACAGCAAAAGATAAAGAGCTGGGCATAACCGAAAATCGTTACAAGCTCATGGCGCTTGATGATTTCAGACGTGATTTTTATCTGACTCCGTTGATTTGGCACATAAAAGCCACCCCTGAAAAGGCAGCAGAGGCAGAGCAGTTCAGGGCTATTGTTGAAAAGGCAGGTCATATTGTTGCGGCAAAAGAGGATTTTCCACAGCTGTTTTTCGGGGATTCCTGCAGCAGTCTTTGCTTTATTTCCTTCGGTGGTGATGAGGCAGAGGTGAATTTGCCTAAGGATGCAATTAAAATTGCGGTAGACAATGAAAGGGATGGATTTGACATCCTTGCGGCATCTGATATCAACGGAGCAAAGATTCTTGAGGACGGAAGAAAGGTATATGGCTTTGCGGACTATGAGACTATGTTCTCATATCTTGACGCAAAGGCAAAAAATGATTTTCTTTATGCTCTTGAGGGCAGAATTGAAACAAACGAAGAACCGAAAAAGAAGCTTTCGGTGATTTTGTGTACCCATAAGGTTACTGATACTTTAAAACCCTGCCTTGAGGCGATTTGCAATCAGGACATAGACAAATCCCTTATGGAACTTGTGTTTGTTAATAACAACTTCAAGGACAGCGAACTTAAAGAAATGGTCCAGGCTCTTAAGCAGGAATATGCGGAGCTTGACATAAACTACATAACCGCACCGATGAAAGGCTTGTCCTATGCCAGAAATGCGGGCCTTTGGGCGGCTTCGGGTGAATACGTTATTTATTTTGATGATGATGCCATTCCGGAAAAATCCGTGGCACGGGAGACCATTGATGCCTTCGACAGAGACCATGAGCTTGGTGTAGTCGGGGGTGAAGTCAGACTGACTGTTCCTGAAAGTGCGAAAGATTTGGTCAATGAAAGAACAATTGGACTTTGGAGTGACCTGAAAATTGATGGAGATACATTCCGGTATGCAAAGGACTATGGTGATTTCCCCTATGGTGCAAACTTTGCTGCACGACGCCTTGAACTGAGAAGAATAGGCGGATTCCGTTGCAATTATGGCAGAGTGGGCAACAACTTTGCGGGTGGGGAAGAGACTCTGGTTTGCTTTTTGATGGAGACCATTCACAAAAAGATAGGTCTTAACCCGAAATCCTGGGTTGAGCACAGAATTGCTCCCGACAGATTTACCCTTGAACACATTGAGAAAACAGCCTATGCGGGAATTATGACGCAGTTCAGACTTCGCCGTGACCTTTATGCACCATTGGACTGGAATGATATTAATGTTCGGGAACGTGCCGCAAAGGCTGAACGAATGGCAAAACAAGTGCCTGAGGGCAGTGCTGACTTTGTGTTTTACAAGGCGACAGCAAAGGCGTTTAACGATGTCTATGACCTGAGACAATCAGACTTTATATATCAGGATAAACACAGAGTAAACTAAAACAATTTACGGAGAATACTTATGTTCAGACGAATGCAGTGGAAAATCGTATGTATATTTGTGGCTTTGGTTCTTGCCATAATGCTGTTTGTTGGCATTTATATGTTCTCAAGCGTGATACGAATGTACAGCGACGATTTCAGAGTACAGATGGATAAGGTTATGTCGGGGGAATTTACTCAGGCATTGGATGAAGTCCTTGCGGGTGACCTTAGTGAAAAAGACCGTGCACAGCAGATAAACACCGTTATATCTGCTTACTCGAGTCAGCTTGGGCTGTCTGAACAACGCCAGTGTGCCGTGCTTGATGCCCGTGATGCGTCGAGAATAGTGACAACGGGTACAGGTAAAAATTACCTTGAAAAAACCCCGAATATAATCCGTGCCATGAGTGGTGAAACAGGGCGGAATCAACCCTCGAATTCGGCGTTTATGGACTATGCTTATTTCCTTGAGGGGGAAAACGGTGGAAATGGATATATTGTTTATGTCCGGGATAACAAGCAAAGCGTTAACACCCTCAGCCGAAATATTCTTTATATAATTATTCAGGCATTGCTTTTTGGCGTTCTGGCATCAGTCTTTCTTGGGTTTTTCCTTTCAAAGACCATAACAAATCCTATTTCGGTGCTTACCGAAAAAGCTGAGGACTTTGCTGAAGGAAACTTTGACTCCAACCTTGAGGTGCGTTCAAAAGATGAAATAGGAACTCTTGTGGAGACCTTTAACTATATGGGCGGCGTTATGAAGAATGCCCTGAATGAAGCTGCAGGTGAGAAGCACAAGCTTGAAATCGTGCTTGAACACATAAAAAACGGTATTGTGGCTTTTAATACCGACCAGAAAATAATCACGATAAACAGTGCAGCCCGTGAAATGCTTAAAATAGATAATGTTGACGAGGTAGTTTTTGATAAATTTTTCAAAGACCTTAATCTTAATGTCTGTATGGCGGCATTTATGTACCTTGATAAACGGCGGAGCGAGGTTCGTGAACTTGAAATCAACAACAAACACATTATGACCTCCATGCTTCCGTTCAAAATTGAACGGGATAAGGTTGCGGGTGTTGTATGTGTGTTCAGTGATATAACCGAGCAGTTTAATCTTGAGCTTTCACGACGGAAATTTGTGGCGGAGGTTTCTCATGAACTGAAAACGCCCCTGACCACCATAGGCACATATACCGAAACACTTCTTGACAGCTATCCGGCAGACGAACAAATGACGATTTCGTTTCTCAAGACTATTCATAGCGAGACTCAAAAGATGGCAAGTCTTGTAACCAATCTGCTTACCCTTTCAAAATTTGATGCACAAAGTGTCAAGCTTAACCTTGAACCCTTTGATATATCGGTTTTGGTGGGAGACATAGTGAAAACTATGGCAGTTCAGGCAGGAAACAAAAATCAAGAGCTGATTTTCAACAAGGTGAACGAAGTGCCTACTGTTTTGGGAGATATATACCAGATTGAACGGGCAATAAAGAATATTATATCAAACGCAATGAAGTATACGCCTGAAAACGGAAGCGTAAAAGTCTTTGTAGGGTATCTGTATAATGAGGTTTATGTTAAGATTGAGGATACAGGCATAGGCATACCCGAGCAGGATTTGCCCCATATTTTTGAGAGGTTTTATCGGGTTGATAAGGCTCGTTCAAGGGATATGGGCGGAACCGGACTTGGTCTTGCTATTGCTAAAGAGATTATTGACAATCATGGCGGAAACATCAGCATGGAAAGTAAGCTTGGTGAGTTCACCCGTGTTACTGTGAAGCTTCCAATCAAATCTGCATAAATGCGACAAAATTGTTAAAAAATCTTTGTTGACGAAGAAAAATTTTTATGTTATACTACGAAATGCCCTGGAAGGGCGAATGCTTGGGCAGAAGGACGATTTTTATGGCAAAGGAAAAAAGCAAGGACACAACCCTTGCTCAAAACAAAAAGGCATATCATGACTATTTCATAGATGAAACCTATGAGGCCGGGATTTCCCTTTTCGGCACCGAGGTCAAATCGGTGCGTGAGGGGAAGCTGAATCTTAAAGACAGCTATGTCTCGGTGAAAACAGGTGAGGCTATTCTTTTGGGTACTCATATTTCGCCCTACGAAAAGGGGAACATATTTAACCGTGACCCCTTGAGAAGCCGGAAACTTCTTCTTCACAGACGTGAAATAAACAAGCTCATCGGTCTCACTCAGCAGGATGGTTACACCCTTATTCCTCTTAAGGTTTATCTTAAAGGCTCGTATGTCAAGGTGCTTTTGGGACTTTGCCGGGGCAAGAAGAATTATGACAAACGTGATGCAATTGCAGAACGTGATGCAAAACGGAAGATAGACAGGGTCTTGAAGGAACAGTTAAGGTAGACTAACTCAAAAAAAACAAAAGTATGTCGGAGGATTTGCCGATTTAGGCCATATAAAGCTTGGGTATCCTCTGCATAAAATATACGGGGGCGTAAAGGTTTCGACGGGGATTTTGAAGTATTTGGAGCGAGCCGTGGCGGGAACCACGTTAAAATCCTAAACTTTTAAATTAAACGCTAACAAAAATTTAGCTTACGATGCCTAAATTACGGCGGCTGTCCTTCTCTGATTACCGCGCTCAGGGATAAGGGCATCAACGAAAGCGGTGCACATGAACCGGGAAAGCTTTGACCCGGTCACGATTTTATGAAGCTACCCAAAGACAGCGTTTGTCTGTGGACTTTGTCTGAGGGGAATTCTGACCACAGACTACGCTCGTAGCGCCGGATATGGATAGGTTTTCGGACAGGGGTTCAATTCCCCTCGCCTCCACCAAAAAGAAACGACAATTTTCTTTTAAGAAGATTGTCGTTTCTTTTTGTACTCTTATCTATTCACTTTTATCTTTTCACTATTCTCTAAAAATTGTCGTTTCCAGAGAAGAGAAAAGGTGGTTTTGCATACGCAAAACAAAATATTAAATATCTTTATGGACCTTTCTACAAAAAAGCTATACAGCTTTGCTGTATAGCTTTTTGTTTGTAGTAAGTAGTGACGTTTATTATCACGAATTGACAGAATAGTCATACTTGAATCCGTGGGCGCCAAAGATTTGCCAATTGCCCACGCCGAGCCTTTCGATGATGGCTTTTCTTTCGTCCAGACACAGTTTAGGGTCTGTGTCAACGGAGGTCATAAGAATTGGAGCGTATCTGTTGTACTCGGCCTGTTCTTTGGTCAATCCGTGAGTGTTAATGTAAATATCTCCGGTAATTGCGATATGCTTTGAATAGTCAATAAGAACGATTTCGCCGGGCAGATGACCTCCTTTGCCCTCATATACCTCAAAATGCAGTTCTTCAAAATCAAAGAAGCCTGTTTGTGTGAGTGGCTCTGTCAGGGATTTAATATCATTCCACATGGGGGTTACCTTGTCGGGATTGACAGTTTTATAGGATGTGAGAATTTTGCAAATGTCTATATACGGCTTGTGAAGCGGGTTTTCCTCCCGGTATCCGTTTTTGCCGTTATGTTCGTTGCTGAGACATTCTGCCGTTTTTGTACTTGTGATTACCTTGTCGAATACCGACAACAATCCACAATGGTCAACGTCCGCATGAGTTATCAAAATAGTTTTTTCTATATGGTCAAAGTCAGGAACGAGCCGTTTGAAGATTTCAAGCATTTCCTCTTTATAACAAGCATATCCGCTATCCACAAACAGAACCTTTCCGTTGCTTTTTATAATTATCGTATTGCTTCCGCAGGGTGGTTCTATAAGAGTTATTTCGGTGTTGTCTGTTATCTTGTGAGTGCTTATACGTGGATTAAAGTTTTTGCCCTTTGATGCACCTAAAAGCTCTGCAAATTTGCTGATGCTGTCAAAGGTGCGATAAGGTGACAGCCCCTGTTCGTCAAGTGTCTGCATTGCAAGGTTGACAGAAGTCAAAAGCTCCCGGCTCACACTTTCAGAAAGCCCAACAGCCTGGGACAGTCCTAAAACATAGGTGCTGTAAAAGATGCTGTTGTCATAAACCCTTTCGGAGCTGTTGTAGTCTATTACTCTGACCTTGCAAAGCTTTTCTGCTTCTTTTAAGAACTCGGAGATTTTGTCCGGGTCCTCAACATAGAGCCCCATTTTAAAATATTGATAATCTGTTCCATTCTCTTGGGAACTAATGTATGAAATATTGAAATTGAACTCGTTTATAAGCTCAAGCACACTGGTTACACTTCCCGGAACATCGGAAAGACAGAACTCTATCAGAACAACACTTGTTTTGTTTGTATTGCTCTGCAGATAGCCGATTTTTTTAAGCTCGGCATCTGCTTTTTTTAGTTGCTCTCCGGTGCCTTCTGCATCAATAAAAAGTGTGTGGGAATCCACTGCCTTGTTATAACTTACCCGGGTGATATTTACACCAAGCTCAGAAAAACATTTACTCGCCTTCATAAATGCACCGATATGATTTGGCATGGAGGTTACATACGTTTTTTTCATTATAACACCTCGCTCAGTCCGTGGGTTTGCATTTCACAATCATTTCCGTTACATCGGTCATAACAAGCTCATTATTTTGATTGAATATTTCAAAGGTGAGCTCCACCAGGCCGTTTCTTGGATTGCGCTTTGTCAGATTGGAAACGGTGCAAACACTTGAAAGAGTGTCTTCGGCATGTACGGGCTTCATCCACTCGATTTTGGTCGACTTGCCTGCAATCAGCTCATCTCCCGCCAAATCAATCTCAAGGTATTTTGCCCACACTGCCATAAAAGACATCACTCCCGGGGCAATGAGCCCTCCGAAAATGGTCGACTTTGCGTATTCCTCGTTTGTGTGCAAGGGAATGGGGTCATATCTCTTTGCAAAATCAACCATTTCGGTTTTGTCTATAACGGTACTGTCAATCTGTATTTTTGTGCCCTGAACAAATTCTTCAAAAAACATTTTTGTTTTTCACCTCGGTGTTATTTGCTCATTTTCTCCTGGTCGTTTTTACGGATTTCTACACGTCTGATTTTTCCGCTGATTGTTTTTGGAAGTTCATCCACAAATTCGACGATTCTTGGGTACTTATAAGGAGCAGTATGTGTTTTAACATATTCCTGGATTTCCTTTTTCAGTTCGTCTGTGCCTTCTGTTCCTTTTACGAGAACTATTGTAGCTTTAACAAGCTGACCACGAACTTCATCGGGAACAGGAGTGATTGCACATTCAAGAACGTAAGGTAGCTCCATGATAACACTTTCGATTTCAAATGGCCCGATGCGGTAACCTGATGACTTGATAACATCATCAATACGACCAACATACCAAAGATATCCGTCTTCGTCCATTGTTGCCTGGTCGCCTGTGTGATAGTATCCGTCATACCAAACCTCGTTGGTTTTATCTTCGTCAAGGTAATATCCGATAAAGAGTCCGTTAGGAGCTCCGTCTTTTGTGCGGATACAGATTTCACCTGTGTCGCCGGTCTTACATTCTTTGCCGTCAGGGTCAAGAACAACCACATCGTAAAGAGGACTTGGTCTGCCCATTGAGCCGATTTTTGGAGTTGAACCAACAAAGTTTGCGATAGAAAGTGTTGTTTCTGTCTGACCGAAGCCTTCCATGATGGTGAGGCCTGTTGCCTTTTTGAACTGATTGAATACTTCAGGATTGAGTGCTTCGCCTGCAGTTGTTGCATATTCGATTGAAGATAAGTCATACTTGGACAAATCTTCTTTGATGAAGAAACGGTACATTGTAGGCGGTGCACAGAATGTTGTGATGTTGTATTTTGCAAACATGGGCAAGATGTCTTCGGAATGGAATCTGTCAAAGTCATAGGTGAACACACCTGCTTCACAGAGCCATTGACCATAGAGTTTTCCCCAAAGTGCCTTGCCCCAGCCTGTATCTGAGATTGTGAAATGAAGTCCGTCGGGGTTTACATTGTGCCAGTGCTTTGCCGTTGGATAATGACCGAGGGCATATTTGTATGAATGAGTTGCAATTCTTGGATATCCTGTTGTACCTGATGTGAAAAGCATAAGCATTGGGTCGTTGCCGCAAGGTGTATTTTCTGTGCGGTAGAAATGAGTGCTGAAGCGTTCCATTTCAACATTGAAATCATGCCAACCATCTTTTTCACCGCCAACCAGGACCTTAACCATGCCGGGATAATTTGCTGCGGCTTTTTCTGCCTCAAGTGATACATCTCCGTCATTGGTACATACAATAGCTTTTACTCTTGCTGCCTTGTATCTGTAATCAAAATCGTGTTCTACAAGCTGATTTGTAGCAGGGATTGCGATTGCACCAATCTTATGAAGTGCAAGCATACAGAACCAGAACTGATAATGGCGTTTTAACACGAGCATTACCGTGTCGCCCTTTTTGATGCCCAGGGATTCAAAGTAGTTTGCAGTTTTGTTTGAATACTTTTTGAGGTCGCTGAATGTAAATTTCTTGTCTGTTTTATCATTAGCAACCCACATCATAGCCAATTTTTCCGGGTTTTTCTCTGCAATTGCATCTACGCAGTCAAAAGCGAAGTTGAATGTATCATCGTTTTTGAATTTGATGCCGCTGAATACGCCTTTTTCATCATAAAATGACTCGATATATTTATCCGCAACCGCAACAGATTGGGATTTTGTTTTCTTTTTTTCTACCTTTTCTGCAAGTATCGGAGCTTCGGGATATTCCTCGCTTACCAGTCCGTCCTGAGGATTAAGTACAACTGCGTGGAATTCACAGCCGCCTTCCGATGCTGCAACCATTCCGTGAGGGATAAGACTGTTATAGAAGATGGAGTCGCCTTCATTTAAAACTTCCACATGTTTTCCAACCTGAACTTTAAGAGAACCTTTTACGATAACGTCAAACTCCTGACCATTGTGTGAACTCAATTTAATTGGTTGGTTTTGTTCTTCTTCAAGATATGGGAACTTAACCAAAAAAGGCTCAGCAAGTTTTCCCTTAAACTTAGAAGCAAGGTTATTATATTCAACCCCGTGCTTTTTCAAAATCTTAAGACCCTCGCCTTTTCTTGTGATGGTGAAGGCGGTAAGGGTTCCGCTTGTTCCTTCAAGCAGGTCAACAACTTCAACACCGCAAGCTTTAGCACATTTGTAGATGAATGTGAAGCTGAAGTCAGTTTCGCCCATCTCTAATACATTGTAATCCTCAACCGATACACCGCAAAGCTTTGCAAGTTCTTCCGGTGTAAATCCTTTTGCCTCTCGCAGGTCTTTGATTCTGCCTGCAACTTCTTTCAAACTGTAATCCATTGTTTTTGTCTCCTTTCGTTTCTGACAAATTTGATATTTGGTTACAAATCTGAATAAAACAAAAAACTCGCCACAAAGATAGCTTTGAGACGAGTTATAACAACCCGCGGTACCACTCAAATTACGAAAAATAACTTTTCGTCACTTACCGAGCTCAAACAAGCCCTTTGCCTTTACGCAGCATTACGGAAGGAGTCTACTAAGCACAAGCCTTTCGGTCCTCCAACTCAGAGGTGATAAGTCATTGGAAAGTTTCACCATTGCCTCGCACCACCCGGCAACTCTCTCAAGGTTCCACAATCCGACCGTCCTCGTCACAGTCGTTTTTGTGATATTCAAATTTAATATGTATTATACTCCGGTAATTTCCATTTGTCAAGAGTTTTTTAAAAAGTTTTTGTTTTAACAAATATTGTTGCCTCCAAATGGCAACAAAAATGGGCAACAAAAAACCCACTCAACTGCTGTCAAGTGGGCTGGAGCTAGTGAAGGGACTTGAACCCTCGGCCTATTGATTACGAATCAATTGCGCTACCAACTGCGCCACACTAGCAATTCTGAATTTACCAAGGAAAGTATACTATATTCCAAATGATTTGTCAAGGCGGTTTTCGGATAGTTCTTGAAAAAGGTGCGGTGTTGTGATATTATTTAAAAGATGGATATGTGAACTTCAGATTTTTGATAGTTTGTGGAAAAAGGATGAATATATATGAGAATTTCAGTTATTGATTTGGGCTCTAATTCTGCAAGGATGAGTATTTTTGAAAAGCAACCGGGCGGTGTGCCAAAAACCCTTGCTTCGTACAGAAAAGCAACAGGGCTCAGTAAAGGTATGACAGAGGATATGACGCTTAAAGCAGAGGGCCAAATGTGTGCGATTTCCGCACTTTTGGACTTCAGGAAAATCAATGATGAGTGGGCCCCTCAGAAAACCATTGCGGTAGCTACGGCAGCGGTGAGAAAAGCAAAAAACCGGGATGAATTTTTAAATTTGGTAAAAGATACCTGCGGACTTGAAATAGAGGTGATAGACGGACAGCGAGAAGCGGCTCTTGATGCACTTGCGATAAATCAAATTTTGGGTTGTTCCCGGGGTGTGATTTGTGATATTGGCGGCGGAAGTACGGAACTGGTAGGATTGGGTGGTGCCGATGAAAGCGTCAGCATCCCTTATGGCTCAAGGGGTATTACGGAGATGTTTTTTGAACATGGCGAGACAAAGGAAGCCCGAATGAAAGCTGAGAGCTTTGTGACAAAAATTCTGGAAAAAGAGAAGTGGCTGGATAAATTCAAGGGGACAGACATAGTGGGAATTGGCGGAACACTCAGAGCAATGGCAAAGCTTTGCCTTGGGGATGCGGAATCAAAGCCCATAGATAAATGCTCTATATCAACAAAGGATTTTAATGTACTTATCGACAAGGTGTTTAAGGCAAGTGCTGAAGAACGAAGAGCAATGCCGGGCATAGGTGAAGAACGGGCAAAAATAATTTCAGGCGGATTGGCTATATTTATGGCGATTGAGAAGAAAGTTGCTCCGGGAAATATCTTGGTTGCAGATATCGGTGTTCGTGAAGGCGTTGCCATTGATTTCTTTGAAAAAATCTGAATAGTTGAATAAAAAATTCAAACCTCCAAAAACTAAGAAAAAGTTTTTTGGAGGTTTTTGTGTTAAAAAAATATTGGAAAGAAATTATAATCGGGCTGGTGAGCGGTGTGCTCAATGGCTTGTTCGGGGCAGGAGGCGGCTCGGTGGTGGTCCCTGCTATGGAAAAGTTCTTGGGAATGGAAGAAAAGACAGCTCATGCTACGGCAATAC
Source organism: Clostridia bacterium (assembly GCA_045591035.1). Taxonomy (GTDB): domain Bacteria; phylum Bacillota; class Clostridia; order Monoglobales; family Monoglobaceae; genus SIG440. Next base: position 12,870 of record JAZNSG010000008.1, on the reverse strand, counting down.
CCATAATCCTTTGTATGTCACCTGTAAGTGCATATTTTTATATAAGAAACGGAAATTTTGATTTTTGGATCTGGATGATGGTGTCATTGGGCGGAGTAGTTGGAGGTTTAGTGGGTGCAAAATTTTTGAAAAAAATACCAAAACGATGGCTTAAAGTAGGCTTTGGGAGTGTTATACTTGTAACGGCAGCAAAAATGATTTTTTAGGGGGATAAGAGTTATGCTCAATGTTTTAACAGGATTTTTAAGCGGAATAATAAGCGGAATGGGAATAGGCGGCGGAGCAATACTTATCCCCGCCCTTGTTTTGTTTCAGGGAATCAGCCAAAAGACAGCTCAGGGAATAAACCTGACATATTTCATACCTACTGCCATTATTGCACTTTTTGTCCATCTTAAAAACAAGAGTGTAAAACTGAAAACAGCAGGAATAATCGGTGGAATCGGAGCGGCTGGTGCTGTGGTGGGAGCGCTTATTGCGAATATTGTTGAGGGGGGATTGCTCAGACGACTGTTCGGGATATTCTTAGGAGTTGTTGGTATTTATGAAATCTATAAAGGATTGAGGCTGAAAAATTAGTAAATAATTTGTTAAAAAAACATCATTTATGTGTTGACGAATGGAAAAAAAAGTTATATACTATATGAGTGTATAAATTTTATACATGAATAAATGTTAGGAGTGTTTTACATGAACAGAGTATACAATTTTTCTGCAGGCCCTTCAATGCTTCCTCTTGAGGTTCTTGAGACAGCACAAAAGGAAATGCTTAATTACAATGGAAGCGGTCAGTCCGTTATGGAAATGAGTCACCGTTCTCCGGTTTATGATGCAATAATCAAAAAGACAGAAGCTGATTTTAGAGAACTTATGAATATCCCTGATAATTACAAGGTTCTCTTCCTTCAGGGTGGAGCTTCAACACAGTTTGCGGCTGTTCCCCTTAACCTTATGAAAACCGGCAAAGCTGACTACGTAGTTTCAGGTCAGTTCTCAGGTAAGGCTTTCAAAGAGGCTAAAAAATATGGTGATGCTAAGTGTATTGCTACATCAGAGGACAAAACTTTCAGCTACATACCTGAAATTACTCCCGATATGGTACGCGCAGATGCAGACTATGTTCATGTTTGCTACAACAATACCATTTTTGGTACAAAGTATCCTGAAGTTCCCAATGTTGGTGACAAGGTTTTAGTGGCAGATATGTCATCCTGCATTACAAGTGAGCCTGTTGATGTTACCAAGTTTGGCGTTATTTATGCAGGGGCACAGAAGAATATGGCTCCCGCAGGACTTACCGTTGTTATTATCCGTGAGGACCTTATGGGAAATGCCCGTGAGGATATTCCTACAATGCTTGATTATAAAACCATGGCAGACAACGATTCAATGTATAACACACCTCCCTGCTACGCAATTTATGTTGCAGGATTGGTTTACAAGTGGGCACTTGAAAACGGTGGCCTTGTTGCTATGAAAGAACGCAACGAAAAGAAAGCCGGAATTCTTTATGATTTCCTTGACAACTCAAAGCTTTTCAAGGCAACTGCAGACAAAAAATGTCGTTCATTGATGAATGTTTGCTTTGTTACCGGTGATGCAGACTTAGACAAAAAGTTCTGCAAAGAAGCTACAGAAGCCGGATTTGTTAACCTGAAAGGACATCGCTCGGTTGGTGGAATGCGTGCAAGTATATACAATGCTATGCCAATTGAGGGTGTTGAAAAATTGGTTGAATTTATGAAGAAGTTTGAAGCAGAGAATGCTTAAAATTTGAAGGAGTGTTTTGAAATGTATAAGGTAAAGACTTTAAACAAGATTGCTAAAATCGGTCTCGATGTTTTTGACGATAAATATACATACGGTGACGAGGTTGAAAATCCTGACGGTATAATCCTCAGAAGCTTCAATATGCACGAGATGGAGCTTCCCGAGAGCCTTGTGGCTGTTGCTCGTGCAGGTGCCGGTGTTAATAATATCCCCATTGATAAGTGCAGCGAAAAGGGTATCGTGGTTTTCAATACTCCCGGTGCTAATGCAAATGCAGTTGCAGAATTGGTTATTGCTGGTCTTTTGATGGCTTCAAGAAAGATTGTTCAGGGTATAAATTGGGCAAAGACACTTGTTGGCGAGGGCGAAAATGTTTCGAAACTCGTTGAAAAGGGCAAGTCTTCTTTTGCCGGTCCTGAAATCCAGGGCAAGACATTGGGTATCATTGGTCTTGGTGCTATTGGCGTTCGTGTTGCAAATGCTGCTCACGCTCTTGGAATGAAGGTTATCGGATATGACCCGTATTTGTCTGTTGATGCTGCTTGGCACATGACCCGTGCTGCTGAGAAGGCAAACGACCTTGACACAATTTTCCAAAGCTGTGATTATATTTCAATTCACGTTCCCGCAACAAAGGATACAAAGGGTATGTTCAACGCTGATACCTTCAGAAAGGTTAAACCCGGTGTAAGACTTCTTAACTTCTCACGAGCAGAGCTTGTTGATGTTGAAGCTGTTCTTAAGGCTCTTGAGGATGGAACTGTGGCTGAGTACATTACTGACTTTGCGACCGAAGAATTAATCAAGTCCGACAAGGTTGTTGTTCTTCCTCACCTTGGAGCATCTACTCCCGAAAGTGAAGATAACTGTGCGGTTATGGCTGCAAAAGAGCTTAAGAACTTCCTTGAAAACGGAAACATAGTAAATTCGGTTAACTATCCGAATTGTGATATGGGCCCCGTTTGTGGTGCGAGAGTTACTGTGGCACACAAGAACATTCCCGCTATGCTTTCACAAATTTCTGCTGTATTCACAAAAGACAGTATCAATATTGAAAACATGGTAAACAAAAGCAGAGGCGACTATGCATACACCATGATTGATACCCACAGCGAGATAGGCGATGAACTTATCAATGACATAAAGGCTATTGAAGGCGTAATAAAAGTTACACTTTACAAATAGAAAAATCAAAACAAATAAAAGAGGCTTTGCGGCGTCGGCTGTGTGCCGGTGAGCAGAGCCTTTTTGTTTGCGGTAGGTTGGACGGTTGCGGGCACAAGGAGTAATCCTGTGCGTGAGGAAAGTCCGAGCTCCACAGGACAGGGTGCAAGGTAATACCTTGCGGAGGCGACTCCCGGGAAAGTGCAACAGAAATATACCGCCCAGGGATTCCTGGGTAAGGGTGGAAAGGCGAGGTAAGAGCTCACCCGCAACAAGGCGACTTGATTGCGCTGTAAACCCCACTCGGAGCAACACCTGAATGAAAGACTAAGCTGGTCCGGCGACTTTCGAGAAGGTGGCTAGAGCCTTGCAGTGATGCATGGTTTAGATAGATGACCGTCTTAAAAGACAGAACTCGGCTTACAGATCTGCCGCTTACTAAAAAAATAAAGCAGTCCGTTTAATTGGACTGCTTTTTACTTTTAAACATTTGATGGAAGCTCAGTGCACATTCCTTCAAGATGGTCGATAATGTTGCGCTTTACAAAAGTGAATTTTTTATCCTCGTAGTCGATTATATTTATTGAGGCATTGGGACTCCAGCACACTTCCTGAAGGCGTTCCGGCTCAAGCCCCAGGGCCAGGCAGCTTATTACCCTTATTGGGGTGGCGTGAGTTGTTAAGCAGATTGTTTTACCTGCATTTTCTTCAGCTATCTCAATGACAGCTTCTTTAACTCGCTCAAAAAAATCCTTAATGCTTTCGCCGCATGGGCATTTGCAGTTATACAGGTCAGTTGACCAGGCTTTGAAGGCTTCAGGAGAAATTTTTTCCATATCGCAAATGGGTTGATTTTCCCAGTTTCCACCGTTTACTTCACAAAGTCCGTTATGGTACACAATATAAAGAAGATGTTTTTCTGCTATGGGGACGGCAGTGTCAAAGGCACGTTGCAAAGGGCTTGAATAGATTTTGTCAATATGTATGTCTTTGAGATATTCCGCAGCGTGTCTGGCCTGAACGTGGCCAAGGTCTGCCAAAGGGGCATCTGTCTGACCTGTAAATTTTTTTTCTTTATTTGATTCGCTGAAACCATGTCGAACAAAAATCAATCGTGTTTTCATAAAGTTGAAGCTCCTTTTTTATTTGTAAAAAGTATACCATCTCAAAAGACTAAAGTCAATAAAGCAGCCGATTTTCAAGGGATTTCAACTAAATTTTTAAAAACGGGTTGAAATTTTTGTGTAAATGTGTTAAAATACATTAGAGTTGAAAATTTGAGTTATCCTCGCGGGAGGAACGATGAATCATGCGCAGGTTTTTTACTGAGCCTCAGAATATTCGTGGTGATGTAGCCGAGATTTTTGAGGACGCAAAGCATATTGAAAAAGTTCTTCGAATGAATTGCGGAGATATTATTTTGGTTTTTGACGGAAGTGGCTTTGAATATACGGCAGAGCTGATTTCTATTGAGAAACGGGTTTGCAGGGCGAAGATTCTGAAAAAAGAAAAGTCATTGTCTGAACCTGAGACGAAGGTGACCTTGTTTCAGGGACTGCCCAAGTCCGGAAAGATGGAGCTTATTGTTCAAAAGGCTGTTGAGCTTGGGGTAACAAGGATTGTTCCGGTTATTATGGACCGGTGCGTAACGAAAATTGCAAACCGTGAAGCCGCAGCCGAAAAGACTGCCAGATGGAACAAGGTTTCCGTGGAAGCGGCAAAACAATGCGGCCGTGGCCTTGTGCCGGAGGTTTTGGAGCCTGTTGAGTTCAATCGGGCTGTGGAAATGATGTGCGAACTTGAAGTTCCCATTATGCCATACGAAGAATTGGGACATCAGGGAAAGGTTGACCTGAAATCCATTTTGACTGAGAATGAAAGTGCTTTTGAGTTTGGCGTACTTGTGGGACCTGAAGGTGGTTTCACCAAGGAAGAAGCGGAGTATGCCATAGAAAATAAGATAAAAGCTGTTGGCCTGGGGAAAAGAATATTGCGAACGGAGACTGTGTCCGGGGCAATTATCCCGGTGATAATGTTTCACAAGGGCGAATTTTAGGAGTTGTATTTTAAAACAGATATGAAGGGAATGTGATTATTTTGGTAGCAAAAACACATCAGCAGATAAAAAGAGAAAAAAATCGTGAAAAACGTGCCAGAATTGAAAAAACAACAAACCGGTTTATGATAAACCTGGCTTGGGGCATTTTTACAATTATACTTATACGTATGGTTGAAAATGGATACGATGCGGGGCATGTTTTTGAAGTTCAGAACACTTTGAAAGTTTTTGCAGGGATATTTGCTGTGATATCCGTCGGCCTTTTCGTTTGCGGAAAGCTGAATCTCTTAAACAGAAGATCTACCTTCGTTGGTTACGGCATTTTTTCAGCGGTTTTGGCTCTTGGCTCATTGTGGGAGAGCTATTTCGCTCAAATAAGAAATGTGTTTATAAACATAAATCCCTTCTTTGGCGGTTTTGATTCTTCATGGTGGTTTTCAAAGCTTCCAATAGTTATTGTTGTTGCGTATCTGGTGGCGGCTCTTATCTGGACAGCGGTGAGAATTGCTTGTCTTGAAAAAGGGAAAATGAAATAAATTGTGGAAGAGAAAGCTAACGGCAGAGCGAACGCTCTGCCTAATTTTTTTCTTTGTATGCAACATAGGTGTTGACTAAAAACATTGTTATGACAGGGGCAAAAATCATACCAAGCACACCAAAAAAACGAAGACCGATATAAACACTGATAAGGGTCAGTATGGGATGAACCCCTATTTGGTGGCTTACTATCTTTGGCTCAGCAAGTTGGCGGAAAATAAAGACTATAATCTGAATAACAATCAAGGCAACAAAGGTGTGTATATCTCCATAGGCGAATGAAAGAAGAGCCCAGGGCAGAATAATAACTGCAGTACCCAAAAAAGGCAGGGCGTCCACCAAACCGCATATCAGCCCCCACAAAAGTGAGTTCTTTATTCCTGAAATCCATAGGCCAATGGTTACCAGGGCAGAAGTCATTCCCATAAGAATGAGCTGTGCTTTCATATAGGATGAAAAACCCCTGGCAAGAAAGGAATAGGCATTTGAAAGCTTTGAGAGCAGCTTTTTCGGAAAAAGCTCTTTGAAAAAGTTTGTTATAAGACAAAAATCCTTTGAAAAGAAAAAAGTTCCAAGAATAAACATTGCAATAAAGAGTAAAAGGTTGGGAAGTCCTGTGGCGACTCTTCCTGCAATTTCAAGGGTCTTTGTTGCAACAGTTACAGAAAGTCTGTCGGCAGAGTTTTGGAGGGTTTCGATAAGGTTTTCGGCAAAGACTGAAAATTCGGCAGGTAATTTCGGCTTGTAACTGTTGATTTGACGAAAGATATTTTCAAACTGGATGCGCAGGGCGTCTATGAACTGGGGAAGCTGTGAAATCAGGTTTTTCCCCTGAACAAAAATCTGATAAACCAGAAAAATGATAAGACCTGTGAATATGGCAACAATTACGGCTAAAAGCAAAGCCGAGCCAATGCCACGGCTTATATGCAGACGATTTTCCAAAAAGGTTAAAATTTTCTGGCACGGGATAGCTACCAGAAACGCCAGGGCAAAGGGTGCAAAAACTTTCAGAACAAATGGAAACAGGAATAGCCCTAAGGCTATTCCTGCAATTGTTATGGTGTATTTTATTATTTTTTCTGTTGCCACAAAAACCACTCCTCTGCGGCAACAAGAGTCTAGTTTTCTAATAGTTTGCCTATGAGACTGAAGCCGTGCTCGGTTACGATGCCGGTTTTCTTTGCCTCTGCCTCGGTGTATGAGGTATTTTTTTGCTCATTGTGACTGCCGCTTTTGTATATTATATACGGCACAGGGTCAGAAGTATGCGTCTTAATTGCTAATGGTGTGGGATGGTCGGGCATAACGAGAACAGCAAACTCCTCGCTATCTTCTTCAAGGGCATTAAGGATAGGCGCAACTATTTTTTCGTCAATGAGTTCAATAGCACGAACCTTATTTTCGATTTCGTGTCTGTGACCTGCTTCGTCAGGTGCTTCAAGATGCACATAGAGAAAATCCGAGCCACTCCTGAGGGCTTTGACTGCGGCTTCTGCCTTGCCGTCAAAGTTAGTATGCACATTTCCTGTTGCTCCTATAACATCAACCACATCTAGACCGGCACAAACTCCGATTCCCTTAATAAGGTCAACAGCTGAGACAACGGTACCTTTGATGCCGAATTTTTCTTCGTATGTATTGAGGTTTGGTTTTGTACCATTACCCCAAATCCATATTGAGTTTGCCGGGCGAAGACCACGCTTTATTCTGTCAAGGTTAACGGGATGGTCCTTCAGGATTTCGTAGCTTTTTTTCATAAGGGAAAGAAGAACCTCATCCTTGGGCAGATATTCGGTAACCTTTCGGTCTGAGATATCATGGGGAGGGGTAAGGGAAAACTTGTTTTCCTTGTTGTGCCAAACCAACAGATGACGATAGCTGATACCGCTGAAGAACTCGTACTCGTCTGTGCGAAGAGCTTCGTTAACAGCAGCAATAAGCTGACTTGATTCCGCAGTGGTAATCTCGTCGGAACTGTAGTCTATCATGGTTTTGTTCTCATAAGGCTCGTCATCCGAAAGGGTAACAAGGTTTGTTCTGAAGGTTGTGTCCGTGAGCTCAAGATGAACGCCCATAGACATAGCTTCAAGGGGTGAACGCCCTGTGTAGTAAACCTGGGGGTCATAGCCAAATACCGCAAGGTTGGCAACATCGCTGCCGGGCGGGAGATTGTCGGGAACAGTAGTTACCATACCCATTTCGCCCAAAGATGCCAGACGGTCAATATTTGGTTTTTTTGCAACTTCAAGAGGCGTTTTGCCCCCCAATTCAGGAACGGGCGTATCCGCTGCACCATCACAAAGAATAACTATATATTTCATATTTTTCATCACCTTCCAAAGTGTTAATATCGGTATGTATATTATATATATAGGAAGAAATTTTGTCAATATTTTTACCTGCACAAATATTGCGAAAAGATATTGTAATTTCAAAATATTTGTGATATACTAATTCTGCGAGGCAATTTAATATTTTAATCAGAGGTGTGTTTTTCTTTTTACGGAAAAAACGCAGGCTCACTTTTAAGCATCTCTGATTATGTTTAAATTGTCTCGCAAACAAGAGCTGTGCGTTTTTCGGTGCACGGCTCGCCGTGCACTTTTTTATTTAATAAGAAATTTGTACGGCATACAAGGTTGTTGTCACACAGGTATAAAATCCCGCTTATGCGGGATTTTTGCCTTTAAAAGAAAAAATTTTTCAAAAAGTACTTGACTTTTGTGAACAAGTTGTAGTATAATTATCAGGCGTGACAAAGACATACGATGATTCCGGAGGTAGCAAACCCTTGTCATACCTGGGGTTTTGGAAATTTCGGAGGAGATTGTCCGGTTTTTAAAACAGGGCGGAAGGTCACACTTCTATTTTAATACAGCGGAAATTTCTCAGGCGTGGTATGCTGTCACGCAGGGGAAGGTTGCGACTGTTGCCCCGAAACCAATTTGTGAAAATCAAAGAAAAGGTTCGGGTTTTATTATTTAACTGTGCGAAACGCCCGGCACAGTGTAAGAAATCAAAAGCAAATTTTGAAGGAGGGTACAGCATGGCAACAGAGAAGATCAGAATCAGACTTAAGGCTTACGATCACAACCTCATCGACCAGAGCGCCGAGAAGATCGTTGAAACAGCCAAGAGAACGGGAGCGAAAGTCTCAGGACCTATTCCGCTTCCCACAAAGAAGGAAGTCGTTACAATCCTCAGAGCTGTTCACAAGTACAAGGACAGCCGTGAGCAGTTTGAACTGAGAACTCACAAGAGATTGATTGACGTTTTGGCGCCCAATGCCAAGACAATCGACGCACTTAAGCACCTTGACTTGCCGGCAGGTGTTGATATCGAACTTAAAATATAGTTTCCGCTATATAATATGGGTTCAAATCGGCAAAATAAAAAAATTTTGGTTAAGTTGGAAATCCAACCGCTGACCCGCATGTATGTTCAGAGATGAATCGAGGCATGTGAAATTAGGAGGAAAAATTTTATGAAAAAAGCAATCTTGGGCAAAAAGCTTGGTATGACACAGATTTTTGCAGAAGACGGTACACTCATTCCTGTTACTGTTATTCAGGCAGGTCCTTGCAGTGTGGTTCAGAAGAAGACTATCGAAGTTGACGGCTATGAGGCTGTTCAGGTAGGCTTCGAAGACAAGAAAGAAAACAACGTAAACAAGCCTATGAAGGGTCACTTTGCAAAAGCAAATGTTACACCGAAACGGTACCTCAGAGAATTGAAGCTTGAAAATGCTGCTGAGTTAAACGTCGGTGACGAAATCAAAGTTGACGTTTTCGCAGAAGGCGAGATGATCGATGTTACAGGAACCAGCAAGGGTCATGGATATGCAGGTACCATTAAAAGATGGGGCACACACAGAGGTCCTATGACTCACGGTAGCCATTATCACAGAGGTCCCGGTTCTTTGGGCGCTTGTTCATCACCATCACGTGTGTTCAAGGGTAAGAAACTTCCCGGACATTATGGTGTTGACAAGGTTACAATTCAGAACCTTGGTCTTGTGAAGATAGATACAGAACGCAACCTCCTTTTGGTTAAGGGAAGTGTTCCCGGTCCAAAGGGTGGATTACTGGTAGTTAAGAATGCGGTTAAGGCTAAGGCCTAAGCCGGAGAGAGGAGGATTTAAGATATGCCAAAAGTAGCTTTATATAACACAGACGGCAAAGTTGTCGGTGATATAGAATTAAATGAAAGTGTTTTTGGTGCAGAGGTTAGACCTGACATTATGCATGAAGTTGTTGTTAACTATCTTGCAAACCAGAGACAGGGCACACAGAGCACAAAAACACGTACCGAAGTAAGCGGCGGCGGAATCAAGCCCTGGAGACAGAAGGGTACAGGCCGTGCAAGACAGGGTAGTATCCGTGCACCACAGTGGGTTGGCGGCGGCGTAGCTCTCGGTCCAAAGCCCAGAGATTACAGATATTCATTGAACAAGAAGGTAAGACGCTTAGCTCTTAAGTCAGCGCTTTCTTCAAAGGTTGTTGATAATGACCTCATCGTTCTTGAAAGTCTTTCTTTGGACGAAATCAAAACAAGCCGTATGGCTGAAATCCTGGCAAACCTGGGAGTAACTGAAAAGGCGCTTATCGTTCTTCCTGAGAATGATGCAAAAGTAGTTCTTTCAGCAAGAAATTTAAGAGGTGTTGACACCACATTCGTAGGTGCAATTAACACATACGAGGTGCTTGGTCACACAAAATGCATCATTGTTAAGGATGCAGCCCTTAAACTTGAGGAGGTGTACGCATAATGAATATGACATCTCATGATATTATTAAAAGACCTATCATAACAGAACAGAGCATGGAACAGGTTGCTGACAAAAAGTACACTTTTGAAGTTGCGAAGTCCGCAAACAAAATCCAGATTAAGAAAGCTGTTGAAGAAATTTTCAAGGTAAAGGTTCAGAGCGTTACAACAATCAACTACATGGGCAAAACCAAGAGAATGGGCGTTCATGTTGGTAAAAGAGCTGACTGGAAGAAAGCTGTAGTTAAGCTTACTGCAGACAGCAAGACAATTGAAGTTTTTGAGAACTAATTTACCGTATTTGAGAATGTAGATAAGGAGATGTAAAAATGGGAATTAGAAAATATAATCCTACAACACCTTCGCTTCGTCAGATGACTGTTTCTACTTTTGAAGAAATTGATAAAGTAGCGCCTGAGCGTTCACTTCTTCGTCCACTCAAAAGCAAGGCTGGTCGTAACTCATACGGCAGAATCACAGTCAGACATCGTGGCGGCGGTACAAAAAGAAAGTACAGAGTAATTGATTTTAAGAGAAACAGAGACGGTATTCCCGCAACTGTTCTTTCAATTGAGTATGATCCCAACCGTAGTGCTAACATTGCACTTCTTCAGTATGAAGACGGCGTAAAGACATACATTATTGCTCCTGTAAGCCTTAAGAAGGGCGACACAGTTATGTCAGGTAAGGGTGCAGATATTAAACCTGCAAACACCTTGCAAATCAGTGATATCCCTGTTGGTACCTTGGTTTACAACATTGAAATTTATCCCGGTAAGGGCGGACAGCTTGTTCGCAGCGCAGGTGTTTTTGCACAGCTTATGGCTAAAGAAAACGGCTACGCACAGGTAAGACTCCCATCCGGCGAAGTTAGACTTATTCGTCTTGATTGTCGTGCTTCTATCGGTCAGGTTGGTAACACAGATTACGAAAACATCAACCTTGGTAAAGCCGGAAGAAAACGTCATATGGGCTTCAGACCCACAGTTCGTGGTGTTGTTATGAACCCGAATGACCATCCTCACGGTGGTGGTGAAGGTAAGTCACCTATCGGTAGACCCTCACCTGTTACTCCCTGGGGTAAACCTGCTCTCGGTTACAAGACCAGAGACAAGAAGAACAAGACAGACAAGTTTATTGTTAAGCGTCGCAACGCTAAATAAGAATTTTATTAAGGAGGTTACCTCATGGGTCGTAGTATTAAAAAAGGACCTTTCGTTGAAGCAAAGCTTATTGCAAAGATTAATGCAATGAACGAAAAGAACGAAAAAGTCGTTATTAAAACATGGTCAAGAGCATCTACAATATTCCCTGAAATGGTTGGTCATACAATTGCAGTTTACGACGGAAGAAAGCATGTTCCGGTATATGTAACCGAGGATATGGTTGGTCATAAGCTGGGCGAGTTCGCTCCGACCAGAACATACAGAGGTCACGCAGGTGCCAAAACTTCCAAATAATCTAAAATGGTTTAATAGAAGTTTTCTGTTATATACACATTAGGAAAGGAGCTAAAGAGCAATGGAAGCAGTAGCAAAGGTTACTCATGTACGCATCGCTCCGAGAAAGGTGCGTATAGTTATAGATTTAATAAGAAACAAGCCGGTTGGCGTGGCTCTTGGTATTCTCAAGAACACACCCAAGGCTGCAAGTCCGGTTGTTGAAAAGCTGCTTAAATCAGCTATGGCAAATGCCGAAAACAACTACAATATGAACGTTGAAAATCTTTATGTTTCAGAAGTGTTCGCTGACCAGGGCCCCACACTCAAGAGAGTACAGGCTAGAGCTCAGGGCAGAGCATTCAGAATCAACAAGAAGACAAGTCATATTACTTTGAAATTAAAGGAAAAGGAATAATCTTGAAAAGGAGGTAGTAAAGCATGGGACAGAAAGTTAATCCCCACGGTATCCGAGTTGGTATTATCAAGGACTGGGATTCCCGTTGGTATGCTGACAAGAAGAGCTACGGCGATAATCTCGTAGAAGATTACAATCTTAGAGTTTTCCTCAAGAAGAAGCTCTATTTGGCCGGAGTTGACAAAATCGAAATCGAGAAATTTGCTAACAAAATCCGTCTTTCTATTCACGCTGCAAAGCCCGGTATCGTTATCGGTAAGGGCGGAAGCGAGATTGAAAAGCTTAAGAAAGACGTTGAAGCAATAACAGGAAAGGCTGTTATTCTTAATGTAATTGAGGTTAAGACTCCCGATATGTGTGCTCAGCTCGTTGCTGAGAATATTGCATCACAGCTCGAAAGAAGAATTTCTTTTAGAAAAGCTATGAAGCAGTGCATGGCAAGAACTATGAAAATGGGCGCTAAGGGTATCAAGGCTGCAGTTGCAGGTCGTGTAGGCGGTGCAGAAATCGCTCGTACAGAGCAGTATCATGAAGGTACAATTCCGCTTCAGACACTTAGAGCAGACATTGACTATGGATTTGCTGAAGCTGATACAACTTACGGCAAACTCGGCGTTAAAGTTTGGATTTATAAGGGTGAGGTTCTTGCAGAAAGCAAGAAGAGTGCTAAAGCTCCTACCAAAAAATCGGAAGGAGGAAACAAATAATGTTAT
>JAZNSG010000007.1:0-3290 GCA_045591035.1 Clostridia bacterium | reverse complement strand
ATATCACCTCTCAAATGAATTATATCATTATAAAATCGCATTTGCAACAAACACAAACTCTTACGGGATTTATATCGTAAAACAAAAAATCTGTTACTCTTTCGGGCAACAGATTTTGTTGTTTTATTAGAAATTAATCCTTGATAGCTACCTGTATAGCAGTTAGCAAAGTTAGGAATCGTGTCATTCCCTACCTGATTTTGAATCATTTATAATCTTCAACAAAATATGCGTTAGTGTTCGCCTTTTTTCCTGAAGGACCTATCTCTTCAATTCGGAAGTATACATCCTCGTCCTCCAGTTGAAAATCTGCTTGAGTTACATATTCACCCTCAGGAGCGTGTAAAGCTTTTGAGCGTCTGCCTGCAGTAGAAAGTGCTATACGCTGAGCCTGTGAACATTCAATGTGAACCTTGCCATCTTCTAATGTGAGTTCAAAAATTCTAGGCTCACGGGTACAATAAAATGACCCACTTTGCATAGCGGATATAACAGATTCATAGCTGAGAGAGTCACAGAGAAAAACTGTTTTTCCTCCAAAGCTATCGCAACGCACATCTCCAAAAGGAAACTCATTATGATTATCGTCTGCCATCGTACAAAACAGTCTCTTTCCGCTACGGAGCATTTCATCATAAACCTGCTCTTGTCCGTCATCTCCGCCCTCAACAAAAACAGAGTTGTTATATATTTCAACTATACTGCAACCTTCTAAATCACGATAGTCATCAAGACATTGCATTGACCAGTAGGGATGATTATATGCAACTATAAAACCTAATTTTTTAAGCTTCTGTATATATTCATTTACGGCTTTCATATCTCTGTAGTCGGGAGTAGCAGGGAGCGCAACTTCTTTGTCGCCATTTATATTGAATGCATTGAGGTGATAACATCTTCGGAACTGACTGCTACTCACAATATTGTCGCTGATATCCGCCTCAAAAGAATTAATGGCAACAAAATCATCTGTGCAAAAATCACTGTGGTCAAAATAATTATCGTGGTCCGAAAACGCAACTATGCTGTATCCCTGTTCTTTATATGCATCACGAATTTCCTCAGGTGTTTTTCTGCCGTCAGAAAGTGTTGTATGACAATGCAAATTAGCAACATATTGGTTTTTCTCTTTAGGAATTAATATATGCTTCATAAATTTCTCCTTCAATAATCACTTGGTTTTTATCCATATTTTATCATATCAACTCCATATAATCAAGCAACTACTCAAGCACCCTTTGTTATTTAAGCAAAACATATCGCGTGTAAAACACATATCGCTTTCCGTAGGAAAATATCGCAAATCCAAGAAGGAATTTATGTCACAAAACAAAAAATCAGTTACCCTTTCGGGTAACAGATTTTATTGTTTTATAAATTAGTCCTTGATAGCTGCCTGTCCTGCGACGAAGAAATGTAGGAAATTCAAACACTATTTGCAAAGCACCTTTGTTTATGGTATAATGATAAAAACTTGTTTTTGAGGTGTCGTGATGATTGAAAAATTAGAGTATTGGTTTTCTAAATGTTCAGACTGTTTATTGCATCCAGAATATAAAAAATTGTTATATGAGCTGTATAATTACGAGCTTAATCAAGAAATAATAGATTTCCTATGCGATAAAGCAGCCTCAAAAAAACATTGGTGCGAAATAAGATTTGAACACTTGAAAATATTGTTACTAAACGAAACCTCATTTAATTATGACTTAAAGCAATTTTATTTTGACTCCTTAAAAAGATGTCGTCGATTGTGGTTAAAAATGTTCTACATAAGAGGCTATGCTTTATATGCTAGCGAAGCAGAACTTTTACCTATTATGAAAAAACTTCAACAACAATTAGAAAAAAATCACGATTATATAGATTACGAATACATTTTGTCAGAAGCAGGTTTGCCCTATCTTGCTGAAAAATACAATTATACTTCCCTCAAAGAGACTCTTGAAACAGCCAAAAATGAGTATCAAAAAATAGACCCTCTTTTAAGAGGTTATTTCACAATGAATGAAAAGTTAGAACACATTGATTTAATCAGCAACGAAGAAGCACTGAAACATTCAAAGGAATTTCTTGCAAAACATAAAATATAACTATAAAAGAACGAAAATCCCCACCGAGAATGGTGGGGATTCACTTTTATAATAAGAGTACAAAAACTCCCCATATTCTTTCGAATACGGGGAGTTGATTGCTTGTTTAATAGCTGTTATACAGCTACAACTGATGTAGGAGAAATTGCAAAACCCTTGATATTACTGGGGTTCAGCTTAATTCCTTCATCCCTTGATAGCTGCCTGAGCTGCTGCAAGACGAGCAATCGGCACACGGAATGGAGAGCATGAAACGTAGTTGAGACCAATCTTGTGACAGAATTCAACTGAAACAGGGTCACCACCGTGCTCACCGCAGATACCATAGTGGAGGTTTCTGCCGCTTGCTTTACCCTTTGAAACTGCCATTTCCATAAGAGCACCAACACCGTTTTGGTCGAGCTTTGCAAATGGGTCGTTTTCAAAGATTTTGCTATCATAGTAAGCTGTAAGGAACTTACCAGCGTCATCACGGCTGAAGCCGTATGTCATCTGTGTAAGGTCGTTTGTACCGAAGCAGAAGAAGTCAGCGTTCTGAGCGATTTCGTCAGCTGTGATACAAGCTCTTGGGATTTCGATCATTGTACCAACTTCATATTTGAGGTCAGCGCCTGCAGCTGCGATTTCAGCATCAGCAGTTTTAACAACGATATCCTTAACATATTTAAGTTCTTTAACTTCACCAACAAGTGGAATCATGATTTCTGGAACAAGGTTCCAATCAGCATGAGCTTTCTTAACATTGATTGCTGCACGGATAACAGCCTTTGTTTGCATTGCTGCAATTTCAGGATATGTTACTGCAAGACGGCAACCACGGTGACCCATCATTGGGTTGAACTCATGGAGAGAAGTAATAATTGCTTTAATATCTTCAACTGATTTGCCCTGAGCCTTTGCAAGAGCTGCAATGTCAGCTTCTTCAGTAGGAACGAACTCATGAAGAGGTGGGTCAAGGAAACGAATTGTAACTGGGTTACCTTCGAGTGCTTCGTAAAGTTTTTCGAAGTCGCCTTGTTGATATGGGAGAATCTTTTCAAGAGCTGCTTCTCTTTCTTCAACTGTATCTGAACAAATCATTTCACGGAATGCAGCAATTCTGTCTGCTTCGAAGAACATGTGCTCTGTACGGCAAAGACCGATACCTTCAGCACCGAGTTCACGAGCTTTCTTAGCGTCTGCTGGAGTGTCAGCATT
>JAZNSG010000006.1:0-4154 GCA_045591035.1 Clostridia bacterium | reverse complement strand
CCATTGACAATCACCTGACCGTGTGTTATAATTATACTATCCTAATTGGGAGGGGGTACAATGGCTTACAGCTTGCCAGGAACTACAATTGAAGTTTCGAGAATAAAAAAAGGTTGTTCGCGTATTATGTTCGAGGGTATTTTTGCTGCCGGCGGGATCACACTTTCACAGGTTTCGGTAATGACTGGACTCGAGCCATATCTTATACAAAATTGGGTAAAACGTGGCTTTGTGTCCTCACCAATAAACCGTCAATATTCTAAAAGTCAGTTCGCTAGAATAGTAAATATTAATATGCTCAGAGAATCGTTGCCTATAGACAGTATATGCAGCCTGTTGTCCTATATAAATGGTGATTTAAAAGACCAGAGTGATGATTTAATTGATGATAGTGAATTGTATCACATATATGTTGATATGCTTTCGGAAATTGATTGGGTAACAGTAGAAGAAAAGGCAATAAAGAACGCGACAGAGGCTGCTGTAAAGAATTACGACGAATCTGTAAGCGGCTCAAGGCTGAGGATTATTAAGATTTTGCAGATAATGGCTTTTGCGCATTATGCTTCTATTTGTCGTAGCACTGCAGAAAAAATGCTTACAAGGTTAGAATAAAGGGGGATTTGATATGGTTGTTTGGTGGAATTCCTTAAGCGTAGCAGCGCAAATTTTTGCCAGTATCGCAATTCCAACTACACTACTGCTTATTGTACAAACGGTGCTTATGCTTATCGGTATAGGCTTGGAATCGGTAGGGGAAGACGGGGCGTTGTTTGGCGATGCGGATGTTGACACCGATGCCGATTTTGATGGAGATGTAGATGTCACGGGAATGGACGCGCTGCGACTGTTTACAGTCAGAGGCATTATAGCTTTTTTGGTTGTGTTCGGTTGGGTAGGCTACGGTATGGAAATTTCGGGTGTAAAGCTTTGGATTACTATTCTTGTGTCAACGGTTTGCGGCTTTATGATGATGACCGTGTTAGCGTTTTTTGTTCGAATGGTAATGAAGCTTAAAAACGACGGTAACCTTGATAACCGTAACGCACTAGGTGTTTCGGGTAAGGTTTACCTCACTGTACCCGCTAACAGAAAGGGCGAAGGAAAGATAAATGTTATGTTGCAAGGCTCGTTTGTTGAGCGCGATGCCGTGACTGACGAAAACGAGGATATCCCTACAGGATGTGAGGTTGTTGTTACGGGTGTAAGTGGGCAAACAACCTTGGTAGTTAATCGTAAATAAGAACAAAATGTTCTTAAATAAATTTATGGAGGTTTAATTATGGAGTCAGGAGTAATTTTTTTAGTTTGTGCAATAGTTTTGATATTATTGTCATTCGTCATCTGGGCATGTTCACGTTATAAAAAATGCCCTTCCGATAAGATTATGGTAATCTACGGTTCTATCGGTAAGAATAAAGACGGCACAAACCGAAGTGCAAAGTGTATTCACGGTGGTGCTGAATTTGTAATACCGGTGTTCCAGTCATATCAGTTCTTGGATTTGACGCCTATTTCTATTCAGGTAGACCTTAAAAATGCACTTTCAAGACAGAATATCCGTATAGATGTACCTTCTCGGTTTACGGTAGGTATTTCTACCGAACCTGGCGTTATGCAAAATGCGGCAGAACGTTTATTAGGTTTGCAACTTTCTGAAATTCAGGAGCTTTCAAAGGATATAATTTTTGGTCAGTTGCGTTTGATAATTGCTACTATGGATATCGAGGAAATCAATACCGACCGCGATAAGTTTTTAGCGGCTGTAAGCAGTAATGTTGAAACAGAGCTTAAGAAAATTGGTCTGCGTTTGATAAACGTAAACGTTACCGACATAAGTGATGAATCTGGCTATATTGCGGCTCTTGGTAAAGAAGCTGCAGCTAAAGCTATAAATGATGCTAAGAAAAGCGTTGCGGAGCAGGAGCGAGATGGTTCAATTGGTGAAGCAAATGCACAAATGGACCAGCGAATTAAGGTTTCTGAAGCAGACTCTATTGCTATTCAGGGTGAAAATGAAGCGAAAATGAAGATAGCAATGTCTGAAGCGGCACTTAAGGAAAAAGAAGCAGAAGCACAGAAAATTGCAACTACAGCCGAAAAAATTCAAGCGGCAAAAGCTTTGGAAGAATCATACGCGGCAGAACAGGCCGCAGAAGAAGCACGTCGTTCCCGTGAACAAGCCACCTTAGAAGCAGATATTATCGTTCGTACCGAGGCAAAAAAACGTCAGCTTGAATTAGAAGCAGAGGCAGAGGCTGAACAGATTCGCCGTAAGGCAAAGGGTGAGGCCGATGCTATATATGCCAAAATGGAAGCCGAAGCACGTGGTGCCGAAGAAATACTTAAAAAGCAGGCTGCAGGTTTTGCGGAAATTGTTAAGTCTGCAGGTGGCGACCCACAGGCTGCACTCAAACTTTTAATTGCGGATAAGCTTGAAGATTTGATGCGTGTTCAAGTTGATGCTATTAAGAACATAAAAATTGATAAGGTTACTGTTTGGGACAACGGACAGAATAAAGACGGAAAGAATGCTACAGCAGGATTTATTTCCGGCATGATGCAGTCTGTACCGCCTTTAGAAGAGGTTTTCTCTTTGGCGGGAATGCAGCTTCCCGAAATTTTGGGAAAGAAAAAGGAAGAAACAGATGTTGCACCGGCAAAAATAGCCCAGCATTCGATTGAAGAGATCAAGCCCGAGCAGGAAGAACAATAATTGTAAATGTTCATGATTCTTTAACCGTCGCTAATAAAAGATGGTGTATTAAATTTTAAAAGCATTTGCGATTATTCCGAATTTTCAACTTGTGGAAATGATTTCCAAAAGTTGAAATCTAAAGGCTCCACTTATCAGGGTAGCGAAGCGGCTTTTTGCTTATAGCAGTCTACTAGACTGTTATAGCCAAAAAGTGACCAAGCCACAGCGAGATGGTGGCACGGCAAACCCGTGACGGAGGGGTAGTTTTCTCTCCCTCAGTCTTTTGCTTCGCAAAATCCAGCCGCTGACGGCGGCGGTCTCCCTTTGTCACTTCCGTGACATTTCCCTCACACTGTGAGGGAATCTACCCTCGTTAGAGGGAACCGAGGACTCTACTTGTCCCCAATTTGACACAAGCATATAATACACCTAAGGCGGTGGTGATAATGAAGTTTAAGGCTAAATTGAATTTGAAGTTTTATATTGTTTCTATCCTTTTACTGGGTATTGTTGCATTGGGGTGGTATGGTGTATATTTTTTAAATGCAAATGAAATATTAATGGAAGATAATACACCAATGGATAGTCAAACCAAAATGTTGTTTACTATTGCAATTGGTGCAGTTGTACTATCGTGGACATTTTCATTTTTCACATTGATAAGACAAGTGCTATTTGGTTATGCTTTTGTGATAGATGAGAATGGAATTCATAATACTGCAACTGCAATCAATGTGTTAGCTTTTATTTTTGTTGTACCTATAAGGACAATACCTTTTTCTGCAATCGAAAGATTCTCAGAAGATAATGGGGTTTTGACTTTGGAAATTGATAAGGCAAAAATAGATTTGATTCCTATTTTTCGGATTTTTGCGAGAAAAAGATATCATTTGTTTTCTGGATTTACAGTAGAGAAACAAGATATTATTAAAGTTGAGCTTGAAAAGTATATTAAATAAGTTGGAGTTAAAGAAAATCCTCGGTTTTGACCAGTACTTTTTTGGACACGAATGACAAAAAAGAACGAAGCGGTCGCTTCGTTCTTTTTTTATCCATTGCGAAAGCAATGGTATATCATCACGCTTTAGCGTGTATATCATCAACACGGCAACGCCGTGTTGTATCTCATCACACCTTTAGGTGTGTATTAAAAATCTATCGGCTTGATGATATACAAAACTTCGTTTTGATGATATGCAATTCCTGCGGAATTGATGATATACAATGCTCCGCATTGATTTATTGCCGCTTTTGTGCTATAATATAATTAAAGGTCGGTGATTATATGAAGAAGTCAAGAATTGTCTTTTTGATACTTATAATATTCGGTTTAATTCTTTCGGTTGGTGGTGCTTTTCTTTGTGCAAAAGTTTTTAATTATGATAATAAAATTGTAACAACCGCAGTAATTACTGATTTTGAGTCTTATCGAGATGACGAAGGGAGCACACGCTAT
>JAZNSG010000005.1:0-67566 GCA_045591035.1 Clostridia bacterium | reverse complement strand
GTAGTTCTTATGCAGCATGGTAAACAGCAGGGTCTCTCCGGTGCGATTGCAGGCGGAGCAGAAACCTTCTTCGGCAAGAATAAAGGCAGAACAATAGATGCGGTACTCAAAAAAGTAACTGCTGTTGTAGCTTTCTTGTTTATAGTTAGTTCAATTATTTTGGCTGTTTATTCCGTTGAACAGAACAAAGCGGCAAATGAAGCTTTGATTCCTGCGGATGATACTGCCATAGTTGACCAGGTACCTGTTGATGAAACCTTGGTAGAAGAAGATACAGCTGATGCAGAACCTGCAGAAGCTGAGACAACTCCGGCTGAGTAAAGCCTTTGTTTTCGGACAATGTAAAACCGCTCCAAGTTTTGGGGCGGTTTTTCTTAAATACAATTGAATTAAAGACTTGGGAAACAGGGCATACTTAGAGAAAGGAAAATGCAGGGAGGTTTACACATGACTTTTACGGATTTGCTGTGTAGCTATCACATAATGCCACAGTTCCCACCAGGGGCAATGCTCGAGGCTGAAAAAATACAGACTGAAGTTTCAAAAATGGATATGTCAGGTCGCATGGATTTGACAGACACACTCATTATTACCATTGACGGAGACGATGCCAAGGATTTTGATGATGCTATTTCTGTGGAACTTCTTGAAAATGGAAATTTCTGCCTGGGCGTTCATATTGCTGATGTTACCCATTATGTGAAAGAGAATTCCGCAATTGACAGAGCGGCATATTCACGGGGAACAAGTGTATATCTCATTGATACGGTTATACCAATGCTGCCATTTGAACTTTCAAACGGACTTTGCAGTTTGCGTCCGGACGAAATTCGGCTGACGGTTTCAGTTTTTATGGAAATTACTCCCCGAGGGAAAATCGAGCATTATGAAATTTCAAAAAGCTTCATAAAGTCAAAAAATCGCATGACTTATGATAATGTAACAAAGCTTCTAGATGGCGATGAGATACTAATCTCAAAGTACCCACATTTGGTATCTATGCTTCAGAATGCAAAACGTCTTGCATCAATACTGAACAAGAAGCGTGTTTCAGGCGGGTCAATTGAATTTGTTACTCATGAATCCTTAATCACGCTTGATAAAAGCGGAAAAGCTGTTAATGTTGAAAAGTATCCCATAACACTTTCGAATAACATAATTGAAGAGTTTATGCTTATCTGTAATGTTGTTGTAGCAAGACATTTGTCCTCAAGGGGGCTGCCTTGTGTTTACCGTGTACACGCGGCACCTGATTTTGAGGCGGTGGAACGGTTGGCAAAAGTTTTGCCGATGCTTGGAGTTGATTTCAGGTTCAGCCCGAACCTTAAACCTGCAGATTTCCAAAGAGTACTGGATGATGTACGTGGAACAGAGATTTTTGATGTTGTGAATTATATAGTGCTTCGCTCAATGGCAAAAGCAAAATACAGTGAAAAAAATGCAGGACATTTTGGTCTTTCTTTTTCAGACTATTGTCATTTCACATCACCTATAAGGAGATATGCGGATATTGCGGTTCACAGGGTTTTAAAAGAGAGCCTTGATGGAGAAATATCCCAAAAACGTATTGCTGAATTTAAGGAACTTGCGATTTCTGCATCCATTTCTGCATCTATGACCGAGGTAAATGCCACCGATGCAGAGTTTGCTTGGAAGGATTTCAAAAAGGCAGAGTATATGAGTGAGCATATAGGTGAAATTCACACCGCAAGGATAACTCACATAACCTCAAGCGGCTTTTTTGCAGAGCTTGAAAATACGGTGGAAGGATTTGTGGCGGCAAGAGGCATTGAAGATGATGCATATATAATGACGGATTCGGGTCTTTCGATGAAAGGTATCAAAACACAAAAGGAATTTACTGTGGGTGATGAAATTAAGATACGTGTATCTGCAGTGGATTTGGGTGAAGGGAAAATAGATTTTGAGCTTGCGGGTACAGGAAATCTCAAAGCTTTCAAACGGAAACGAAAAGCCATGGGCAAATCGGAACTTTCAAGAAAGCAAAAAGCCGTACTTCGCTCTAGTGTAGAAGAAAACCGAGAATTAAGGCTTAAGAAGAAAGATGAAAAGGACAAAGCAATTCTTGAAAAGACCATATTCGAAAATGCAGTTACCTATGAGATAATGATGCTTCTTGAAAAAGGGCGGAAGTTCAAAAAACCCGACAGAAACTTTATGGGAATTACCATCAAGGATATGGCTTCCATGGTGGCAATGCCGATTTATAAGAATAATTTGCTTGGAATAAATGAAATAAGCACTAAGAATGCATTAATAGCAGCTTCTAAAACTGCCGGAAATACAATGGAAATCCTTGGGGACAGTTTTGGGTTTTCAAATGACAGCGATGTGGTGAGAATTGCTGCGGAGTATGTATGTGCTGCTCTTCGGCATCTTGATGCATGTATGAAACAAGAAAATATTCAGGTTCCAAAACGTGAGCATGAATATGAGAGAATAATGTTGAAGCTTATCAAAAGAGAGGGGAGAGACTGATGAATACAGTATTAATTACAGGCGGCTCACGTGGAATTGGGGCGGCGACAGCTCTGGAGTTTGGGAAACATGGTTTTAATGTTGCTTTGAATTATAAAAACAGCATAGATTCGGCTCGTTTTGTTCAGGAAAAAGTGACGGGAAATGGTGGAGTCTGTGAATTGTTTTGCGGAGACATTGCTATGGACTCAGAGAAAATAGTCGGGGCAGTTATTGAAAAGTTCGGCACAATAGATGTTCTTGTTAATAATGCCGGAATAGCATTGCCGCAGGGGCTTTTTACGGATTTTTCGGAGAAAGAACAAAAAGGCGTTTTTGACGTGAACGTTTTTGGGATGATGAATTGTACCCGGGCGGTTATTCCTGAATTTGTGAGAAAAAAGAGCGGCTCTGTTGTTAATGTTTCTTCGGTTTGGGGAATCTCGGGGGGCTCGTGTGAGGTGATTTATTCCGCCAGCAAAGGTGCGGTAATCGCCTTTTCAAAAGCTTTGGCAAAGGAACTTGCTCCATCGGGAATTCGGGTGAACTGCGTAGCACCGGGTTTTATTGAAACCGATATGAACAGCCATCTTACAGAGGAAGAAAAACTGAGCTTTGTACAGGAAATTCCCCTGGGCAGAACGGGTACGCCTGAGGATGTTGCAAAATGCATCTATTTCCTTTCGTCGGATGATGCAAAATACATAACAGGCCAAACTATTACCATTGATGGCGGAATGTAATATAATTTCATAAAAAAAGAGTTGTAAAAGCCACTGGCTTTTACAACTCTTTTTCTTCATTATCAGAAATTTAGTATAGACATAGCAATCTGGAAATAAATCGCAAGGGACAAAGTATCTACAATCGTGGTCACGAAAGGACTTGCCATAACTGCAGGGTCAAGGCCGATTCTTTTAACCAGTATGGGGAGACTGCAACCCACCAATTTGGCAGAAATAACGGTTATAATGAGAGTGATTGAAACAATGGTCGCAATAAGATAGGGGTTTTGACCTGAGGCAAGGATTGCTCCGCTGTCAACAAGCATAACCTTTGCGAAGTTCACTACTGCAAGTGCTAAGCCACAAAGCAGTGAAACAAAAAGCTCTTTTCGAAGGACTTTGAAAATGTCTTTCATCTCAACGTCACCAAGGGAAAGGGCACGAATAATGGTTACCGATGCTTGACCACCTGAGTTACCACCTGTACCCATAAGCATGGGAATAAATGCGGTGAGAGCAACGCAAACAGATAGGACATTTTCAAAGGAACTTATTATCTTTCCGGTAAATGCTGCTGAAAGCATAAGTATCATAAGCCATGGAATTCGATTTTTAAAGGTGTCCCAGATTGAAGTTTTCAGATAAGGCTTTTCCGAAGGGGTAATAGCCGCCATTTTTTCAATATCCTCGGTGTGCTCTTCTTGGAGTACATCAATTATGTCATCGACGGTTATGATTCCCACAAGTCGGGTTTCTTTATCCACAACCGGCATTGCCAGAAAGTCGTATTTGTCAAAAAGATTGGCAACAACCTCTTTGTCCTCAAAGGTATCAATAAATATAACATTTGTTTCCATCATTTCCCCGATTTTTATTTGGGGATTGGATAAAAGAAGGTCTTTTACAGTAGTAATACCCATAAGATGACGGTTTGCGTCGGTTACATAGCAAGTATAGATTGTTTCTTTGTCGACGCCTGTTCTTCGTATGCGGTCAAATGCCTCATTCACCGTCATTTCGGCTTTCAGGTCTACATACTCAATAGTCATAATGCTGCCTGCACTGTCTTTGGGATAGTTCAGAATCTTGTTTATTTCTGAACGCATTTCGCTGTCGGATTGACGAAGAATACGCTTTACTACATTGGCGGGCATTTCTTCTATAATGTCAACGGTATCATCAAGATAAATTTCATCAAGCACGGCCCGAAGCTCATTATCACTGAATGATTCTATAAGGTGCTCTTGGGTATCAGGGTCCATTTCGACAAAGGTGTCTGCGGCGAGTTCCTTAGGTAAAAGTCTGAATAATCTGAGAACGGACTCCTGCGGAACCTCTTCAAGCATAAGGGCAATATCAGGCGCATTCATTTCAATCAAAGTACTTCGAAGTTTTACAAATTCCTTGTTTTCTATCATGGTGATAATTTCTTCTATCATATTGATTTCCTCCTTTTGAAATGAATTTTAGTATATTAGTATATTGAATATAGAATTTTTGCGGCTTCCGCTTTGGTCAAAGTGTTATTAGGCTTGAGGGTTTTGTCCTCATAGCCTTTCATAGCACCTATTGAAATCAACGTGCTTATGCCATCGGATGCCCACTGGGGTATGTCGTCTGAGTCAGGTGCATCAATTGTCGCTTTGAAGAAGCCCGTCGAAAGGGTACGTGCCACGATTGTGGCGGCTTCAGCACGTGTTATGGTTGCCAATGGGTCAGCATAGCTTTCTGTGTCGGTTACGAATCTTCCTTTCAAAATTCCCTTTGCATAGAGCGCCTTGAAACTGTCAAGTGCCCACTTAGGAATGGTATCCAGGTCGGTGTAAGGGAGATTGACAGATTTGAATTCTTCAGGGTCAATCCCTATATAATTGGCAGTCATAACTGCGAACTCTGAGCGCGTCATAGGTTTTTGAGGATTGAACTTAAGAGTACCATCGGTTGGGTCACCACTGATGATTTTCTGACTGTACATATATCCCAGAACATCCTCTGCCCAATGACCTTTGGTGTCTGCGAAAGGCGCATCTTGTTCGCCTTCTGCGTTAATAATCAAGGATTTAAAAGCGGTATAACCAAAGATGTTTGTGGCATAAATAGTAAGTTTTTTCGCATTATCCGTAACATTGGTGCTGAATTCTCCGGATGCTGAATCGTAGCTGAAATCATGGCTTTTACCGTCTATCTTAAAGATAATATTTTCTTTTGGAGTATCAATTGTGTATCCGCAGGAAATTTTGCCTTTTATCTCACCATCTGTGAGGGAGACGTCAATATTTGGATATGCCTTTGGGTCATTCGGTGACGGAGAACCTATTGATACGGGAACGGACACTGTTTTTTCTCCGGCAGTAATTGTGATTTTTCCACTTGCTCCAAGACGGTCTGATGAGATAAACTGGCCTGTTTTTGAAATAGTGCCAATGCTTGGGTCAGCTTCCCAAACAAAGTTTTCATCGGTAGCTGAAAGCTTGTTGTATCCACCATAGGCGGTGGCTTTTAAATCTATTTTTTCATTATCTGAAAGGGAAAGGACTTTAACGGTTTCTCCCGTTGTTTCGTTTGTAATCGTGATATCTGTGGGTGTTTCAAGGCAGGTTATGGGAACTGAAGCAGTAATGCCGTCAGCGTTTGCATAAACTGTGACCATTCCGTTTTCTTTTGAAGTGAAAAGTCCTGATTGCGATATGGTGCTGACTTTGCCTTCCTGAACACTGAATTCTATGTTTTTGGGCAGTGAAGCGGGGCTGAATGCCGAGTCTGTTGCCTTTAAAGAAAGCTGCAGACTTGCACCGGTCAATACATAGTTCATTTTCGGGTAAAAATGCAAATGCTCGGGAGTCCCCGTTTTCTTTGCTGTATTTGTGAAAAAGAAGAAAGTGGATACCTTCCGTTCTCTGCCATCTGATGGTTTGTTGACAATTTCAGTCTTTTGGTTTCCCGGAAGCTGTACCAGCATTTCGGTGGACCCTCCACCGTCTAAGTTGAGAGCATCAACACATCCAAGCTCTTTCATTCGTTTTGCCAGGGTGGTGAGTTGAACTCCGTAGCTGTGACCGTTTTGTCTGCCGTCAATGGTATAAAGAAGGATTGTGCCATTTCCTTTAACGCCGATGGCGGTTCTTGGTGCAGCGCCCGTGGGGAGGTTTGTATTTACCTCACCATTGATTAGAAGTCTGCCTCCAACGGACCCCATACCAAGTTGAACATCAGACCATCGCGAGTCACCCGATACTGAAAAGGATATGGTTATCTCTTCACCCGGGGTAAGGGTGGATATCGGCTCCAAAAATTCTTTTGGGGCTTTTGCATCTACGGTAAGAACCATTTTGCCTTTGGGGATTTTCCCGGAGCCGGTTACTGTTTCGACTGATTCGACAACTGCAGTAATTTTTTCACCAATTTTCATTTCACCTTCAATTGAGCCAAGAATAACATCAATGCCTTCGGTGGTATTTTGGGTTTCTGAAGAAAACTCGTCGGTCATCAGATAAATTGCATAGGGTTGTCTATATTTGTTTATGTTGTAAATATTAACCTCAGAACCATCTGCCTTTTTAAGAACTGAGTTTATGGTAAAATAAGAAATAAAGGCGGTTCCGTCGGGAAGAATGCCAATAGCGTCTTGCCCTGAGGCGTCCTTTGTTAGAATTTTTCCGTCAACGATTGCATTGCTCATGGGAACACCCGTTTGAGTTGAAAAATAATCCGCATTGCTTCCGGCAATAATATCCAGCCCCATGCTTTCAAGACGGTTTGCCTCACCTGACAAAACGCTTCCGCCGAAAAGTGCATCGCCATATGTTATACCGGGAACAACAACTGAGTTTGGGGAATACTCAATATAATTTTCGGTTTGCTGACCGACACCGTTTTGGTCACTGTAAAAAACATTGTGAGTGTATTTTGTGCCGTGAGCAATCTCTGTTGAATAGCCCTTTATTTTCACGCTTCCTAAGATTGAAGCAAATGCAGAAACGGGCATCAGGAAAATAGCGAATGCTGTAATTATACAAAGGCTGTTTTTAAATTTTCTTCTGAATCCCATTGTTTCACTCCCTTATAAGCATTTTAAACAGTATAGTTATTTCATTATAGCACATTAATTGGATTATTTCAATTGTTAAATATTGAGTAAATTTTCATAAAGCGGAAATAAAAATGAATAAAAAAATACCAAGTCGCAGCGGACTCGGTATTTTTGGTGCGCCAGAAGGGACTCGAACCCCTGACCTACTGGTTCGTAGCCAGTCACTCTATCCAGCTGAGCTACTGGCGCAAAGGTGCGGACGAGAAATCTCGTTACCGACAATTTAGTATTTTAGCACACCTTTTGGAAAATTGCAAGTGTTTTGAGAAAAAAGTTTAAAAAATTTTTTACACACAACTTACAATGAGGCCTGTGCCAGGTTTATTGCGCTTTCAAGGGCTTTGTATTCGGAAAGAAGCTGACTGAACTTGCTTTGTTCGGATTGGATTTTGTAAATGTAGTAGTCAATGAGGCAAGGCTCGGTCACATTATTAAAGTTATCAATGGCGGAATTAATTTCGGAGTTTGTAAGGTTTATGCTGTCTTTCAGGGAATTAAGTTTGGAGGCAAGAGCCTTATCGGTGCGAACCCTTTCTTTCTTTTCGCGGGTAAATTGAACAACATTTTGCATGGAAAGCTGAAAAGTCATAACGGCGCTCCTTTTTGTGTAAAGATTATTTGTAGTATATTATTAACAAGGATATGAAATATATTCCAAAATGATGTTAAGATTTTGTAACAACCCTTGTATAATTGAAGAAAGTATGATATACTAATTAGGATTGTAAATATGATACAGTTCTGAATTGGAGGAACGGTTAATGAGCTTTAAAAGTATTATTGAAAAGGTCGTAGGGACCTATAGTGACAGAGAATTGAAAAGAATAAATCCAATTGCCGAAAAGGTGTTGGCTTTGGATGAAGAAATGCAAAAGAAAACAGACGCTCAGCTTCGCGAGATGACTGATATATTTAAAGAAAGACTAAATAATGGTGAGACCACTGAGGATATTTTACCTGAGGCTTTTGCTGTGTGCCGTGAGGCTTCATCCAGAGTTCTCGGTATGAAACATTTCCCTGTTCAGGTTGTGGGCGGTATTGTTCTTCACCAGGGCAGAATCGCCGAAATGAAAACAGGTGAAGGTAAAACCTTGGTTGCGACATTACCTGCATATCTTAATGCTCTCACAGGCAAGGGTGTTCATATTGTTACGGTGAATGATTATCTTGCAAAACGTGACAGCGAATGGATGGGAAAGCTGTATAACTTTCTTGGGCTTTCTGTTGGTCTTGTAATCCACGAAAAGGACAATGCCCAGAGGCGTGAGGCTTATTCTGCGGATATTACTTATGGAACCAATAATGAGATGGGGTTTGACTATCTTCGTGACAATATGGTTATATACAAGGACGACAGAGTTCAAAGAGGTCACAACTATGCCATAGTGGACGAGGTTGACAGTATATTGGTTGACGAAGCCAGAACGCCTCTCATTATTTCAGGTGTAGGTGACAAGTCAACTGCTCTTTACGAACAGGCAAACCTTTTCGCAAAAACCCTTACTTGTAAGCGTGTTGTTGAAACTGATGCCAAGCAGGAGGCAGAGGAAATATACTCTGATGTTGACTATGTTGTTGACGAAAAGGCACGGACCGCTGTACTTACCCCTGAGGGTGTAAAAAAAGCAGAAAAGGCCTTTGGACTTGAAAACCTCACTGATCCCGAGAACACGACCATTGCTCATCATATAAACCAGGCGATAAAAGCATATGGAACTATGCGCCGGGATACGGATTATGTTGTGAAAGATGGCCAGGTTATAATTGTAGACGAATTCACCGGCAGACTTATGTTCGGGCGCAGATATAGTGATGGTCTTCATCAGGCTATTGAAGCCAAAGAGGGGGTTAAGGTTGAAAATGAAAGCAAAACCTTAGCTACAATCACTTTCCAGAATTATTTCAGACTGTATAAAAAGCTTTCGGGTATGACAGGTACTGCCCAGACCGAGGAAGAGGAATTTCAGGAAATCTACAAGCTTGATGTTGTTGTTATCCCAACAAACAAGCCTATGGCTCGTGAGGACTTGCCGGATGTTATTTATAAAAGTGAAAAAGGCAAGTTCGAAGCTGTGATCGGAGAGGTGCTTCGTGCTCACGAGAAAGGTCAGCCTGTGCTTATAGGTACTGTATCAATTGAAAAATCTGAGATTCTGAGCGGAATGCTCAAAAGACGAGGCATAAAGCATAATGTTCTTAATGCAAAAATGCATGAGAAAGAGGCTGAAATAGTTGCCCAGGCCGGCAAAAAAGGGGCAGTGACTATTGCTACCAATATGGCCGGACGTGGTACGGATATTGTTCTCGGCGGAAACGCAGAGTTTATGGCTAAAAAAGAAATGGAGTCTATGGGCTTTACTCCTGAACTTATTGTTCAGGCTACGGGCTTTGCGGAGACTGACGATGAGGAAATAATAAACGCAAGACGAACCTTTGCTGAGCTCAACACGAAATACAAAAACGAAATTGAGCCTGAACAGAGAGAGGTTTTAGATGTAGGCGGACTTTATATTATAGGTACAGAACGTCACGAAAGCCGAAGAATTGATAATCAGCTTCGTGGTCGTGCCGGTCGTCAGGGGGATGTTGGTAAATCAAGATTTTTCCTTTCTCTTGAAGATGATTTGATGAGACTTTTTGCCGCAGAACGTATTAATCGAATTATGGAAATGGTTGGATTTGAAGAAACCGAGGCTATTGAAAGCAAAATGGTTTCTAATTCAATCGAAACCGCCCAGGCTCGTGTTGAGGGCAGAAACTTCAACATAAGAAAACATGTTCTTCAGTTCGATGATGTTAATAATCAGCAAAGAGAAATGATATACGGTCAACGTAACGATGTTCTTGAAGGGGCTGACCTTCGAAATACAATTCTCAGGATGATTCGCACTGTTGCCGAATCTATAGCAGTTCAAGGTGCTGCAGGAGAAATTCTTGCAGAGAACTGGCAGTGGGATTTAATAAATGCAAGAATGACAGAAGTTTTCGGACCATTCGAGAATGGTGAACTGAAGTTTGACGACCATGATATTGACAGAATGAATACCGAGTCCTTTGCAGACCTTGTTATGGAAGTCCTTGAAAAGAGGTATGAGGAAAAAGAGACATTATTCGGAGAGAATATGCGAGAGGTTGAAAGGGTTGTTCTTCTCAGAAATGTTGATGCCAAGTGGATGGAACATATCGACAATATGGAACAGCTCCGCCAGGGAATAAGCCTTCGTGCTTATGCTCAGCGTGACCCGGTTGTTGAGTATAAATTTGAGGCTATGGATGTTTTTGAAGAGATGATTGACTCCATAAAGGAAGAAACTGTAAAGACGCTTTTCCATGTTATTCCTCAGTCAAAAATTGAACGAACACAAGTTGCAAAACCTGTTAAAGAGAATTTTGGCGGCGATGGAACTGTTTCATCAAAGCCGATTGTAAAAGGCAACAAGGTGGGCCGAAACGACCCCTGTCCTTGTGGGAGTGGTAAAAAATACAAGCAGTGTTGTCTTGGTAAGGAAAACGCGTAAAAATACCAAATTCAGGTATTCGACATAAAACTAAAGGATGTGATAATGTGATAGAGTTTGACGAGTACAAGCTTTTGCTTGACGGAATGAAAAAGGATATTACAGATTTGAGGGATTCACTTTAACATAGAAAAAACTATGGAAGAAATCTCTGAGCTTGATTCAAAAACTATGGAGCCTGATTTTTACAGCGATATGGAAGCTGCCGGCAAGGTTATGCAGAAAATCAAAGGGCTCAAAAACAAGATTGAACGTTATGAGAATCTTTATGGCACATGGGATGACCTGACTACATTGGTGGCTCTTGCTATTGAGGAAGAGGACGTAAGCGTTCTTGATGAGGTGAAATCAGGAGTTTCTGAGCTTTCAAACGATTTGAAATCTATGAAACTTGAAACCCTTCTTTCAGGCAAGTATGACAGCCACAACGCCATACTGACACTTCATGCAGGTGCGGGTGGCACAGAAGCACAGGATTGGTGCGAAATGCTTTATCGTATGTATACGAGATGGGCTGAACGCAGGGGCTTCAAAATTGAGACCATTGACTATCTTGATGGTGAAGAAGCCGGTATAAAGAGTGTCACATTCCAGATTGAGGGACTCAATGCATATGGCTATGCCAAGTGTGAGAAAGGCGTTCATCGTTTGGTAAGAATTTCTCCCTTTGACTCATCGGGAAGACGTCATACTTCATTTGCGTCTTTGGACGTTATGCCTGAGATTGATGATGATATTGAAATCAATATAAACCCCGAAGACATTAAAGTAGATACTTACCGTGCCAGTGGTGCGGGGGGTCAGCATATCAACAAAACTGAATCCGCAATACGAATAACCCACATTCCTACCGGGGTTGTGGTTACTTGCCAGAACGAACGTTCACAGCACAAAAATCGTGATATGGCAATGAAAATGCTCAAGTCCAAGCTTGTTGAAATTGCAGAACGTGAGCAAAAAGAGAAGATTGAGGACCTTAAGGGTGTTCAGATGGAAATTGGTTGGGGCAGTCAGATTCGTTCTTACGTTTTTCATCCCTACAGTATGGTTAAGGACCACAGAACAAGCTTTGAGACGGGGAATACCGGAGCGGTTATGGATGGGGATTTGGACGGATTCATTGATGCATACCTGACTGCTATGTCCCGTGGCGAACTTCAGGGCTAATTTTTAGGAGATAGAAAGGAATACAGTATATGTTTGAAAAACTGTCATTTATAGAAAAACAGCACGAGGAACTTGCGGCTAAAATAAGTGACCCGTCCACAATGGAAGATATGGATAACTGGCGGAAACTTTGTAAAGAGCATGCTGATATGACACCTATTGTTGAAAAATATAAGGAATACAAGACAAACAAAAACACAATTGACGACGCAACAATGATGATTGATGACCCCGAAACCGACAAAGAGTTCAAAGAGATGCTTCGCGATGAGATTTCCGAGGCAAAAGAAAACATAGAAAGGATAGAGGAAGAACTTAAAGTCCTTCTTCTGCCCAAGGACCCCAATGACGAAAAGAACGTTATTATGGAAATCCGCGGTGGTGCCGGTGGTGATGAGGCAGCGCTTTTTGCAGCGAGTCTTTATCGTATGTATTCTATGTATGCTGAATCAAAGCGGTGGAAAATCGAGGTTATGAACCTGAGCGAGATCGGGATTGGCGGCATAAAAGAAATTTCCTTTATGATTGAGGGTCAGGGTGCTTACAGCAGACTGAAGTATGAAAGTGGTGTTCACAGAGTTCAGCGTGTTCCTGAAACCGAGTCTCAGGGCAGAGTTCACACATCCACGGTTACTGTGGCGGTACTTCCCGAAGCTGAGGAGGTTGACTTTGAGATAAATCCTGCAGATTTGCAGATTGATACCTATCGTGCAAGTGGTGCAGGCGGTCAGCACGTAAACAAGACCGAGTCTGCCATAAGAATTACTCATATCCCCACAGGGGTTATAGTTGAGTGTCAGGACGAGCGTTCGCAGCACAAAAACAAGGACAAGGCTATGAAGGTACTTCGTTCAAGACTCTATGAGGCAGAACTCCAAAAACAGCAGGACGCTATTGCAGCAGACAGAAAAAGTCAGGTGGGAACAGGTGACAGAAGTGAAAGAATCCGTACTTATAACTTCCCTCAGGGTCGAGTTTCTGACCATCGCATAGGTCTTACGCTTTATAAAATTGAGGCTATTATGAACGGCGATATTGATGAAATCATTGATGCATTGATAACAACTGACCAAAGTGAAAAGCTTAAGCTTCAGGGTGAGGGAAACTAATATTTCCGTAATCGTACAGAAAATATTTTAGATTTGCAAATTGTTTGCTATGCCTAAATGGGGAAGTATCAAATAAGTGAAATGAGTAGAGTAGGTGATATGATGAAAAAGTTATTATCAATATTTTTAACTACGATAATTATGTTTATTATATCCATAACGACTTTGGCCGCAAAGGGAGATGTTGTTGGATATATATATTCAACAGATATTCGTGCATATATAAACGGTGTTGAAGTCCAATCCTATAACATAGGGGGAAAGACCGCTGTAGTTATTGAGGATGTATTTAAAGAACACACAAAACAGTATATTTACGATGATTCTTCCCGTACTTTAAAGTTTTCTTCGTTAAATCCAAATTATCTTGTTGAAGGAAAATCAGAAAACAAAACAGCATACGGCAGCATCGTTGGGAAAATATATGAAACAGATATTGAAACATCTATTTATGATGTAACCATTCCTGCTTACAATATGGGAGGAAAAACAGCTGTTGCGATAGAAGATTTAGGGTATGATGGAGCATTTTCACCTATTGGAGGAAAATTTATTTGGAACGAAAAAGACCGTACAATAAGTCTTGAATTTTTGTACGAAACAGGGTATACTCTCTCGGAGCTCTCAGAAGATAAAAATATAAATATAACAGTAAACGAAACTATGACCGAGGCGGAGGCGACTTTTGAGCAACTATTTCATTGTGGTGGTTACCAACAACACTTTAGTTTTCCTGACTATGTGACAGACGATTCAAACATAGAAGTCATATTGCCTATAAAAGCCGAAGGCGAAACAATAGGGTATTATTTTCGCAGACCATTAAAGGAAAATAAATTTATAGCATTTACATACTGGTATCCCGAAAAGTTTAAGGAAGCCGCTAAGGTTTATACTACGGCTCCACGCAAAACAAGAGAGGAAATTATAGCACATTTTCTAAGTTATCATTCAGTAGGGGAACCAAGAGAAAGATTTGATACGGATGAGTATTCCTTTGTTTATATATCTGTAGCAGGTACATCTTGGACATCATATAACCTTATCCAAGTCTATGACGACGGAACATATATTGATTATGGAGACGAAATTCAAATGAGAAATCGCTCACCGCGAAATTTGGTAATAGATAAAGAAAATGAAAAGGTTACATTTAAGCATGTTGACCGATACACCAGTGAATGGTTTATAGATTACGAAATTGATTTGAAAAATGGTAAGATAAAGCAAATTGAAGATTAAATATTGTATTGACTTTACACGAGCCATATGGATATGTCGAGTATTGTCGAAATAAAGCCTCCCTTGCCTAAAGGGAGGGGGACCACCGAAGGTGGTGGAGGGATATATGGATAGAAAACATAATACGAATTTAGCTACTAATGCAAAAACTTTGCGTAAGAATATGACAAAAGAAGAAAGACATTTGTGGTACGATTTCTTGAAAAAATATCCTGTTAGATTTTTAAGACAGAAAGTGATTGATAATTATATTGTTGATTTTTATTGTCACAGTGCAAGGTTGATTATAGAACTTGATGGTTCACAACATTATGAGGAAAAAGGTTTGCTAAAAGATAAAATTAGAACTGAAAGAATTGAGAAACGAAACTTGACAGTTGTGGGAATACCTAACAATGAAGTTAATAGAAATTTTGAGGGAGTATGTCAGTATATAGATAATGCTGTAAAAGAATCCCTCCGTCAGTCTTCGACTGACACCTCCCTTTAGGCAAGGGAGGCTTTAATGCGTTGCATCTAAACTTTATGCCTCGCATTAGTGTTATACATTCCAATTTAATTAGCGAAAAAGAGGTTTTGTTTCTATGGAAACACGAATTTTTGAAAACACAAAAGAAGATATAAAAGCGGCGGCAGAGCTTATCCGCATGGGTGAGACTGTGGTTTTTCCCACTGAGACGGTTTACGGACTTGGAGCAAATGCGCTGGATAGTCGGGCTGTTGAAAAAATATTTTCTGCAAAGGGCAGACCATCGGATAATCCGCTTATTGTTCATATTCCGGATTTCGGTATGGCAGAAGAATTTGCAGATAGTATACCTGACTCTGCGAGAACTCTTGCGGAGAGGTTTTGTCCCGGACCGCTCACTATGATTTTCAAAAAGAAACAATGCATTCCATACAGTGTTTCCGCAGGACTTGACACCGTGGGAATAAGAATCCCCGGCTGCAAAGTTGCACGGGAATTTCTGAAAGAGTGCGGTGTGCCGGTTGCCGCCCCAAGTGCAAACATTTCGGGCAGACCGAGTCCCACCACCTTTTCTCATGTTCTGGAGGATATGTCCGGCAGAGCGTCAGGCATAATAAAAGGCGAAGATGCGGAGGTTGGAGTTGAGTCTACGGTTATTGATATGACCTCAGAAATACCCACAGTTCTAAGACCCGGAGGCATTTCGGTGGAGCAACTTAGGGAGATTTTGGGTGAGGTATTGATTTCAAGTGAACTTCAGGCAGACAATATACCAAAGGCTCCCGGAATGAAATACAAGCACTATTCTCCAAAAGGTCAGGTTTTTGTCCTTAAAGGAAGCGTCGAGGCTGCTGCAGATTTTATCGAAAAGCGAAGCTTGGTTACATCTGTTGGTGTGATTATGTTTGATGAATTTTCAGAATATATGCCAAAGAATGCGAAAGTATTATCTTTGGGGAGCAGGACTAATCCGAAAGATGCGGCACACAGGCTTTTTGACTGTCTTCGAGAATGTGATATATTGGGAGTGCGGGAAATATATGCCCCTGAGATT
This sequence comes from Clostridia bacterium, assembly GCA_045591035.1. GTDB lineage: Bacteria > Bacillota > Clostridia > Monoglobales > Monoglobaceae > SIG440. The sequence goes on along the minus strand of JAZNSG010000005.1, from coordinate 51,714 downwards.
CCCGATGATGGACTTTGGCGTGCTGTCAAAAATCGTCTTTACAAAGCAGCAGGTAAAAGAGTTCTTGATGCAGAGAAAGCACAATCAGTTCTTTTTGTATGCACGGGCAATACCTGTCGGAGTCCCATGGCAGAGGGGATTTTCAATGTTTCAGGGAAATGCGGAGTTGCGGCATCTGCGGGGCTTTTTGCATCAGGTGGCGGAGCAGAAGAAAATGCAATTTATGCATCTTCGAATTTTGGAGCAGACATAAAAAACCACATTTCACGGCAATTGACTGAGAAAATGATTGAGGGTGCAGACTTGGTGCTTACCATGACCGAGAGCCACAAGACGAGTTTGCCAAGATTTGAAAAGATAAAGACTATTTGTGAGTACACGGGATTTGAGGGTGAGATTTTGGACCCTTATGGCGGAGATATTGAGGTCTACACAGCGTGTGCAGAAAAATTAAAGATGTTAATTGAAAAGATGCCATTATGATTGAATATGTAAAAATGAACAGTTCACATCTTGAAGGACTTTTAGAGGTAGAGGCTCAATGCTTCGCATCGCCTTTCGCGAAAGCGACCTTTGAGAAGGAACTTGAAAACAAAATTGCCATTTATGTTGTGGCAACAGAAAATGATACTGTGCTTGGGTATGCAGGTGTGTGGAATATGTGCGGCACAGCTGATATTATAGATGTGGGAGTTCACAAGGATTTCCGCAGACGGGGAATAGGCTACGGACTTCTTCAGAGCCTTGAAGAAAGATGCCGACAGCAGGGGGTTTTTGAAATAAACCTTGAGGTCCGGAAAAGCAATGTCCCTGCCCAGACACTTTACGAAAAAAATGGATACGAAGTTGTTGGTTTTCGACGTGGGTATTATGAAAACGGCGAGGATGCCATACTTATGAAAAAAGTTATTGAGGAGGGGGATACGAGTGAAGATACTTGCAATTGAAAGCTCTTGCGACGAAACAGCTGCAGCGGTTGTTGAGAATGGCACAAATGTTATTTCAAATGTAATAAACACTCAGATTGAACTTCACAAGGAGTTCGGCGGAGTTGTCCCTGAGGTAGCCTCAAGAAAGCATATTGAGAATATAAGTGATGTAGTTGATAAAGCTTTGGCTGATGCACAGCTTTCTCTTGACGATGTAGATGCCATTGGAGTAACCTATGGCCCGGGCTTGGTTGGTGCTTTGTTGGTTGGGGTTTCTACCGCAAAAGCCTTGAGTTTTGTATCAAAAAAGCCCCTCATACCGGTACATCACATCAAGGGGCATATTTGTGCTAACTATATTGAAAATCCGGAATTTAAACCACCCTTTATTTGCCTTGTGGCATCGGGCGGACACAGTCACATTGTTTTTGTTAAGGATTATGCAGATTACGAGGTTTTGGCAAGAACGAATGATGATGCGGCGGGTGAAGCTTTTGACAAGGTATCAAGGGTGCTTGGCCTTGGTTATCCCGGAGGTCCTGCTGTTCAGGAATGCGCCAAGTCGGGTAATCCCGATGCAATTAAGTTCCCACGGGTTAATATGGGTGATGACGGATTTGATTTCAGCTTCAGCGGTGTGAAAACAGCGGTTATAAACTATATTCATAACGCAGAGCAGAAGAATATTGAAATAAATAAGGCGGATGTTGCTGCATCTTTCCAGGAAGCCGTTACAGACGTTCTCAGCAGACATTTGATTGAGTGTGCTGAGAAATATGGAGCCAAAAGGATTGCTTTGGCTGGTGGTGTTGCTGCCAACAGACCGCTTCGTGAGAGGTGTGAAACTTTGGCGAAAAAGCATAATATGGGTTTTAACTGCCCGTCATTGGTACTTTGTACAGACAATGCTGCTATGATTGGCTGTGCAGCATATTATGAGTACAAAAATGGCAAAGTTGCCGATATGTCACTTAATGCTGTAGCAAATCTTACTCTTTAGCTTTAAAAAATGTTTTGGAAGAGCTCTACTATCTTGAATCGGATTTCAACGGGGACATTACCTTTTGGACTTTTTGTTACGAGTCGATATTCGTCTTGATTCAATGTGCTTTTAAGTTTTTGCTTTGCTTCATCAGAGGGACTCAGTATGCCATCTGTGTAGCAAAGGGGTGGATACATAACGCACCACCAGTTTTCTCCCGATGCTTCTCCGATTTCTATTTTCAGTGCTTGGTATTTGCCTTTTGGGAGAGTAATGCCGTCATAGGTTTTCGTCGGGAATGCTGATTCTGTGACCGATGCCTTGACAGGTGAGCTGAAACCATGCTTTTCTATTTCGTCCTGAGCAATTTTTTGTATCAGGGGAAGATTGATTTCGGCAAGTTTTGTGGCTGAGTCCGGAGAATCAGCCAGGTTGAAAATGTGTTTAGTGTCTTTGATTATTCGGTCGCGTACAGCAAGTTTTAAGGCTTGGTCGGCTTTTGAGTTGCTGTTTGCAAGGATATGGAGCCTGAGTACAGAATTTGATATGTCATTTCCTGCTACTTTTGCATAAGATATAAGTATTGAAAAAATAAGTGTGAAAACAAGCCATAGTGAGAAAAACCTCCTGGTATTTATGAATTTCATTCAGGTTGCCCCTTTCTTTGTGAGTTTTGTTGGTTTATGAGGAAAGTGTTGACATGGAATTTGAGATTTATACATATTGATTTTTTTGGGGTTGTGGTTTAAAATATTTTATTGAAGGATTGATGAAAATGAAGAAGATAAATGTTTGTGTTTTGTTTGGAGGAGTGTCGTCAGAACACAGTGTATCTGAGGTTTCTGCATCTGCAGTTCTTGAAAATATCGACCGCGAGAAGTATGAAGTCTACCCCGTGGGGATTACCGAAAACGGCAAATGGTTTCTTTATAATGGAAGCACAGATGCCATAAGAAATCATTGCTGGGAAAAAGGCGAGATTGTCCCTGCTTTGATTTCACCTGACAGAACGGATAAGGCCTTGTTGGTTTTCGAAAAAGGCGAAGTGAAAAAGATAAATATAGATGTTGTGTACCCTGTGCTTCACGGAAAAAACGGCGAGGACGGAACAATTCAGGGACTTTGTGCATTGGCAGACATTCCCTGCGTGGGCAGCGGAGTTATCGGAAGTGCGGTTTGTATGGATAAATGCATTGCCAAAATGCTTTTCCAGAAAGCAGACATCCCCCAGGCTGACTGGGTTGAAATAAAGAATGGCGACTTTGTAAATTATGAAGAAATTGAGAAAAAGCTTGGGTATCCATGCTTTATAAAACCATCATCGGCAGGTTCGTCGGTTGGTGTAACAAAGGCAGCAAACAGAGTTGAACTTGAAGAGGGGATAAAATTAGCACTCAGGCATGACTACAAGGTGCTTATTGAAGAGGCAATAGATGCCCGTGAGGTTGAGTGCGGAGTTATGGGAAACTTCGTGCCCGAAACTTCGGCTGTTCTTGGGGAAATTAAACCCGCAAAAGAGTTTTATGACTTTGAAGCAAAATACCAGGACGAAGACTCAAAGCTTATGATTCCGGCTCCGGTAGATAAAGAGCAGGAAGAAAGAATAAAAGACCTGGCAATAAGAGCCTATAAGGTTTGCGAGTGCCGTGGTTATTCAAGAGTTGATTTCTTTATTGACCGAAAGAGTGGCAGAATTGTTCTCAACGAAATAAATACCATACCCGGGTTCACACCTATAAGTATGTATCCGAAGGTGTGGGAAGAAACAGGGTTTTCTATGAAAGAGCTTATTGATAAGCATATCAATCTTGCACTTAGCAGAGAGGATTGAGGATTATGGACAAAAGGCCAATCGGAGTTTTCGATTCAGGACTCGGCGGACTGAGTTGTGTCAAGGAAATTATGAGCCTTATGCCGGGCGAGGATGTTATATATTTTGGTGACACAGGGCGTGTGCCTTATGGAAGCCGAAGCCAGGAAACTCTTATGAAGTATGTTCGCCAGGATATACGGTTTTTGAAAAATTTTGATATTAAAATGATTATAATTGCCTGTGGAACTGCAGGGAGTGCTGTTCTTCCCTGGATAGACAAGGAGATTGACATAAAGGTGACCGGGGTTGTGGAACCTGCGGCAAAAGCGGCGGCCATGGCAACTAAAAACGGACGGGTGGGAGTCCTTGGGACAACCGCCACTGTGAAATACGGCAAGTATGTTGAGGAAATAAAGAACATTCGCAGCGAGGTTTTGGTATATCAAAAAGCTTGTCCAATGTTTGTTCCGTTGGTTGAAAATGGGTATTTAGATTCTGAAGCTACGGAGATTATCGCCAGGGAGTATCTTGAGGATATGAAGTCAAAGGGTGTTGACACACTCATTTTGGGCTGTACACACTATCCCCTTTTGAGGCCGGTGATTCAAAGAATTATGGGCGACGATGTGACCCTTATTGATTCAGGGGCAATGGCTGCAAACAGTGCTTTGGAGTATCTGAGAGAAAATGGTCTTGAAAGTGAAAAACCCTTGGGAGAATACAAATATTTTGTCAGTGATTCTGCAGAGGACTTTTCAAGACTGGGGAGTGTTTTCTTAGAAAAAGAAATTTTAGAAAATGTTGAGAAAGTAGATATTGAAATGTATTAAAAAGGAAGTTGAAACAAGAGATGGAAGATAATGCAATGATTTCACTGAAGACTCTTCAGAATGTTGATGGAGAGGACGAGGTAAACGAAATTGAACTCCAAACCAAAGGCAGATTTGCCGAGAAAAACGGGAAGTTCTATATAATATACGAAGAAAGTGAACTTACCGGGTTTGAGGACAGTACAACAACCATAAAGGTTGATGATGATGCTATAAGTATGACCCGTACGGGAAGATACAGCAGCAAGATGATTTTCAAAAAAGGTGAAAAACGTCTTTGCAACTACGCAACACCTTATGGGACAATCCCTGTAGGGGTGAACCCAATTTTGCTTAACAGTCGGCTTGATGAAAATGGCGGTACGGTTGAGATAGAGTATATTATGGACATAGACAATCAGGATTACTTCAAAAACCGTTTGAATTTGACAGTGACGCGAACCGGGAACTAGACTAAAGAGCGGGGAAATTTTACTGAACAGACAAATACCTTAGAAAGGCGGATATAAATGAATATTATTGAAAACTCAAAGAAAAAAATAGGACAAGTTGTGACCCAGGCTTTTGAGAAAGCTGTTGAAAAAGGCACTCTTTCCGTACTGGATGAGATATCTGTTGAAGATATACTTCATCTTGAGGTGCCAAAGGACAAACAGCATGGTGACTTTGCCTGTAACATTGCAATGCTCCTTGCAAAGGCTCTTCGTATGCCGCCAAGAAAGATTGCTGAAGCAATAGCAACTGAAATTGAGACAGAAGGTGAAATCTCCAAGGTGGAGGTTGCGGGAGCAGGATTCATCAACTTTTATCTGTCCAATAATCGTCTTTATGAGGTTATACGTGAGATTGAAGAAAAGGGTGAGGATTACGGACGGATTGACCTTGGCAAAGGCAAGAAGGTTATGGTTGAGTTTGTAAGTGCGAACCCTACCGGTCCTATGCACATGGGAAATGCCCGTGGCGGTGCCCTTGGCGACTGTATGGCGAGTGTTCTTGAGTATGCAGGGTATGATGTGACCCGTGAGTTCTATGTAAATGATGCAGGAAACCAGATTGAAAAATTCGGCAAGTCCCTTGAAGCAAGATACATCCAGGAACTCCGTGGCGAGGATGCAGTAGAATTCCCTGAGGACGGATATCACGGAGATGATATAAGAGACCATGCAAGAGCGTTTATCGAAATAGAGGGAGATAAGTACCTTGAAACAAGCTCTGAGGAACGTAAGGCGGCTTTGGTAGGTTATGCCCTTGAAAAGAATGTGGATTATCTCAAAACCGATTTAGAGAAATACAGAATTTTTTATGATGTTTGGTTCAGGGAAAGCGAACTGCACAAAAATGGCAAGGTTGCCGAGGCAATTAAGCGGTTGACTGATGCCGGATACACCTATGAAGAAGAAGGTGCTATTTGGCTTAACTGTGAGAAAATGGGACTTGACAAGAACGAGGTACTTGTTCGTCAGAACGGGATTCCTACCTATTTTGCTGCAGATATCGCATATCACATAAACAAACTTGAGGACAGAGGATTTGATTTGGCTATTGATGTCTGGGGTGCTGACCATCACGGACACATTGCGAGAATGAAAGCGGCACTTGCAGCTGTGGGAATTGACCCTGACAAGTTTGAGGTTTCAATTATGCAGCTTGTTCGTCTCACCCGTGACGGTGAAGCGGTAAGAATGTCAAAGCGTACAGGAAAGGCTATCACCCTTTCCGACCTTTTGGAAGACGTTTCTGTTGATGCGGCAAGATTCTTGTTTAATATGCGCATGGCGGGAAGCCATCTTGATTTTGACCTTGATTTGGCAGTAAAGGAGGACAGCGAAAACCCGGTATATTACGTTCAGTATGCTCATGCAAGAATATGCAGTATTTTAAGAGTGTTGGCTGAAGAAGGTGTAAGTGTTAAGCCTTATTCAGAAATTTCACCTGAGGTCCTGACAAAAGAGGAAGAGCTTGAACTTCTTAAGCTTCTTTGTGAGCTTCCGGAAGAAATAAGGGCTGCGGCAGAAAGCCGTGAACCCGCAAAGATAACCAGATATGTTATTGATTTGGCATCTGCTTTCCACAGCTTTTATAACGCTTGCAGAGTTAAAGATGATGACGAAAGATTGATGAATGCCCGTCTTAAAATGATTGACAGCGTAAGAATTGTTATTAAGGGTGTTTTGAAGATGCTGAAAATTGATGCACCTGAAAAAATGTAGGAGAAAACTATGATAAAGCGAGTATTGTGCCTTTGTGTGGCGCTGATTTTAGGCATTTGCAATTTTAGCGTATTTGCCGAAAAAAACGATAAAATTTATATGGAAATGAAGTGCTACAAAGCAAGAGTTTTTGTGTGTGACACAGAAAACGAAAAAATTGTTCTTGTTAATGTTGCTCCTGTCAATAATCCTAATATGTTGAATCAGGCTCCTCATCTTGAATATACCGCTCTTGGCGTTAATAAAGAACTTATATTCGGTTCTAAGGGCCAGAATCTTTCATTGGATGTAATAAACGGATACTTGCTTGACAGCATGGTTACTGTGATTGTCGGAAAGAATAACTATGGATACAAAATTGTGTCGGTTCAGTTTAATTAAGAGAAAGAGGAGAATATATGAAGAAGGTTTTTAAATCACGAATTTCGATTATTTTGATTGTGACTGTGCTTTTATCCTCAATCAGCATGTTTGTTTGTGCTGAAGAAGATACATCAAAGGTTCAGGACAAAACACTTGCGACTTTTGCTGAAAAAATCATAAAAAACATAGATTTTTTTTCCAGATATCCGAATGTAACGGCAGAGTCCTTGTACAAGGTAGGCTTTGAAACACTTCTGCAAGAAGACCCGGAGGCTTATGAAAAGGCAATGAAGGCAATTCTGGAATCTGTTGATGAACATTCTGTATATTTTAACCCGGACGAAGCAGAGGTGTTTTTAAGCACTTTGAATGAAGAGGTTGTGGGCATTGGAGTGAATGTGCTTTCAAACGATGGAAATTTAATTGTGTCTCAGCCTATACCCGGTACCCCTGCAGAGAGAGCCGGAATACTTGCGGGAGATATCATTATCGGGGCTGATGATAAAGACCTCAGAGGCATGGATATGGATACCGCAGTCAACCATATTCGAGGAAAAGCGGGGACTACGGTCAAAATTAAAATACTTCGCACAGGAATAAGTGAGCCACTCACATTTAACATAAAGCGTGAGCTTGTTAAGGTAGAAACAGTGGATTATGAGTTTCTTGAAAATAATGGAAAAAATATTATAAAAATAGATATTTTCTCTTTTTCAAACGATACGGCAAAAGAATTTAAAGCTGCACTTTCAGAAGCCGATAAAAAAGGCATAAAGAATGTGATAATAGATGTTCGTGACAATGGTGGCGGTTATCTTGATACAGCTGTTGAGATTGCTGACATATTCTTGCCGAAAGACGCTGTTATAACAACTGAAGACCATAAATTAGAGATTTTGAACAAGATTTACAAGGCTTCAGCGACGACAAAAAAATACAATGTAGCAATTCTTGTTAACGAAATGTCTGCAAGTGCATCTGAGGTATTAACTGCGGCTCTTTGCGAAAACAACGCTGCAAAGTCTGTGGGAGTAAAAACCTTTGGCAAAGGTACAGTTCAAACAGCAGCTATGACCGGTGACGGAGGGATGATTAAATATACCACGGCATACTACCTTACACCTGAGGGTAACAATATTGATAAGGTTGGAATAACGCCGGATGTTTTTGTGGAAAACTCTGCAAAGCCTATGGATATGAGTGAATTTGATATGTTTTCACTTTCAAAGAAATATAAGCTTGGAGATAAAGGCGAAGAGGTCAGACTTGCAAAAAAAATGCTGAAGGTTGCCGGTATTTTCATAGGTGAAGAAAATGACGTATATGATGAAAACCTTAAGATTGCGGTGGCTACCTACCAAAAGGTTCGCGGATTGTTTTCTTATGGAGTTCTGGATATAACAACGCAGATGAATTTATATGATTTTCTGAAAACTGCTGAGGTTGAAGTTGATGACCAGCTTCAGGCAGCATTGGATATATTTTAAACAAATAAAAAATTGAAAGGGTATGATAAAATGAGTGAGAATTGCACACATGATTGCTCAAGCTGTGGTGAAAACTGCAGTTCGAGAAAAGAAGAACAGAGCTTTTTGGCTCCTAAAAATTCTATGAGTGATATAAAAAAGGTTATTGGTGTTGTAAGTGGTAAAGGTGGTGTAGGTAAGTCTTTGGTAACCTCGCTTCTTGCTTCAGGAATGAACAAAAAAGGTTATCGCACAGCGATTCTTGATGCAGACATTACAGGACCATCTATTCCAAAGCTTTTTGGAATTAAAGAAAAGGGCCAGGCGAACGAATATGGGCTTTTGCCTTGCTTAAGCAAGAATGACACCAAAGTTATGTCAGTTAATCTGTTGCTTGAAAACGATACCGACCCGGTTGTGTGGAGAGGACCTGTTATCGGAGGAACTGTGAAACAGTTCTGGACCGATGTTGTATGGGAGGATGTTGACTTTATGTTTGTTGATATGCCCCCCGGTACAGGCGATGTTCCCCTTACTGTTTTTCAGTCTTTGCCGGTTGATGGTATTGTAATTGTCACATCTCCCCAGGAACTGGTTTCTATGATAGTTGAAAAAGCTGTAAAGATGGCAAAGATGATGAATATACCCATATTGGGCGTAGTTGAAAATATGAGCTATGTTGAGTGCCCCAATTGCAGCGAAAAGATTAATATATTTGGTGAAAGCCGTCTTGACGAAATTGCAAAGGCAAATGGTATTTCTGCTTTGGGCAGAATCCCCATGAGAGCAGATGTTGCTAAACTTTGTGATGGTGGTATGGTAGAAGATATTTCCGCAGAAGATTGGCTGTCTTGTGCTTTTTCTGCTTTGGAAGGTATGCTCTAAAGAGGCATAAAATCAGATTGTGGGGTTGCCACGAAAAAGAGGAATATTATGTTTTTGTCAGATAAATGGAAAGATTATGAACTGTTGGACGCAAAAAATGGCGAAAAGCTTGAACGATGGGGAAAGATTATCCTCAGACGTCCGGACCCTCAGATTGTTTGGGATGTGAAAGCCAAGGATGCCCACGATATGTGGGAAAACCCTGATGCACACTATCACAGAAGCAATACCGGGGGCGGACATTGGGAAAGTCTAGGAAAGGTCCCTGAAAGTTGGATTGTTCAATACGGAGACCTTCGGTTTGGTATAAAAATGATGGGCTTTAAACATACAGGCCTTTTCCCCGAACAAGCGGTAAACTGGGATTGGTTCTCGGATATTATCCGCACTTCAGGCAGAAGTGATGTGAATGTTCTTAACCTGTTTGCATATACCGGGGGAGCCACAATGGCGGCTTCAAATGCGGGCGCTGCGGTTTGTCACGTTGATGCTTCAAAGGGTATGGTTGCTTGGGCCAAAGAGAATGCAAAGCTCTCGGGACTTGAGAACAACCCCATAAGATATATAGTTGATGATGTGAAGAAATTCACGGAGCGTGAAAAACGCAGAGGAAGGAAATATGACGCAATCATTATGGACCCTCCCTCTTATGGACGTGGACCGTCGGGTGAGGTCTGGAAGATTGAAGATGAACTGTTTGGCATGGTAGAGCTTTGTATGGATGTTATGTCGGATAACCCATTGTTTTTCCTGATAAACTCATACACTACAGGTCTTTCGGGCGGTATTTTGGAAAATATACTTAAAATGACTCTTCAAAAGAAGTATGGCGGAGAAATTTCAGTGGACGAGGTGGGATTACCCATAACAAATCAAGGTCTTGTATTGCCCTGTGGGTATTCAGGACGCTGGAAAAAATAACCCTGAAAAGCAGGTGAAAAATTGGACAAAAATATGCAAGATAAGGTTATTGATATTCATAATATAGATTTTTGGTACGAAGATGTGGCGGCAGAAGGCATGGAGCCTGAAAACCGTGCTTTGAAAAATGTTAGCCTTTCGGTGAAACGCGGTGAGTTTTTGGCTATTCTGGGGCACAACGGTTCGGGGAAATCCACTCTGGCAAAGCATCTTAATGCTATTTTGGTTCCCCAGTCAGGTAAGGTTTTGGTTGAGGGAATTGATACATCTGACGAAAAACGTCTGTTCGATATAAGACAGCGTGTGGGCATGGTTTTTCAGAATCCGGACAATCAGCTTGTTGCCACCCTTGTTGAGGAGGATGTGGCTTTTGCTCCTGAAAATCTTGGTGTGCCCTGTGAAGAAATTCAAAAAAGAGTAGATTATGCTCTTGAGGCTGTTAACATGACTGAATTTCGGAATCATGCACCACACATGCTTTCAGGCGGTCAAAAACAACGGATTGCTATTGCGGGAGTTCTTGCAATGAAACCCGGAGTTCTGGTTATGGATGAGCCGACTGCTATGCTTGACCCTGTTGGAAGAAAAGAGATTATGCAGACGGTTAAGAGCCTTAACAAAGACGAACACATGACGGTGGTTATGATTACACACTTTATGGAGGAAGCCGCTGAGGCTGACAGAGTTGTGGTTATGGACCATGGTGAGATTATTGTGGAGGGAACACCCAAAGAGATTTTCAGTCAGGTTGAAGTAATTAAAAAACTTGGACTTGATGTACCCCAGGCGACGGAGCTGTGTTTTGAACTTAACAAATCAGGATTTGATTTTGACCTGGAAATACTTACGGCGAAGGAATGTGCCGATGCAATTGTTGATGCCTATAACAAATTTAAGGGGGTATCCGCTCATGATTAAAATGACAGATGTTAATTACACATATATGAGTGGCGGACCCTTTGAACAACAAGCAATCAGGGACGTTAACCTTGAAATTAAAAAAGGCGAATTTGTTGGACTCATGGGACATACAGGCTCGGGAAAATCCACATTGATTCAGATGATTGCCGGTCTCATCAAGCCAACTTCGGGCACAATTGAAATAGACGGACAAATTCTTCACGCAAAGGGTTGCAATATGCGACAGATGCGTTTTAAAACGGGAATTGTTATGCAGTATCCGGAATATCAGCTTTTTGAAGAAACTGTTTACAAGGATATAGCTTTTGGACCTTCTAACATGGGTCTTGATGAAGATGAAATAAAAAGACGCGTTGAGACTGCGGCTGAGCTTGTGGGAATTGTACCAAAGAAACTGAATAAATCACCATTTGAATTGTCGGGCGGTCAGAAACGCAGAGTTGCTATTGCCGGAGTTCTTGCTATGGAGCCTGAACTTCTTATCCTTGATGAACCCACTGCAGGACTGGACCCGGCGGGCAGAGATGATATTCTGAGAAAGATAAGGGATATGCACGAGCGTCTTGGGATTACCGTAATATTGGTTTCTCACAGTATGGAGGATCTGGCAAACATAACAGACAGAATTGTTGTTATGAAAAAGGGCACGATTGCCATGTGTGATAAAACGTCAGAGATATTTAAAAACTCTGACAGAGTAAGAGGTCTTGGTCTCGATGTTCCCCAAATAACAGATATTTGTGACAAGCTGAGAGCGGCAGGGCTGCCTTTGCCGTCGGGAATTTATACGATTGAGACTGCAAGAAAAGAAATTGAGAAACTGTTAAAATAACGAGAAGAGAGGTGACAGTATGCTGAAGGATATTACTTTGGGTCAATATTTCCCCGGGGATTCATTTGTTCACAGATTAGACCCCAGAACGAAAATTTTGTGTGTCATTGTGTATATTGTTGTTACCTTTTGTATAAATACCTTGATTGGATATGGAGCACTTGCCTTATTTACATTCTTGTGTGTCAGGGCATCAAAAATTCCTGCAAAGTTTGTGCTAAAAGGTCTTAAACCAATAATGTTGTTTGTTATGATAACGGTTATCTTCAATTTATTCTTAACAGATGGCAGAATACTTTGGAAATGGGGATTTATTACCGTGACCTATGAAGGCGTGAGACTTGCAGTATTTATGACACTGAGACTGTTTTTCCTTGTTTTCGGCACATCGCTTCTTACCTTGACGACATCTCCGATTATACTGACCGATGGTATAGAACATCTGCTCTCTCCTTTTAGGAAAATTGGTGTTCCTGCCCATGAACTTGCAATGATGATGACCATTGCTTTAAGGTTTGTGCCTACTCTTCTTGAAGAAACTGATAAAATAATGAAAGCCCAGACTGCAAGGGGCGCGGATATGGAAAGTGGAAACCTTTTAAGCCGTGCAAAGGCTATGGTGCCTATTTTGATACCACTTTTCATAAGTGCTTTCAGACGTGCAGATGATTTGGCGGTAGCGATGGAATGTCGTTGTTATCGTGGGGGGTTGAACCGAACAAGACTCAGAGAACTTAAACTTCATGGCAGAGATGCAGGTGCCTGGATAGGGATAGGAATACTTGTTGGGATTATTGTTTTGACAAACATATTTTGCGGTGGGCTTTTTATATGAAAAATATTGCAGTGAAAATAATGTACGATGGCAGCAAATATCATGGTTGGCAGAACCAGAAAAACGGAATAACTGTTCAGGAACGTATTGAAACCGTGCTTTCTGAGTTAACAGGGGAAAATACTTCTGTTACTGGTTGCAGCCGTACTGATGCCGGAGTACATGCTCTTGAATATTATTTTAATTTTAAATCGAATACGAGGATACCCACAGAGCGGTTGCCTTTTGCCATAAACACCCATATGGGAGAGGATTCGATTGCGGCGATTGAGGCATTTGAAGTTCCGGACACATTTAACGCACGTTTTTCCTCAAAGGGCAAACGGTATAATTACAGAATTTGGAATTCTAATATTGAAAATCCGTTTACGGCAAAGTATTCGTGGTTTTTGCCCTATACTTTAAATATAGAAAAAATGCAAAGAGCCGCAGGTGCATTTTGCGGCACTCACGATTTTTCAGCTTTTATGGCGGCGGGTGGTTCACAAAAGACAACCATAAGAACAATTCGTGACTGCAAGGTGTCAAAAAGTGTTGATTGGCCTGAGCAAATCGAAATAGAGGTTGAAGCAGATGCGTTTCTCTATAATATGGTCAGGATTATATCAGGTACATTGGCAGAGGTGGGAATAGGAAGAATTCCGGAGACAGAAATTGGGGAAATTATAAACAGCTGTGACAGAAAAAGAGCAGGAATGACAGCCCCGCCTGAGGGCTTGTTCTTGAAAAAAGTATTTTATGATGAGTTTTGAAGGACTCGATACCAAAAATCCTTTTAATGAGGTGATAAAATGAAAATTGATGCAAGAAAAGCATTTAACAAAAAACGACTGATCCCAATGGCTTTGGTGGTTGTTTGTATAGCTTTGCTTGTTGTTTTCAATCCCGGAATACGAAATTTTTTTCTTGCACCTGATGTGGTTAAAATAGATTTTCGTCCCGGTGTGGATTATGATTTTGCTGCATATAAAAAGGAAATGCTTATGATAGACGCAGAGGGAATTTCGGCTTTGGATAAGTCGGGAAGAGGGACCTTTGATATAGTACACAGCTCGGCTTCCCCAATGGTTTCGGTTCGGGGGAAGTATATTATGATTGCCGATTCATTTGGGAAGACAGTGAGTACATATGAGCGTGAAAAGGCTGTAAATCAAATTACTACAGAAAATGAAATATTATGTGCAAAAGTGAATAAAAATGGTTATATAGTCGTAGCTACAGATGAACTTGGTTTCAAGGGTATGGTTACCCTTTATGATAAAAACGGCAGTGAGATTTATAAATGGCACAGCGGCAATGGATATATCGGAGCGGTAGACATTTCATCCAACAATAAAATAGCTGTCTCTCAGATAGTTACAGACAAGGAGACTGTGCGAAGCAGAATAATAATAATTGATTATAAATCTAAAAATGATCCTAAGACTGTGGCAGAGATTGACGGTATAGTGGCGGAAGTAAAATATCGTGAAAATGGCCGACTTTCTGTGGTTTCAGACAAAAGCTTCAGGGAACTTAAGAAGAATGGGAAAACACTCTATACTATTGATTTTGAGGGAAAAATTCCGTTGTTCTTTAACATTGATAATGAAAGAAATCTTGTATTTACTTTCGACAGTGGACTAAACAGCACAATTGTGGAAAGTTATTCATCAAGAGGAAAATTGCGTGGAAGCTATACCTCGGGTGAAAAAATCCAGGCTCTTGATGTAAATGGAGAATGTATTGTTTTGGCAGAAGGTGGGGCAGTACTCAGGCTTGACCCTAAGGGCCACATAAAGAAACGAATAGAGCTCAAAAAAGACATAAGGGAGCTACGTATATTTTCAGACAGAAACAGAGTTGTCATTTTTGGCGGTAGCGGTGCAGAAATAATTAAAACCAAGTAGATTCGAAAAGTTTCAAAATAAACCTCAAGGGGGAATTTTTGTGATAGCTGATATTATTGTTGTCGGAATTGTAGCGTTTTTTGTATACAAAGGCTACAGGATAGGGTTGGCTAAAACGATAGTTAAATCCGTATCCTATCTGGTTTCTGTTGCGGTTTCTATTATTTTTTATCCTGTTTTTTCAAAATTCCTTATGGGAACTGCAATATATACCAAACTCACAGAGTTTATAGATAAAAACTATGTGTCAAAGATGGCTGATAGTGCGGGTGATGCAGCGTTTGGAGTAATTTCGAAATATCTTGCAATAGACTCGGTAAGCGCATCCGGCGGAATAGCCGGTGCGATGGCTGCTTTGATTATAAATATTCTTGCTTTTATTGTTTTCTTTTTCTTCGTAAAATGGATTATCAGAATTATAACGAAATCGACAAATGTATTTAACAAAATTCCCATTATAAAGCATTTTAATCGTGGCGGCGGAATGTTGCTTGGCGGACTTATGGGGATATTAATGGTTTATATAGTCTGCGCTTTGCTTTTTATCCTGACACCTTTGATTGAAAATGGCAAGATTGCAGAAGTTATGGAAGAATCAATATTTGCAGTATCTTTTTTTGAAAATAATTTTATTCTCAACCTGATAGGAAAGGGGAATTAATCGTGACAACAGAGGATTTGGCAAAATTAAAACTTAAAGAATTGCAAAAAATGGCAACAGAAAGGGGCATAAAGGGAGTTTCTTCCATGAGAAAAAACGACCTTGTCGAAAGACTTTCGGATAATACCCTGACCGAAACTGCGGAAGCAGAAATCAATAATCTGGACTTTGACTCAGAAAACATAGTATACTCAGACCCTGTACGCAGAACCAATCTTATGAGTGGCGTTCTTGAGGTTATGGATGGTTATGGCTTTCTCAGATGCAACAACTATCAAAGCGGCGATAACGATGTTTATGTGTCGGCAAATCAGATACGCAGATTTAATCTTAAAACAGGTGATTATATCGTAGGAAACACCCGTATGCAGCATGAGGGTGAAAAATATCAGGCTTTGCTTTATGTTCAGACTGTAAATGGGGACAAGGTTGATGTTTCAATACGAAGGAAGTCCTTTGATGATTTGACGCCTGTGTATCCCACTGAGAGGATTCGCCTTGAACAAGGAAAAGACGGGTATTCTGCAAGGCTTATTGATTTGGTGGCTCCCATTGGAAAGGGTCAGCGTGGAATTATTCTTGCACCACCCAAAGCAGGAAAGACAACTCTCCTCAAAACTATTGCAAACAGTATAACCGAAAATAATCCTGAAATACATCTTATTATGCTTCTTATTGATGAGCGCCCCGAAGAGGTCACAGATATGCAACGAAGCATAAAGGGGGATGTGATATATTCAACATTTGACGAAGAACCGTCAAACCATGCCAAGGTAGCGGAAATTGTGCTTGAACGCGCAAAGCGACTTGTTGAGCATAAAAAGGATGTCGTTATTTTGATGGATAGTATTACCAGACTCTCGAGAGCATACAACCTTATTGTTACCCCATCAGGAAGAACGCTTTCGGGCGGTCTTGACCCGGGAGCGCTTTATAAGCCAAAACGATTTTTCGGTGCGGCAAGGAACATTGAAGAGGGCGGAAGCCTGACTATTCTTGCAACTGCCCTGGTGGAAACAGGTAGCCGTATGGATGATGTTATTTTTGAGGAGTTTAAGGGTACCGGAAATATGGAAATCCGCCTTGACAGCAGACTCCAGGAAAAAAGGATTTTTCCGGCTATGGATATTACAAAGTCGGGAACTCGTCACGAAGAACTGCTTTTGGATGAAGAAGAACTTGATGCAATAAGAAGCATAAGAAGAGCTTATAGTGATAAAAATACGGCTGATGTAACCGAAAATCTCATAAACAGTCTTGTTAAAACCGACAGTAATAAACAGCTTATTGAAAATATTGACAAGATATTATAAAATTTTGAAAGAGGTGATTGATTTGTCTTCTAAGATGCGTTGGGTTTCGATGGTATTGATTTTTACCTTAACCTTGCTTAATGCAGGATTATATTATGTAGAGGCAAAAACATCTCCCAAAATACAAGAAGTTACAGAGCTATCCGAAAATGAAGAAAGGGAAGATGGTATTATAATCCCTGTGCTTATGTATCACAATCTGACAGAAGATTATCCTGAGGGGACTGATGGGGCAAATATCTCTCCAAAACTTTTTGAAGAACATATGAAGGGGATACTTGAGAGGGGATACACTCCGATATTTGTGTCGGATTATTATAACAGCGTCCAAAGAGGACAGGAGCTTCCCGAGAATCCGATAATAATTACATTTGATGATGGATATTTAAGCAATTACGAACTTGTGTTTCCCATAATAAAAGAACTGAAAATTCCCATCACTATCTTTATTGTGACCTCAACTGTGGGAGAATCTCCGAGTGGGGGAAAGGTTTCGTATCCGCATTTTACCTGGGCTCAGGCACGAGAGATGCAGGAGAGCGGATTTGTGGATATACAATCCCATTCCCATACCCATAAGGATATGACAACTCTCTCTCAGGCTAAACTCCAGGAAGATTTGAGATTGTCGAGGTATTTGATTGAGAAAAACCTGAACAAAAACTGCTATGTATTTTCATATCCTTTCGGAAGATATAATAAACAGACTTCAAGCTTGGCGCGTCTTGCGGGTTATCGTATGCAGATTTTGGTGAATGACGCAGAAAGAAAAGAAGATTATCTTGCCAACAACACAAGCTCCGGACTTGAACATTTTACCCGACTGACGGTTGGCGGAAAAATGTCTGTGGCGGATTTGTTTGAAATGATTGAAAATGCTGTCGAAAATACAAAAAATATGGAATCATTGGCAAATAATTAACAAAAAAGACTTGATAATTTTTTCCAAATGGAGTACAATATACTGTGCGAAACTAATTAAACAAAATGATAAATATATGGAGGGTTCAAAAATGAACAAAAAAACAGTAGACGATATTTGCCCAAAGGGCAAGAGAGTTCTTGTTCGTTGTGATTTCAATGTTCCGATCAAAGATGGAAAAATAACAGACGAAACAAGAATTGTTGGTGCACTTCCCACAATTAAAAAGCTTATTGCTGACGGTGCAAAGGTTATCCTTTGCTCACATATGGGCAAACCCAAGGGTGAACCCAAGCCTGAACTTTCTCTTGCTCCTGTTGCTGCACGACTCAGTGAGCATCTTGGCAAAGAGGTTATTTTTGCTGCAGATGACACTGTTGTAGGCGAAAATGCAAAGAAGGCAGTTGCAGCTATGAATGATGGTGATGTTGTTCTTCTGGAAAACACAAGATACAGAGCAGAAGAAACAAAGAATGTAGATGCTTTCAGTGAAGAACTTGCGAGTCTTTGTGATATTTTCGTAAATGATGCATTCGGCACAGCACATCGTGCACACTGCTCAAACGTAGGTGTTACAAAGTATGTTGATACTGCAGTGGGTGGTTACCTTATCAACAAGGAAATCGAGTACCTCGGCAATGCTGTTAACAATCCTGTAAGACCTCTTGTTGCTGTTCTTGGTGGTTCAAAGGTTTCTTCCAAGATTTCCGTAATTAACAATCTTCTTGAGAAGGTTGATACACTTATCATCGGCGGCGGCATGGCATACACATTTATGAATGCACTTGGCGAAGAAGTTGGCGATTCACTTCTTGAGGCAGATTACCTTGATTATGCAAAAGAAATGATGGCAAAAGCTGAAGCTAAGGGCGTTAAGCTTCTTATTCCGGTTGATACAGTTGTTGCTAAAGAATTTGACAACGATGCAGAGAAAAAGACCGTTGGTCGTGGTGAAATAGAAGCAGGCTGGCAGGGACTTGATATAGGCGAAAAGACTATTGAACTTTACAAGGATGCTTTGAAGGACGCAAAAACTGTTGTTTGGAATGGTCCTATGGGTGTTTTTGAAATGCCGAATTTTGCAAAGGGTACAAATGCAATCGCATTGATGCTTGCCGACCTTGATGCTACCACTATTATCGGTGGTGGTGACAGTGTTGCTGCTGTTAACCAGGCTGGTCTCGGTGACAAGATGAGCCATATTTCAACAGGTGGCGGTGCTTCTCTTGAATTCCTTGAGGGCAAAGACCTCCCCGGTGTTGTTGCTATAAACGATAAATAATTCAAAAGATAAAGGAGAAATTTGAAATGGGTAAGTATATTATTGCCGGCAACTGGAAAATGAACAAGTTGCCCAGTGAAACATATGATTTTGTTAAAGAGGTTGCTGTTGCAACAGAGGGAGCTAAGTGCGAGGTAGTATGCTGCACACCTTATGTTTGTCTTGCTGAAGCAGTTCGTGCTGCAAAGGATACTCATGTTAAAATTGGTGCTGAGAACCTTCATTTCGAGGATAAGGGCGCTTTCACAGGTGAAGTAAGTGCTGATATGCTCAATGACCTGGGTATTGATTATGTTATTATCGGTCACTCAGAGAGGAGACAGTACTTTGCTGAAACAGATGAAACAGTTAACCTTAAGACTAAAAAGGCTCTTGAAAAGGGTCTTATCCCCATCGTTTGCGTTGGTGAGAGCCTTGAAGAAAGAGAAGCTGGCATCACAATGGACCTCATTGCAATTCAGGTTAAAAAAGCATTTGCCGGCATAGCTGTTGAAGATGCTAAGAAGGTTGTTATTGCGTATGAACCAATCTGGGCTATTGGCACAGGCAAAACTGCTACAGCAGAACAGGCTCAGGAAGTTTGTGAGGGTATCAGAAACATTTTTGGTGAGCTTTATTGCCCCAATTGTGCTAAGGAAGTTACCATTCAGTATGGTGGCAGTATGAATGATGCAAATGCAGCTGAACTTTTGTCAAAGGCTGACATTGATGGTGGACTTATTGGCGGAGCAAGTTTAGTCGCTGACAAGTTTGCAGTAATTGTTAAAGCTGCACAGTAATTTAAAATCACGAGGCGGACTTAATGTTCGCCTCAATTCTTCGAAAGGATAAAAATATGAGCAAAAAACCTTATGCTTTAATTATTATGGACGGTTACGGTGTAAACGAACGTCATGAGGGTAATGCAATCTATGAAGCAAAGACTCCTAATATGGACAAGTACCTCAAAGAATATCCCAATTCTATCGTTCATGCGTCAGGGATGGATGTTGGTCTTCCCGAGGGACAAATGGGAAACTCTGAAGTCGGACACACAAACATTGGTGCCGGCAGAATTGTATATCAGGAGCTCACCAGAATAACCAAGTCTATTGATGATGGGGATTTCTTTGAAAATGAAGCTTTGATGAATGCGGTGAAGAACTGCAAGGAATCGGGCAGCGCTCTTCATTTTATGGGCCTTTTGTCAGACGGTGGAGTTCACAGCCACATAAAACACCTTTACGGACTTTTGGAAATGGCAAAAAAGAACGGGCTTGAAAAGGTTTTCGTTCATTGCTTTATGGATGGCAGAGACGTTTCCCCCACTTCGGGTGCTGATTTTGTTGAAAGCCTTGTTGCAAAAATTCGTGAGCTTGGTACGGGTGCAATTGCAACCGTAATGGGCAGATACTATGCAATGGACCGTGACAACCGCTGGGAACGTGTGGTTGAAGCTTATAATGCTATGGTAAAAGGCGAGGGCAACAAAGATACCTCTGCTGTAAATGCTATTAAGAAATCATACAACGATGGTGTAACGGATGAATTTGTTGTTCCTACCGTAATTACAGATGAAAACGGCAACGCACTTGGTAAGATTTCTGAAAATGACTCTGTTGTTTTCTTTAACTTCAGACCGGACCGTGCGAGAGAAATAACAAGAACACTTGTTGATCCTGAATTTAACGGATTTACAAGATGCTTCTTTAAAACAAACTATGTTTGTATGACCCAGTATGATGCATCAATGCCGAATGTTGATGTTGCGTTCAAACCTCAGACTCTTGCCAATACTTTTGGAGAATATATAAGTCAAAAGGGCCTTCGTCAGCTCAGAATTGCAGAAACTGAAAAGTATGCTCATGTTACGTTTTTCTTCAATGGTGGGGTTGAGTCAGTTTATGATGGTGAGGACAGAGCGTTAATCAATTCTCCAAAAGTTGCAACCTATGACCTCAAGCCGGAAATGAGTGCTTATGAGGTGACGGATGAAGCAATAAAGCGTATTGAAAGTGGGGAATATGATGTAATTGTTCTCAACTTTGCAAACTGTGATATGGTTGGACACACAGGCGTATTTGAAGCTGCTGTGAAAGCTGTTGAAGCGGTTGATGAATGCCTTGGAAGAACTATTGATGCCATTTTGAAAATGGGTGGGGTTGCACTTGTAACAGCAGACCATGGCAACGCAGACCAGATGCTTGATTATGATACAAAGGGTGTGTTTACTGCACACACGACCAATGTTGTTCCCCTTGTTTTGATTGGGGAGACGAATGGTGCGAAACTGAAAAACGGACGACTTGCCGACCTTGCTCCCACAATGCTTGACCTTATGGGGCTTGAAAAACCTGATGAAATGACAGGTGAAAGTTTGTTGACAAAATAAAAATCTTTTGTTTAAGACAGCCTAAAGCTATGACTTTGGGCTGTCTTTTTCATACCTTAGAGAAAATTGGGCAACCTAATGCTAAAAGGAGATGAAGGTATGAAAAAACTGTTTTTTAACGGTGAAGTTATAACGGTTAACAAAAATTTTGATATTGAAAATTCAATACTGATTGAGGACGAAAAGATTGTTTTTGTAGGTGATACTGAGAAAGCAAGATGTCTGGCAGGGGGAGAAGCAGAAGAGATAAATCTGGAACATTGCGCAGTGTTGCCCGGGTTCGTTGATTGCCATATCCATATGGCTGTGGCGGAGTCAAAAAGCGGTGAAGAGATTTATTTAACACCGGAAAACGGCATAAAAAGTATTTCGGACATCCTGGATAAAATTAAAAATGCTGCAAAGGACAAAGCAAACGGCGAATGGATAATAGGAAGTGCCTACAGCAATGAGGACTTAAACGAAAAAAGACATATTACCCTTAAAGAACTCGACAATGTTTCACCTCGAAATCCGGTATTAATTATTCACAAGAGTGGTCATATGAGTGTGTGCAACAGTGCGGCTCTTGAATTGGCAAAGAAATCCGGACTTCAGTTCCCAACAGAACACACAGCTTTAACGGAAAACGGTGAGCCAAGCGGACTTATGAAAGAGACTGCCCATTTCACTATGCTGCAAAAGGCACCTCTTTTGCCGGATGATGAAACTTTGGTTTCGGGAATTGAAAAATTTTGCAAAAGGCTTCTTAATGAGGGAATTACAAGTAGTCACGATGCCGGAGGATACGGAGCACCAACCTTTCGCAGTCTTCAACTTGCAAAAGAAAAAGGGAAGCTGAAAAATCGGGTTTACACAATGCTTTGGACCTTGTTCGGAAAAGATGCGCAAATAAGAAACGCAGAGAATATGGTTAATTCGGGATTTTATACGGGGTTTGGAGACAATAATTTGAAAAAAGGGCCAATTAAGATTATGGTTGACGGCTCCGCTGTCGGCGGAACTTGTGCCACCACAAAACCAATTATGCCGGGTGGGGTTGTATACCCGCCCAGCTTTAGCCAAAGTGAGATTAATGAAATTTTTCTTGAGGCACACAGGGCAGGATTTCAGATAACAGCACATGCTGCGGGAGATAAGGCGGTTGAAATGACGCTGAATGCTTATGAAAATGCACTAAAGGTTTTTCCTAGAAAAGATCATCGTCACAGAATAGAGCATTGTTTTTTGTGTCCGGAGGAATATATGCAAAAGATTAAGAGACTTGGGGTTATACCTGTTCCAAACCCAGCGTTTTTGTCTGTCTGGGGAGAAAGCTTTGAGAAATATTATGAGGACAGATTGGACTATCTGATACCATTAAAATCCTTTGAAAAACATGGGATAATTACGCCTTTTGGCTCAGACGGAATGGTAATTGAGGAGCTTTCGCCGTTTTTTGGAATCTTTGCCGCTATGGAGAGACGGGATTTAAGAACTAACCATATTATAGGCGAAGGTCAGCAAATCGGCCTTGTACAGGCCATAAGGGGATATACCTGCTATGGAGCATATTCAGCCTTTGAAGAAAACATAAAGGGTAGTCTTGAACCGGGGAAACTTTCGGATTTGGTGATACTCCCGACTTCTCTGATGGACAAGTCGCCCAATGAGATACGAAATATAAAACCGCAAATGGTTTTGTTTGGAGGAGAAATTATAGCTTGAACTGACTTCGGCGACCACTGTTTTGTGGTCGCTTTTGTATTAAATGGTGAAATTTTTGCATAGCAATAAGTATTCATGAGAATCGAAATTGATATTGAAGGGACAAAGTAAAAAATTTTGCGTGAAACAGTTGAAAAAAACTAAGTTCTTTGGTATAATAGCAGAGTATATATATTAAAATGCGAAAAGTGTCGGTTTTTTACGGATAAACGATAGATTTATTAGAGAAGAGTTGAAGAAAATTTATGAAAAAAAACCATACAAAAGCTATCCGTGAGGGAGCTATGATGGTGGCTCTCACGGTTCTTTTGATATTGCTTACGAAGTATATGGCTTTGTTTTCGGGCTTAGCTGTTTTTGTTTGCGGAGTGCCTATGGCGGTGCTGTCTGCCCGAAATGGATTCAGGGTTATTATTCCATCGCTTGTTGCAGTATTTTTGTTAAGTCTGTTGATTGAGCCCAATATAATAGGTTCGGCATTGACATTGCTTTCTTCGGTTATTCCCGGGGCTGTTGCCGGATATTGTCTAGGAAAGCGGAAACCCTTTTTTATCTGTCTTTGTGCTACGGCTGTTGCTGTGGTTGTCGGATACTTATTCAGTTTTCTTATGCTTGAACTGTTTTTTGGAGGGGTTGCTGAGACTTTTTCGAATGCTTTGGCTCAAACCAGGGCGATGGTGGAGGCAGCTTCGAAAGACTTAGGTGCGGCAATTAGTGAAGAAATGGGTGTGGACCCCAAAACATTCATAGACATCTTTATGGAAGCACTTGGAACGGTTATAAGACTGTACACTCCGGCTGTGATAATTGTAATATCTATGTTTTCAGGATATATTATTTTGAGATTTTCAGGATTTATCATTAACCGTACGAGACTTGCCCGTGTAGAATGTATTGCCTTTTCTGAAATGAGGGCTCCAAGGAGTCTTGCTACGGTGGCTGTGATTATTTATCTTGTGTATATCTTCGGAACAAAAGGCTCAGGCTTGTGGGCTGTATGTGCAAACCTTGTTTTTGTACTATATACAATCCTTGGAGTTTGTGGTTTGTCATTTGTGGATTTCAAACTTAAAAAACGTATAAAAGCTGCTCCCCTTAGATTTGCTCTTTACGTTGCGGTGTTTGTTTTCGGAAGTATGCTTATGGGAATAATATCAAATATTTTGATTATAATAGGAATTTTGGATAGTGGCAGAAACTTTCGTGGTATCAAGAGCCTTGATAAATCTGATTCTGCGGATACGGGAGGAACAGTATGAAAATCGGTAATTCGACAGCGAAAAGCTTCTATAACAAGAAAATAAAGTATTTGAAGGTCATTTTATACACCATCTTGTTTGTTGCACTCGGAGTATATATGTCAGCTAACGACCACAGTGAAGCGGCTTTGTTGTTTGCCGCAGCTGTTGGTATTGCGATATTTGAATTCTGGCGGATAAACAGACGCGAAAAGGAATTTGCAAATTATATTGAAAACCTTGATTTTTGTCTGAGCGACAGCTCCCGAGGCACACTTATGAATTATCCGGCGCCTTTGGTTATTACGGATACTACGGGCAAGATAACCTGGTACAATGACAATTTCCGCAAGGCGGTGGGAGACGGCAATCTGTTTGGAGAAGAGGTACAGTCTGTAATCCCCGAAATACAGGTTTCAAAGTTCTTAGATGCGGATAACCCAAATAACATAAACCTCACAATCGGTGAAAATTCCTATGAGGTATGGGGAAGTGTCACCCGGAGTGGAAAATTCAGTGACGATAAGTCATTGGTGGTTATATATTTCATTGACAAAACCCGTGAGGACTATGCTATTCGCCTTCGTGAAGAAGAAAAGATGATTGAGTGTATAGTTATCATAGATAACTATGACGAGGTTTTAAAAGAAACCACCGATTCTAACCATGGTGCACTTCTGGGGGAGATTGACCAGAAAATAAATTCCTGGGTAGCTCTTGGAAACGGTGTTTTGAGAAAGTATGAAAAAGATAAATTTGTCGTTTTCTTCAGTAATAAGAACTTTGCGAAGATAATGGAAAATAAGTTTGCCGTTCTTGACGAAGTGCGGAACATAAATTTTGAAAACAAAATACCTGCTACCCTCAGTATAGGTATTGGAAAATACGGAGCTGATGTTGTTGAAAACGACAAATATGCCCGTCTTGCAATTGATATGGCGTTGGGCCGTGGCGGCGACCAGGTTGTTATACGTGATAATGCAAACTTTACCTTCTTTGGAGCAAAGACCCGGGAAGTTGAAAAAAGGACAAAGGTAAAGGCAAGAGTTGTGGCACATGCTCTTCGGGAACTTGTTGACCATTCCGCCAAAGTAATAATCATGGGGCACAGAAACTCGGATATGGACAGTCTTGGTGCGGCACTTGGACTTTTGAAGTCTGTTAAAAGCCGGGGAAAAGATGCGTACATTGCCATAAATCAAAGTGAAAGCAATGCAAAATCACTGGTTGAGGAGTTCTCAAGTCTTTCTGATTATGAAGAGGCTTTTGTTACACCTGAACAGGCTCTTAATATGTATAACGAAGAAACCCTTGTCGTGGTTGTGGATGTGCATAGGCCAAGCATGGTTGAATGTCCCGAACTTTTAGAGTATGCGAAGAATGTGGTGCTTATTGACCACCACCGAAGAAGTGAAGAATTCATTGAAAATGCAGTTTTGGTTTATCATGAACCTTATGCATCTTCAACCTGTGAAATGATAACTGAAATGCTTCAGTATATTCAGGATTCGGGCAGACTCACAAAGCAAGAGGCTGAGGCACTTTATGCGGGTATATTTATGGATACCAAGGGCTTCACCTTTAAGGCGGGAGTAAGAACTTTTGAGGCAGCGTCGTATCTCAGAAGAATGGGCGTTGATACTGTAAGTGTAAGACGACTTTTCAAAACTGATATAAAAACCCAGTTGGCGAAAGCCGAAATTATAAAGAATGTTGTTGTTTACAGAGAAAATATGGCGTTTTCGTATCTGTACGACGAATGTCCGAATATGACAGTCACTGTGGCTCAGGCGGCAGATGAGCTTCTGAATATTGACGGAATTGAAGCTTCGTTTGTACTTGCAAAGAATGGAAATCGTGTTCTCATAAGTGGCAGGTCTTTGGATTCTGTGAATGTGCAGGTTATTCTTGAAAAGCTTGGGGGCGGCGGACATATTACCATAGCCGGAGCACAGCTTGATGATACCACTGTCGAAGAAGCAGACAGAATACTTAAAACTGCAATAGACGAGGTTCTTGCTCAATAGAAAATTCAGGAACGAACAGATTGGATTGTTTAAAAAAGAAAGGTGGATTAGCTTATGAAAGTTATATTAACAAAGGATGTTAAATCTCAGGGTAAAAAGGGAGACCTTATAAATGTCAGTGACGGGTATGCAAGAAACTTTTTGTTCCCCCAGGGACTTGCGATTGAGGCGAGTAAACAAGCACTCAATGAGCTTGAAGGGAAACGTGGAGCGGAAGCATATCGCCGCAATCTTGAAGAGGAAAAGGCTCGGAATATTGCTGACAGAATGAAAGAAATTACAGTAAATCTCAGTGCGAAAGCAGGAGCCGGTGGGAAACTCTTTGGCTCGATAACTTCAAAAGATGTTTCCGAGGCTCTTAAAAAACAGTTTAATATTGACATAGACAAAAGAAAAATGGACCTTAAAGACGGGATAAAGACATGTGGAACAACAGAGGTCCCCGTGCGTCTTTACACAGGCATCACAGGAGTGTTCAAGGTTTGTGTAACAGAGGAAAAGTAATAAAATCAAATTCTTAAAAAAGGAGGGAATTGCATTGGAAGAAGTAATGGCTTCGGAAAATATGAGCTTTGAAAGAAGTATGCCATACAGCCGCGAGGCAGAACAGTCGGTTCTTGGCGCAATGCTGCTTGATGAGCAGTGTATTCCTGATGTAATTAACTCATGCAAGGCGGATGATTTTTATATAGACCGCCATAAGGAACTTTATAACGCAATTGTTGACCTTTATAATATGGCAAAGCCCATAGATATTGTGACCATAAAGGAACAGTTAATTCTACGCGGAAGCTTTGATTTTGTTGGTGGACTTAACTTTGTTATGGAGACAATGAATGTGGTTCCCACTACAAGAAATGTAAATCACTATGCGAAAATTGTAGCAGAAAAAGCCACAATGCGTCAGCTGATTAAAATGTCAGAACGTGTTATGGAGCAATGCTATCAAGGGAATGAGGAACTGGAAACCGTTTTAGGCGGAGCAGAACAGTCAATCATTGATATTTCCCAAGCCAGAGTGACCTCAGGTCCTGTTCACATCAGACAGTACCTTGGACTGAGCATTGATAACCTCTCTGAATTGTCTGAGACAGATGATGAAGTCACAGGCATACCAACCGGATTTATTGATGTGGACAAGCGCACAGCGGGACTTCACGGTTCAGAGCTTATTTTAATTGCGGCTCGTCCCGGTATGGGAAAAACCAGCTTTGCTATGAACATTGCACAGAATGCGGCAATTTCAACGGGGATTACTGTTGCGGTGTTCAATCTTGAAATGCCGGGTATACAAATTGCAAACCGTATGCTCTCAAGCGAAGCTATGGTTAGTTCAGACGCTCTTAAAAAGGGGAACATAAAGGATGAAGAATGGGAGAAAATAGGTGAGGCGGTAGATGTACTCAGCCACGCCAATATATATATAGATGACACGTCTGCGATTACTGTTGCTGAGATATGTGCACGATGCCGAAAACTTAAAATTGAGCATAATCTCGGCATGGTTATTATCGACTATATCCAGCTCATAAGCTCAAAGGGCGGAAATCGGAGCCGTGAGCAGGAAGTTGCTGAGATTTCCCGGTCTTTAAAGGTTTTGGCAAAGGAACTGAATATTCCGATTATCGCTCTTTCTCAGCTTAACCGTTCCGTTGAAAAGCGTGACGTGAAAGAACCTGTGCTCAGTGACCTGAGAGAATCAGGTTCAATCGAACAGGATGCTGACGTGGTTATGTTCCTTTACCGTGAAGGTGCATATAATGAAGAAGCAGAAGAGCCCAACAAGGCAAAATGCATTTTTGCCAAGCACAGAAATGGTGAAGTGGGTTATGAATACCTGACCTGGTTGGGTGAGTACACAAAATTCTCAAACTGGAGTGGAAATCGTGAGTATTGAGGCAAGAGTTTTGCAGACAATTTCACAATATAATATGATAAGCCGGGGCGATAAGATTCTGGTTGCTGTTTCGGGTGGCGCTGATTCGGTTTGTCTGCTTAGCGTTCTTGACAGACTGAAAAACGATTTGGGGTTTGGGCTTTATTGTGCCCATGTAAATCACGGGCTTCGTGGTGAAGCGGCAGACAGTGACCAAATGTTTGTTCAGGATATGTGCAGCAGGCGAGGCATAAAGTTTTTTTCAAAAAAGGTTGATGTTGCCGCTTTGGCAAAGGAGAAGAAAGTTTCCACTGAGGAAGCGGGTCGCGGGGTAAGATATGATTTTTTCAATGAACTTCTGGAGCAGTATGGGTTTCAGAAGATTGCCACTGCTCACAACCGGGACGATAATGCAGAAACTATAATGATGCGAATTATTCGTGGCACGGGAATTGATGGCCTTGGCGGTATTAAATATGTGAGAGACGAACTCATTATTCGTCCGATTCTTGATATACCCCGCTGTGACATTGAAAAATATTGCAAGGAAAAGAACCTTGACTTTTGTACTGATGCAACAAATTTTGAAAATGACTACACGAGAAACAAAATCCGAAACGAGCTTATACCATACCTTGAGAGGGAGTTTAATTCAAATATCAAGGACACCCTTGTGAGACTGGGGGCAAATGCTAAGGAGGACGGAGCCTTTTTAAATGGCTATGCGGAGAGACTTTATTCCCGGCTTAACAATCCGATTCCTTCAAAAAAACCGGTTTCCCTTCACATAGATTCATTGAAAATGGTAGAGAAATCAATCAGAGCAAGGCTGATACGGATTGCTGCAGATGAAGCGGTAAAAGGAGTTAAGCTTGAAAAAAAACATATTGATGAGATATATGAGTTGGTGTTAAAGGATACAGGGGCGGGGATTGACCTGCCTGAAGGCCTGAGAGCGTCGGTTAATTATGGATGGTTGACTTTTGAACAACCAAAAAAAACTATGAATTTTGAAGAAAATGACTTCTTTTATAAAATCTCTCCGGGTGAGGAGGTTTTTATCGAAAACCTTGGGGTAAAGGTTTCGCTGAAAACGGAATCTTCAGAATACAAGTGTGGCATAAATGAATGGGCAATTGATTTGGATAAACTTGAAGGCAGACCCTTGTTTCTCAGAAACCGCCGGGATGGAGACAGAATGGTGTGGTTTTCTGACGGAAGAGAAAAAAAGATAAAGAAGATATTTATTGATGCTAAAATACCCAAAGCAGACAGAGATAAAATTCCGTTGCTTTGCACAGGCGATGAAGTTGTCGCTGTTGTGGGAAACAGCGTAAGTTTTAAATATAAAGCTACAAAGGATACAGAAAGGGCATTGGTGATAGTATATGGACCCAATAAAAGATAGAAAAGTACTGATAAGCGCAGAGGAGCTTGACGAGCGGCTGAATGAAATTGCAACCGAGATAAATAGGGACTTTTGCGGTGAAAAAATCATTGTTGTAGGCGTTCTTAAGGGCTCATTTATGTTTATGAGTGACCTGCTTAAGAAGATAGAACTTGATACTGAGGTATACTTTCTTAAAGCGGAAAGCTACGGTAACAGAACATCTGCAACAGGTGAGGTAAAAATCACAAAGGATATAGAATGTGACATAGAGAACGAAAATGTTATTATTGTTGAAGATATAATAGACAGCGGTTATACCATGCGCGAAGTTATGAAGCTTTTGAATAACAGACGTCCAAAGGCACTTAAACTTTGCTCGTGCCTGAGCAAACCAAGCCGTCGTGAATGTGACATTAAGGTTGATTATCTTGGCTTTGAAATTCCCGACAAGTTTGTGGTGGGATATGGCCTTGACTATGCTGAAAAATTCAGAAATTTACCATATATCGGTTACATAGAAGCATAATTTTGACAAAAACGGAGGAAGAAAAAATGGAAAAGGAAGTAAGAACACGATTTGCACCAAGCCCCACGGGGTATATGCACATAGGAAACTTGAGAACAGCCCTTTATGCATATCTTCTGGCAAAGTCGAAGGGCGGAAAGTTCATTTTGAGAATTGAGGATACCGACCAGGAAAGGTATGTTGACGGTGCAGTTGATGTTATTTACAGAACTATGAAAGACACCGGTCTTATCCACGATGAAGGCCCGGACATTGGTGGTGAATACGGCCCATATATTCAAAGCGAAAGACGTGATATCTACAGGGAGTATGCCGAAAAGTTAGTGGAAACAGGACACGCTTATTATTGCTTCTGTGATAAGGAGCGTCTTGAAGATCTTCGTCAACGTCAGACAGTTATGAAAGTTCCCACAAAGTATGATGGACTTTGCAGCAAACTTTCAAAGGAAGAAATTGAGGAAAAGCTGAAAGCGGGTATACCCTACGTTATCCGCCAGAAGATGCCTACCCATGGAAAGACTACCTTCAAGGATGAAGTTTTTGGCGAAATTTCTGTTGAGAATGCAATTCTTGACGATAATGTTCTTCTTAAGGCTGATGGTCTTCCCACTTATAACTTTGCTAATGTAATAGATGACCACCTTATGAATATAACTCATATTATCCGTGGCAGCGAGTATCTTTCGTCAACGCCTAAGTATAATCTGCTTTATGAAGCGTTTGGTTGGGAAATCCCGACTTATGTTCACGTTTCGCCCGTTATGAAGGATGCCAACAACAAGCTTTCAAAACGTCACGGTGACGCATCTTATGAGGACTTTATTGAAAAAGGTTATCTTAAAGAAGCAATTGTGAACTATATAACTCTTCTCGGCTGGGCGCCCGGTGATGAAAGAGAGAAGTTTACCATTGAAGAACTGATTGAAGCTTTTGATATAAAAGGCATAAGCAAGTCTCCTGCAATTTTTGATGAAAAGAAGTTGGCTTGGTTGAATGGCGAGTATATAAGAGAGCTTCCTTTTGAAAAGTTCCACGAAATGGCACTTCCTTTCTATGAGGGCGTAATAACAAATCCTGAGATTGACCTTAAAGAGGTTTCTGCTTTGCTTCAGCCCAGATGTGAGAAGCTTTCGGATATACCCGAGCAGGTTGACTTTTTTGACAATCTTCCCGAGTATGAAAACGAGCTTTATGCTCACAAAAAGATGAAAACCGATGCTGAAAATTCTCTTGAAGCCTTGAAGGAAGTTTTGCCTGTGCTTGAAGGAATTACAGATTGGACAAAAGATAACATTCACGATGAACTGATTGCCCTTGTTGAAAGGCTTGAACTCAAAAACGGCAGAATTTTGTGGCCGGTTCGAGTTGCGGTTTCAGGTAAGGCGTTTACTCCCGGTGGTGGTGTTGAACTTGCCTTTATTCTGGGCAAAGATGAGACATTAAGACGTATAAAAAAAGGTATTGAACAGCTTTCAAAATAAAAGAAATTCAGATAGGATTGATAAAAATGGATATTTCAACAAAGTTTTCAGACAAGGTGAAGCACCTTGAAGCATCTTCAATTAGAGAAATTTTTAAACTTCTGGCAAAGCCGGGGATTATAAGCTTTGCAGGCGGTGCTCCTGACCCAAATCTTTTCCCAAAGGCTGAATTTGCAGAAATTGCAAAGGAAATTCTTGAGACTAAGGGAAATGTAGCACTTCAATACGGAATTACCGAGGGTTATGCTCCCTTGAGAGAATGGACGAAAAACCGTCTTGTGACCCAGGGAATACTGAAAGATGAGGACGACGTAATTATTGTGAGCGGTGGACAGCAGGGCATTGACCTTTGCTCAAAGTCCCTCATAAATCCCGGTGACGGAGTTGTTTGCGAGGCTCCAAGCTTCATTGGCGGACTGAATTGTTTCCGTTCTTATAACGCTGAGCTTTTTGATGTGCCGGTTTTGTCTGATGGACTTGACACGGATAAGCTTGAAGAACTTCTTAAGAACCACAAAAACATAAAGTTGCTTTACACTATTTCTACATTCCAGAATCCATCAGGTATTACTATATCTAAGGAAAAACGCGAAAAAATTCTGGAACTTGCAGAAGAATATGATATACTGATTTATGAAGATAATCCGTACGGAGAGCTCAGGTTTTCAGGAGAAGAGGTTCCTACTCTTAAGTCTATGGATAAAAATGACAGGGTAATATACTTTGGCTCATTCTCAAAAATTCTTGCGCCCGGTATGCGTCTTGGCTTTACCTCTGCACCGGCGCCTTTGCTTGAAAGAATGATAATCTCAAAGCAGACACAGGATGTACATACAAATGTTCTCTCACAGATGATTGCTTATGAGTTTGTTACACGTTATTCCATTGATGAGCATATAGCAAAGCTCAGAGAGTCTTATGGCAAGAAATGCAAACTTATGATGGAATGTATGGACAAATACTTCCCGTCAGAGGTTGAACACACCTGCCCTGAGGGTGGATTGTTTCTTTATTGTACCATGCCCGAGGGCTATGACAGCAGAGCTCTTATGCAAAAAGCCCTTGAGAAAAATGTTGCTTTCGTTCCGGGAACTTCCTGTATGATAGATGACAAGGCGACCTACAGCACATTCAGAATGAACTACTCAACAGCAAGTGAAGAGGATATTGAAAAAGGAATAAAAACTCTGGGTGAGGTCATTCATGAGTATATGGGGGTATAACTGATATGACAGAAAATATTCAGGCAGAACCTAAAAAAAGAATTTTAAGCGGAATCCAGCCGTCAGGGGCATTGACTTTGGGAAACTATGTAGGTGCTCTTCGGAATTGGGTGGAGCTTCAAAAAGAAGGAATATATGAAAGCTATTATATGATAGCGGACCTTCATTCAATTACTGTGCGTCAGGACCCGAAGGATTTGAGAAAGAACTGTATGGACCTTTTGGCGCTGTTTATTGCTTGTGGACTTGATGCAGAAAAGGAACCCATATTTTTTCAGTCACATGTTCCCGCACACACACAGCTTGGCTGGGTTTTGGACTGCAATACCTATATGGGAGAGCTTTCACGAATGACTCAGTTCAAGGACAAAAGCCGCAAACATGCTGACAATATAAATGCAGGGCTGTTTACATATCCCTCGCTTATGGCGGCAGATATTCTTCTTTATCAGGCGGACTTTGTTCCTGTGGGAAAGGACCAGAAACAGCATCTTGAGCTGACCCGTGATCTGGCAATGAGATTTAACAATACTTATAGTGATACATTCAAGGTGCCGGAGCCTTATATTCCAAAGGTTGGGGCAAAAATAATGAGTCTTCAGGACCCAAAACAGAAAATGTCAAAGTCCGACCCTAATGAAAACTCCTATATTCTGCTTCTTGACCCAATTGACAAGGTTGTGAAGAAGATTAAACGTGCAGTTACGGACTCAGGCTCTGAGGTTTGTTGCGGCGAGGGCAAAGAGGGTGTTGAGAACCTTATGAGTATCTATTCGTCAATGACCGGCAAGTCCATGGACGAAATTGTTCTTGAATTTGAGGGCAAAGGCTACGGCGATTTCAAAAATGCTGTTGCGGAGGCTGTTGCCGAAACATTGAAACCTATTCAGGAAAAACACGCTGACCTTATAAAGAACAAGGATTACCTTGAAACGGTTTATCGAAAAGGCGCGGAACAGGCAAACTACACCGCAAGAAAAACCATATCAAAGGTATATCGCAAGGTGGGGTTCATCCAATTTTAGGATGATGCTACAAATGGAAAGGGACTAAGGAAAATGATTGCAAATGGTATTGTTTATATAGTTTTGGCTCTTTGTATGGCGTTTTTGATTTCTTTCGCATCAACTCCTACGGTTATTGCTCTTGCCCATAAGATAAAGGCTATAGATATCCCGAAAGATAAACGTCGCGTACACAAGAAACCTATTCCTCTTATTGGAGGATTGGCAATTTTTTACGGTTTTATTATAAGTGTGCTTTGCTTTGCTGTTATTGACCGTCAGGTAATGGGGCTTCTGTTTGGCTCGGTAATTATTGTTACCGTGGGCGTTATTGATGACATGAAAGCCTTAAATGCAAAATTGAAGCTCGTTTTTCAAATAATTGCGGCATCGATTGCCATTTATTTCGGAATTGAAATTCAATATATAGCAAATCCGCTTTTTCATTGGATAGGTCCCGAGTATATAAATCTCGGTATGTGGTCAATCCCCATAACTGCGGTTTGGATAATCGGGGTGACTAATGCGGTTAATCTTATTGATGGGCTTGATGGCCTTGCGGCTGGAGTTTCGTCGATTGCTTCGGTGGCACTTCTCTCGTTGACTCTGATTTCACGAAATCTTAATGCGGCAATTGTGATTGCGGCTTTGGCAGGTGCCGGGTTTGGCTTTTTGCCCTATAATTTCAATCCTGCAAAGATTTTTATGGGGGATACCGGCTCTACATTTTTAGGTTTTGCACTTGCCTGTATATCAATCCAGGGAATTATGAAAATGTATGCATTGATTTCCTTTGCTGTGCCGGTGTTAATTCTTGGATTACCTATATTTGACACGCTGTTTGCTATACTTCGAAGAATAGCAAACAAAAAGCCAATTATGTCACCTGACAGAGGGCATCTTCATCACAGACTGCTTGACATGGGCTTTTCACAGCGTAAAACTGTTACCATTCTTTATACTTTGACAAGTATTCTAAGCTTGACGGCAGTTGTTATGGCACTTAAAGACGCATTCAGAGGTTTGATTCTGGTATTTGCTGTCCTTTTTGTTCTGCTTGTGAGCTTGGTAGTTATGGAACCGAAGGAAAACTCTAAGGAGGAAGATAAAAATGAACAAAATTAAGGTAATGACGATTTTTGGAACACGTCCCGAGGCTATAAAAATGGCGCCCCTTGTAAAGGAGCTTGAAAGCCGGGATGAGATTGAGTCGATTGTTTGTGTAACAGCTCAACATCGCCAGATGCTTGACCAGGTTCTTGAGATTTTTGAGATTAAGCCTGATTATGACCTGAATATTATGAAGGACAGACAAACTCTTTTGAGCATAACCACTCGTGGCCTTGAGGGACTTGATGAGGTTATGAAAGAGGCAAAGCCGGACATAGTTTTGGTTCATGGTGACACATCAACCACTTTTGTAGGAAGTCTTGCGGCTTTTTATAACCAGATTACAGTGGGCCATGTTGAGGCGGGACTTCGTACTTACGACAAATATTCACCATTCCCTGAGGAAGTTAACCGACGTCTTACCGGTGTTATTGCGGATATGCACTTTGCTCCCACGGAACGCAACCGTGCAAATCTTTTGAAAGAAAATGTTCCCGATGATACAATCTATATTACAGGGAACACAGTTATAGATGCTCTTCAGACAACTGTAAGGTGTGACTATTTGTTTAAGGACGAAACTCTGGCAACTACAGATTGGGAAGGCAAACGGGTAATCGTTATGACTGCTCACCGTCGTGAGAATCTTGGCAAACCATTAGAAAATATTTGCACAGCCGTGAAACGACTTGTTGAAGAATTTGAAGATATTGAGGTTGTGTATCCGGTTCATATGAATCCTGCCGTCCGCGAGGTTGCCAATAAAATTCTTGGTGGAATGGACAGGGTAAAGTTGATTGAACCTGTGAATGCCGACGAGCTTCATAACGCAATAAGCCGAAGCTTTATGGTGATGACAGACTCAGGCGGACTGCAGGAGGAGGCCCCCTCTTTAGGAAAACCCGTACTTGTTATGCGAAATGAAACTGAGCGTCCTGAGGCGGTGGATGCCGGAACGGTTAAAATTGTAGGGGTTGACGAAAACGTAATATATGAAATGGCAAAAACTCTGCTCACCGATGAGGCAGAATATTCAAAGATGGCAAAGGCTGTTAATCCTTATGGCGATGGTCATGCGTCAGAGAGAATTGTTGATGCTATCTTGAAAAAATACAATAAAATTCAGGGTTAAAAATTAATATTTCGGCTAAGCAAAATGGTAATTTGCTTAGCCGATTTTTGACAGCTTTCGTCGAAACGACAAAAAGTTTTTTTGAAATTTGTTCATATTTACAAGTTGTTTATATTGACTTGAACAGAGTTTTGTGGTATCATATTGTTGTAGTGGTATAAGTATGCCATTTTGGACCTACTATTGAAGAAACGGAGTGATTATAAGAGATGAAAAAATTCTTTGTAAAAGCCTTGGCCTTTACATTTTTGTGTGCTTTGATGTGTACCGCCTCGGTTTTTGCTGCAAATTCAATTGATATCGATTCAGTCAGCATAGGTGAATATGTGGTAGGCGGAACTAAAAACGATAATTATGCAGTAGCAACTGTAAAATATACAGCAACAGAAGACACTAAGCCTTTGGATACTATTACATTTGTTTTGTCTGCATCTACTCTTGAGGATACTGTGGCAGGAAACGAAGCAAAGGTTGTTTATCTCGACGAGATATCGGCTCCTGAAACGGGTCAGTATTCTTTCATCATTGAAAAGTCCCGACTTCAGTCAGCTTTGGGAAAATCTTCTGTCAGCGGAATAGAAGGTTGCAACTTGTATTTCAATATGGGCGGAACAGACGTTCAAACAGCAGCGGTCGAAAGATTTGTTTATTACTCACCGGGCACTACAATGTATGGGGATATTTATACCGATGGTTATGTGAGTGCCGCTGACGCAATGGCAATACTCCGTTATGATGCCAAAATGATAGATTTGACTGAACAGCAGTTGTTGATTGGTGATATATTAGGTGATGGTACTGTTAATGCCGTAGATGCAATGGCAATTTTAAGACTTGATGCCGGTATACTTTCCTATGAAGATATCATGGAATTCAGAAATGCAAATTAAGGAGCAAGTGATAAACATGAAGAAGATTATTTCGCTTTTTGTAGCTATAGTTGTTGTGCTTTCATTGGTTGCTATTCCCGTTAATGCTGCGGGTGCAGTGACCGTATATCTGGAATCCAGTGTTACTTCCGCTAAAGGTGGTGACCAGTTTACTGTTACACTCAATTCAAGTGAAGGCTCGAAACTGGTCGGTCTTTCAGGTTGTGTTGTGACATATGATAAAACACGTTTAGACTACATCAGCACAGTATTTGCAGCAGGCTGTACAGGAGCTATAAACAATGCTGATGATGGAATTCATATGAATCCGATAAGCACTTCTGTTATAGCAAATCCTGTTGCTACCATAACTTTCAAAGTCAAGGATGGTGCAACTGCCGGAGATACTGTTTTCGGGTTAAGTGCAAACGAAATAATGATTGATAATCCGTCAAGTATGATGGGCTTTGATGCGTTGAAGTCAGGGTTTAATGCGACAGGTATGAGTGTAAATATCGACACATTTGAGGTAACTTCAACAAAGGTAGCAACAGCTGATACGATTACGTTTACGAATACAATCAAAGATGCTCCTATGGATGGTGTTTTGTGGGCAGTTTTGTATAATGCTGATGATGTTTTGGTTGGCTGTGGATGGGTTAATTTCTCCAAAAATGAAACTTTGAAAACAGTAGAAGTTAAGAATGTGCCTTATACAACAGCTAAAGTTTTTGTATGGACCGCTGGGGGTTATCCGATTTTGAAAGAACCCGTTGAGGTTGAATAAGAAAGTTTAAACTTAAAATTTAAGGATGGTGGGATACTTGAAAAAGTATATAGTTGCTGTAATCGTAGCGATTTTGGCAGTATCCACACTTGCATATGCTAATGGGGACTCGACAGTTTTCACTGTCGAGCCTTCTGTAAGTGAGGGGACTGTGACTGTTGAGGTAAAGTATGAAAACAATGAGTTGATACAATCAGGAAGCTTCAACATTATTTATGATAATGATAAAATGTCATTGGTTGAAGCGGTTTCGGGTTCTGCTATGGCAGAGTCAATGGTTGTTATTAATGACAAATTTGCTGACAACAAAGTTCGTATGGTTTGGGCGTCGGCAAATTCTATGCCAAAAGAGGGCGTTGCCCTTGTTTTGAAATTAGAGCTGACTGGAGGAAACTTCAGTGATTCTGACATTTCATTTGAAAAGCTGATGGTAACAAATGCCAATGGCGTTGTTTTGACAGATGTTGTGATGAAAATGGCAGGGGATGAGTCTTCCGGCATTAACAGCGGAATCAATAGTGAAATCAGCAACGGAACAGTATCCGGCGGTTCTGCTTCAGGCGGTTCATCTAAAGAAGAATCTCAACTACCAAAAGATGATGAAGTTGCACCATTGCCTGAAGACAGTGATGCGACCTTGCCCGTTGATAAAGAAGAAGAGACAAGTGCATCTGTGACATATGTAGATGTAAATAAAAACAACTGGTTTTATGAAAGTGTTAAGTATGTGAGCGAAAATGGTCTTATGAGCGGTATGGGTGATGGTGAATTTGCACCCAATGCGAAGCTCACAAGAGCGATGCTTGTTGTTGTGCTTCATCGCCTTGAGGGAACGCCTGATGGTGACAAATCAAACTTTACTGATATTGAAAAGGACAGCTGGTACGAAGATGCTGTTTCGTGGGCTGCCAAAGAGGGAATAGTCAACGGAATGGGCGATGGTACCTTTGCCCCGAATGCAAATATAACCAGAGAGCAAATTGCTACAATCCTTTATAAGTTTGCTTTAAAGAAAGATTTGGCA
Source organism: Clostridia bacterium (assembly GCA_045591035.1). GTDB lineage: Bacteria > Bacillota > Clostridia > Monoglobales > Monoglobaceae > SIG440. The sequence goes on along the minus strand of JAZNSG010000005.1, from coordinate 12,895 downwards.
ATGGCAGGTGCTACAGCTATACTTGCTCCTGATGCGGACAAAATATCGTCTTGGGCAAAAGAAGGAATGGGTTGGGCAATCGGCAATGGCCTTATAAAAGGAAAAGATGATGGAATGCTTGACCCCACAGGTGAGGCAACCAGAGCAGAAATTGCCACAATCCTTATGAGATTCATTGAAAATACAAAATAAAAAATCAAGGGAACGGTGAATTCACCGTTCCCTTTGAATGTTATAGCGTCTACAAAAATGTGCATAAATATTATTTTAAAAGAAACACATAATAATGATTATAAAAGAAAAATAGGGAGGACAAGGCATTGATCATTGACTTTCACACCCATGCGTTTCCCGAAAAAATAGCAAATCGAGCCATAGAAAAATTGACTTTGGGCCTTGATGGGATAGTTCCTCAATTTGATGGTACAATAGATTCTTTGAAGAAAGAAATGAAAAAGGATGGGGTTAGCATATCTGTGGTGCTTGGGATAGCAACATCTCCAAAACAGCAGTTCAATGTAAATAACTTTGCTGCAGAAATCAGTAAAGAAGACAGCCTCTTTGGATTTGGGTCGGTGCATCCTGATGCCCCTGATGCCTTGGACGAGCTCGAACGAATAAAAGGACTGGGCTTAAAAGGAGTAAAACTGCATCCCGAGTATCAGTCTTTTTATCCTGATGATGAAAAAATGAAGCCTATTTACAGAAGAATTTCAGAACTCGGTCTCGTTGTCCTTTTTCATGCAGGGTATGGTTATGGTTTTGCTGACTCTATACACGGGCGTCCTGAGAATTTTTTAAATGCCCTTAAATGGATTGATACAGAGGTTGTAGCCGCACATTGGGGTGGGACCAGATGCTGGGAGGATGTGTTTAAGCTTCTTTGTGGTGAGGACATATGGTTTGACCTTGCTTTTAGTTATGGAAATATCCCTGAGCCTCTTGCTCAAAAAATTTTGGACAAGCATACCCCAGACAGATTGCTTTTTGGTTCTGATATGCCGTGGCACAGACCATCATGGGAAGTCAAATTGGTAGAAAGCCTTGATGTTTCTGATAAAGACAAGGAAAAGATTTATTATAAAAATGCGGCAAAACTTCTCGGATTGAATTATTAGTATACAACGAAAACAGCTCCATGTAAAAATGGAGCTGTTATTTTATACATTTTGAAAAACTTTTTCCTTAGAATTATCTGTGCTCTCAGGTTTGGATTTAGGGGTCCTCCATATAGAGTTGATAATCAACTTTTGAAGTTTGTTTAAAAGAACGGATATGGGCATCAATAAGAGTATTACCCAAACAATAATTAAAATGGAGACCTTTGGCCAAAAGGCATATTTCATGAGACTTGCTGTTCTGAAAAAGAAAAAGGAATGAAGAAACCACAAATTCACACTATGCTTTCCCAGTAATGTTAGCACTTTACCTAAAATATCAGGTAGTCCATCGATGATGGAGCAAAGAAGATATATAATAAAAGGAGCATAAAGACAATCAAAGGTGAATATTGCTCCAATTCTATGCGCAAAGTATGTACGGGAGTAGGTAAGTACAGCCAAAAGAACAATGCATAATGGGATTTTGTATTGTTTGAGTTTTGTGAATAGATTGTTGATTTTGTTAAACAAACCATATTTCGCAAAACAAAGCCCTGACAGGGCACAAGTTATCCAGAAAAAATATTCAGAGATGAGGTAGGTGCCTGTAATAATCAAAGGGTTTGTTGATGCAATTTTGCTTATAAATATATTGCAGATGGCAGGGGAGATAAAAAACAGCGGAAGTGTTATTGCTGCATATTTGCTCATTAGCTTATAAAAAATGGGAAGGGAAAAAATGAGCAAAATATAAAATCTCACATACCAGGCAAAGGACACCAGCTCCGGCTTGATGGAAAATGCATTTTTGAGTATAAATGAAAGGGTTAAATCGGTCTTCCCAATCAACATGTTAATCGGCAAGGCGATGCCGAAAAGCACAAGCCAATAGCCTATCATGAATGAGATAAGTTTTTTAAGGGATTTTTTAACGATATTCCCTGATTTGTATGAAAAAAACATACCAAAGCCTGTGACAAAAGCAAAGATGGATACACATATCTGAGAGAATTGACCAAGTGCATATTCCAGGGTATTTACTCGCAAAGGAATACCTATGTAGGATATACCCTCCACATACCACTCGGGGAACCCGAAAAAGTGATGGACCAGCATAAGTAGAATTGCGATTCCTTTTATGTATTCGGTTTGTTTTTTTGAGAAAATAAATTGATTATTCATGAGTTTCTCACCTCTGTGAGTTTGGTATGTTTAGTTTTTTACAGAATAAAAATTATTTTTGAAAATTTCTAACCAAAAAGCCTTGCTGCATTGTTATAGAACAAATCCTCGGTTTCTTTTTTCGAAAGTTCAGCAAGGATACAAGCCTGCCTTGTTGCCATAAGATTTTCTGTCGCGACAAGCCAATTCTTGATATTTGTTTTGTATTCAAAACTATCCTGAAACATCCAATAGAATGTATTTGCCAATGAGATTGCCTTTCCGCGCGGTACACACGCCGGAAAATCGCTTCCCCACATACAACGGCTGACACCTGCTTTTCTCATTATCTGAAACATAGCAGGGGACTCGCACACTGCCGAAAAGTCAAACCAAACATTTTCAAGATGCTTGACCTTTTCAACACTTTCTATTGCTGTCCATGATGCAAAGCTTCGTGCCGCATGTGCCAAAATTAAGGTCGCATCCTTATATTTTTTTGCCATAGTGCATATGTATTTAAGGTTATCTTCGTCTGCAAGAGCCTCATTTTTTACCATGTGAAGAGTTATGCTCAGTTTCTTTTTATCTGCAATCTCCCAGGCACTTTCCGGTAAATACTCGTCTATCGTGCAGTCCCAAGTGCTTTCTTTGTCTGAAAATATATGATAGCATTTAAAGCCTTTTATATTGGGATGAACCAGGCGCTTTTCGATATGTTCTGCACTTTCACCCGGAAGAACTATAATTTCACCTACGTTTGAGCTGTTTTTGTTAAGTTCCTCTACAAGAAAATCATCGCTCTTTTTCAACGGTTCTCCATTTAAATCGCTCAGGGCTTTATCGGGATATGCAAAAAGGTTAAGCCTGAATTTTTCCCTATGTTTAAACATAGAAGAAAAGAAGATTTCATAGTCCTCAGAATCTGCTTTTTCTGCTTCATACCTTTTTGATACTCCTGGAGTAAATTCCTTATCAAAAAAGTGAACATGAGTATCAAAAATTCTGTCGGGCAAAAAATCTTCTAATATTTTTATTGCTTCCAAGTCAAAATCTTTGTTTGGTGCAACATTAAATTCCATAGTTCTTTCCCCTTAATGAATAGTTTTATCCTCATAACAAAGTAATATATCGCTCAGCATAATTAAGATTAACTTATTATAGCATAATTGCAACTAATATGCAATAAAAATACTATTTTATGAAATACAATGAATAGAAATAGTAAAACCCGCTAAATTATATTAGCGGGTTTTTGTTTTACACATCCATAATAACGGGAAGCATCATTGGTTTTCTTTTCGTTTTTGAGAAAATAAAGCTACCAAGCTCGTTTTTGAGATGAGACTTGAGACTTGACCAGTCTAGAGTGTTCTTTTCAAGACAATCTTCAAGGACTTCACTTGCTTTGAGCCTCATACTTTCCATAAGGTCCTCGGCTTCACGGACATAGACAAATCCGCGGGATATAATATCCGGACCCGAGACAACCATCTTCATTTCGGGGTCAATAGTGCAAACAACAATAATAATTCCATCTTCTGAGAGGTGTTTTCTGTCCCGAAGAACAATGTTCCCTACGTCTCCTACCCCAAGTCCATCAACAAGGACTCTGCCTGACGGAACGGTTCCAATTATTTTTCCGGCAGCACTTGAGACCTCAAGCATTTTGCCGTTCTCCATCATAAAGATGTTTTTTGAGGGGATTCCCACCTGAAGTGCTAAGTCTCTGTGATGACTCAGATGTCTGTATTCACCATGAACGGGCATGAAATACTTGGGTTTTGCCAAAGCGAGAATGGTTTTTAATTCCTCTTGACAAGCATGACCTGATACATGGACATCTGCCAAGGCTTCATAAATAACCTCTGCCCCATGTTTAAGTAATTCGTTGATAACATTGGAAATTGCCTTTTCATTTCCGGGTATGGGACTTGCAGAAATTATAACAAGGTCATCTGCTTCGATGTTAACCTTTTTATGTCCAGAGAATGCCATTCTTGAAAGCGCGGACATGGTTTCGCCCTGGCTTCCGGTGGTAACTATAACAAGCTTATCCTTTGGATATCGCCCTATTTCATCAAGGGTAATAAGTGTGTTTTTCGGGATCTTCATATATCCAAGCTCAATCGCAGCTGCAAGAACATTTTCCATGCTTCGCCCGGATACAGCAACCTTCCTACCATATTTAACTGCAGCATTAATGATTTGCTGAACACGGTGTATATTTGATGCAAAGGTAGCAACAAATATACGCTTTGTACAGTTTTCAAATACATTATCAAAGGTAGCGCCCACTGTACGCTCACTCATGGTATAGCCTTTGCGTTCGGCGTTTGTGCTGTCCGACATAAGAAGAAGAAGCCCTTGCTTCCCGAGCTCACTTATCCTGCCAAGGTCGATGATTTCGCCATCTATGGGCGTAGGGTCAATTTTGAAATCTCCTGTATGGAGTATAACTCCGGCAGGCGTGTGAAGTGCCACGGCCACAGCATCGGCAATACTGTGATTTGAACGAATAAATTCAACTTTAAAATCACCAAGAGAAAATGTTTCTCCGGGATTAACAACATTAAGCTTTGTGGAGTTTAAGATGCCATGCTCCGAAAGCTTGTTTTTAAGAATACCTAAGGTTAGTTTTGTTCCGAAAACAGGAACATTAAATTCTTTAAGAACATAAGGAAGAGCCCCTATGTGGTCCTCATGGCCATGGGTAAGGACGATGCCTCTGATACGGTTCTTATGCTTTTGAAGATAGGTTATGTCCGGTATAACCATATCAACCCCAAGCATGTCGTCATCCGGAAATGCCAGACCGCAGTCCAGAATCAGCATGTCACTCCCATATTCAAAGACTGTCATATTTTTGCCGACCTCATGCAGTCCTCCGAGGGGTGTAATTTTAATTTTTTGACTTTTTTGCACAAAATATCCTCCATTTTCTGAATATTTTACCGTTCCGCATAACAGAGCTAAGCCTACATCAAATGAAAATATGGCTCCCGGCATATGCTGCTTTTTATGCAGTATTTCCGTTTTGCCGAAATTTAAGCCAATTTTTTCAAATTTTGCAGATAATTAAAAACCTCATGTGCAAGAAGCTTTATGTGTTGCTCCAGTTTATTATCATTTGTTCGTATAGATAAGAAACACTATTTTAAACATTATACTATAAAAATTACCAATTTGCAAGGGCTTTAGAAAGATTTTAGGATATTGCAAAATATAGCCGGTGTTGGTGATAATAAGTCTGCACCGAAAATGTAATAAGTGAGCAGGAAACACCAAGTTATAGGGACGCAACCAGAGAACAGGCGCTTATTATATAAAAGGGCAGAAGTATTTTGAGTAACTAAATATAAAGTAGCCTGAATATATAAGTACAATTGCCTACATATTCAGGATTTTTCCTTATGACTTTCTAGCAACAGCATTTACTCTCATCTTTACAAGAAATAAAAATTATGATAGAATTTCCCAAAATAGCAGGAACATTTTATATGTGCTTATATTGTGGTATATTAGAAAGTTGTTTAGCTGTTATGGAAAATGTAAACCGTGAATTTGGAATTAACGCCAAAGTAAACAAAATAATAACTGCTATTCCCACAGAAAAGGCATATAAGATATAAGATTCCTAATTGTCAACAAAGCAAAAACCTCAGAAACCATGCAGTTTCTGAGGTTTTTTTGGTCGAAATGACAGGATATTGCCCGCCTGTGGGCGGCACAGTTTTTTGTTTATTAGTCTTCAACAGATTTTATAGCGCTCTTAATGCTGTCTTTGTCATAAAGACCGGCAATGCCACCGGCATACCATTTGCCCTTTATTTTATAAGCAACCATTTCGTCTGTGTTTTTATCGTCATCGTCGCTTCCTGAGATTGTTGCTTTAACCTTAATAACGCGGATGTCCTGAAGAACATTTTTGCCATCATAGGTTTCGTCATAGTTATCCTCTATGTACTCGTTGAGGGATTTTATCTCGTCTTTTGAATATTTCTTGACATCCTTTATTTCAACCTTCACCTTAAGGTTGTCTCCGAATTCGTCTTCAAGATCGTCGACTGTTTCCTCTGCATTTTCTTCATAGAATTCGATTACGTCTTTTTCATCGTCATAATCATAATAATCTGCGTCTAACATATCAGCAAGTTTATATGGATCTACAGTAAGGCTGTATACTGCTTTTCCGTCTCCTTTAACCATTGCCTTAAAGTAGCGCTCAACAGCTTTTTCTGCACCTGACTTAAATACTCCAGCACATGCAAGAATTATAAGAATTAAAGCAACAGCACCAACAGGAATTGCTATCTTCAAAATGTTTCCAAGCATGCTGCTGTTTTCTGCCGGAGCAACAGATATCGACTCGGTAGCCTCTGCACCTTCTTCTTCAACAATCTGAGCCTCTACAAGTTCAGCTCCGCAGTCCGCACAGAACTTTGAAGACCCTTCATTGGCTGCACCACATTTTTCGCAAAACATAATTTACCTCCTAAAATATTTTTTGCTGCATAAGCTTAAAAAAGTTTTGCAAGGTTTATTGATTTCAGTATACAACAAGCTTTGACAAATTGCAAGACTTTTAACAAAATTTATTCCAAAGGAACAAAGCTGCATATCACAGCAAAACTGTGTTTATTTGACAAAAAACGCATAAGGTGCTATAATTAAATAAAAATCACACGGAGGTAACAAATTATGAATTGCAGCAATTGTGGTAAAGAAATTAATAAAGACTCAACATACTGCGGTGTCTGTGGCACTCCAACAATCGCAGCGCAAAATGAAGAAACCCAGCTTTTAAGCGAAACAAAGTCTCCCAACGATGCAACTGCGGTAATCTGCAAGAAAGTTCCAACCGAAGAAGTTCAGAGTGAAGTGAAAAAGGACAATATCGGTCAGACAATTCTTGCAACTTTTTGCAGTGTTGCTATTTTTATAGCTATGCTCTTGGGAATGTTTGTTTTAACCGTGCGGTCAACAATCGGCACTGAAAATATTAAAAGCGTTGTTAATGAAATTGACTCCTCGTTATTAAAACAGCTGGTGAACGAATATGCTCCTGAAAATGACTGCGAATCCAAAAGAAATAAGGCGCTAATCAAAGAAGTTACTTCCGACAGCACAATCCCGAAATTCATTGCCGAAAAAATTGGCGAATACGGTGATTACATAAAAGGCGGAGAAAAGCCCGATGAAATCAAAAAGAACGAAGTTGTCAAATTGCTTAATAAAAACAGAAATGTTTCTGAACTTATGTTTGATTTGTCACGATACGACAGGGAAACAGAAAGATATGAGAATTTTTATGATTATTCTGTTGAACCTGTGCTTGATGATTTTTATTCCAACAGCACTGTCGATAAAATTATCAGTATGTCCAGAATCTTTTTCTCAATTTGGTCATTTATTATATTGGCGATTATGACTCTTGCTTTTGCTTTCATTCTTTTCAAAACAAGAGAAAAGAAGGCATCCGCACTTTCGTGGGCAGGATTCACCTGCACTGTGACCGGTGTGATTTATCTGCTTTTGTTCGTCATAGGTTTTGTGATAACATGGACCGAGCTTCTCGGCGAGGGTACACGGGGACTCCTTGGTATTCTGTTAGAGAGCATCGCTCCTGATGTTCTGACAATCGGAGGCGTAATTTTAGTTGTTGGTATCGCGATGATTCTTGTTAAAAGATTTTTACTAAAACCTGAAACAAAAAACACTAACGCTTAATTAAAATATTAAAGGCAGCAGACAAAGTCTGCTGCCTTTTTTGCATAAAAAAGTCGAAGCAAAGTGAACTTTGCTTCGATGTGGTCGGGATGACAGGATTTGAACCTGCGGCTCCTTCGTCCCGAACGCGCTCTAAAGCTTGATATATAGCGGTTTTTACCTTTTTTAGCCCTTTCCGCTACATTCAACATACTCTTTAGCCATCTTATCTCCACTGTTTCCATATAGTCCAGAGCTAACTGTGGGATAACATGTGGTCAAAAATATTGTTATAAATTGCCAAATAAACTTTTTTGTGTTATAATAAATATAAATTGAGGTGTAAATTATGAGAAATCTTTTGACTGGTAACGGGATTAATATACAATTTGATAATAAAAATTATACTACACAACAAATTGTTTTAAGAATTTTGAAAAATTGTGACCGTGATGATTTTCCACTACATATTATTGTCAACGAGTCATATTTATTAAAAAACTATATAGGGTTATTGTTCCTGGAAATTCCAAATATAATAAATGGAGTATATGATAAATATGCCAACTGTACTGCTGAAATCAAATCGCTTGCTTCTTTTAAGGAGCAGTATTCTAATAGACTTAACACGCTAAGAATTACAGATATAGGGTTTGAAGACTATTATTTAATTCATGATTTGGTTTGTCATAAAACCAACACTGCTAATCCTGAAATGTATTATATAAGAGAATCTTTAAAAAGTGCATATTATTTTGCTATATATAATGATGGAGAATTAAATAAGTTACATTTGCAATATTCAGATAAATTTATAAATTACCTAAAAAGCTTTGACAAAATATTTACAACAAACTATGATTCAAACATCGATTCCGTAGTTGATATAGAAGTATTTCATATACACGGACATTTTGATAAACTTTCGGATACATACAACAAAGATTCTTTGAGAAATAAATTGCCTAATCCACCTACAGAAAATATCAATGTAGATATGAATTATTTTTATCTGTATTCAAATGCGGTATCTACACATAGCGGAGCTTATAAGGAACTCCAAATAAACCAAAGTTCCTTGGCGAATAGTGCTGTAGAAAAATTAGCTATTGCATATAAAGAGAATGAAACTGTAAAAAATGATGTAGATAGCTGGCTAAATGATAAGAATATTCTTGTGTCAAATATGGGACATGCAGTGAAGTTAAAGGTTGAACATCCTGAAGTAAAATTTTCTGAAGATTATTATTTTGATGATTTGAAATCAATTACTGGTGAAATTGAAATTTTGGGACTTTCTCCTTGGAATGATTTTCATATATTCGAGTCAATTAATAATGCAAATATTGACAAATGTATTTATTACTATTACTCTGACGAACAGTGTGAAAAGGTGAAAGAATTGTTGCCTAATCTATCTGCTACGGGTAAAATTGAGTTTGTAGAAACAAAAGAATTTTGGAGAAATCAATTATGAAAATTAAATATATAACAATGAGTAAGTCAAAATTTTGGGCATTATTGAAACAATACAATCTTTTGGTTAAGAGTTTGTGCCCGTATAATATAGTTTTACGGCAGTTTAATTTGCTAAGTCCACAAATGCGACAAGAAATAAAAACCAGACTTGAATTATGTGATAAAATAAGAAAAACAAAAATTCCTTCAAATGAAGGTGATGCCATACTCACATGTATCATGGTGGATGCTCATATAATTGCTTGTGAATATGATGTTGATCCTTTAACGGTTATAATGTGTATCAATTTACCATGTAAAATCAATGAACGGATATTACTTAAATAGCATATTTGTTTTTTCAATAATATTCAAGCAATAATTGTACAAAACTACAACTAGAATACTAAGGAGAGAAAAATGGAATACGAAAAATTAAGAACTATTGTTTTTACGATAACAACCGCAATGCTATTCTTTATTTGGAGTCTATTATCTGATTTTATAAAGACAAACTTATTTTGGGGAGTATCTTTAAGTGGGATAATTTCTCTTGGCACATATCGATTTATACTAAAATTAGCAGAAATGATAATGGTAAAATGTAAGTTTGTAAAAAAACTAGTATTTGGGAATAAATACTTAGAAGGTATTTGGGTTGGGGTATATATTGCAGAGGATGATAACCCTAGGTTTTATTATGAGTGTTTTGAACAAGATTTTTCAGGGTTAATAATTAGGGGAACATGCTTTAACGAAGATGGTACATATAAGGGCGCATGGACATCTGACAATGTGTATATTAACGAAAAAACTGGAACAATTACATATACATATGTTACTGATATGATAAATAATACAGTGAAGAATCAAGGATTAGCAACATTTAGTTTTCAACGTGAAAATAAACAAACTATTACCAATAAAATGATAGGGTTTTCAGCGGACATTTTTTCTGGAAAGAAAATTAAATCCTTTGAATGGAAATTAAATGATAAAGAAAGCCAAATGAGTGATAGTGATAAAATTGATAAAGCAAAACAGTATTATTATGATAATAAAAGTATTATTGCCAAAAACTGAGTGCATAAGGATTATGCATCAACAAAATATATGATAACACTCTAAAACACGGAAAAAGAAGGTATTGTCATGGAAAAAGAATGGGAAAATGAGTTTTGGAAGTTGTTTGTTTCAACACAGAAAGGCGATTTGAGAAAAGCACTAGATTTAAAAAGAAAGCATATTCCTGAAAAATTATATAGATATAGAAGTTTAGACAATTTGGATTATATAACTAGTGAAATAGCTACTGGCGAGATTTATGTAGCCTCTCCGCCGGAATTAAATGATATATTTGATGCTGTATCATTAATGAGTTCTAAAGATTCTAAATTTTATTTTTCGAAGGGAAATATGAAAGAATTATATGAGGATTCGTTTAAAGGACTCCCAGTTGATACATTTGAGAAAATATTTAACGACCATAATTGGTACGATAAATTAGCGGAATATGTGGCTGAAAATGTAATTTGTGGAACAACTCTTACCATAGAGGAAGCGAAAAGCAAACTTAACGAAATTGAAATGCATATGTTGGAAAAAACTAATGCTAGTCTGAATAGTGTGTCTAATGCAACCATCCGGATAGCTTGTTTTACTGACAAAGAGACAAATATTCCTATGTGGACGCATTATGCAAAAGATCATACAGGCGTTTGCATTGAATATGATACAGAAAGTGTCAAAAAAGAGTTAACACTTAATTCGCTATACCCTATAAGATATACAGAAAAACTTCTTGATGGTATGTCCCACATAATGGACAGGCAAAGCAATCCTCTAAGTGCATACTCCTTTTTAGAGGAATTGGGAACTCAAAAGCATAAAGATTGGGAGTATGAACAAGAATGGAGACTTATGTTACATATGGGACATTTATATCCATCTGTTGAAAGCATCCCTAAGGAGTACCGAAACAAGGGACAATTATATTATTTTACTAGGCCCACGAAGGTAATATTAGGATGTAAAATATCTGAGCAAAATGAAATGTTGCTTCGTGATGTTTGCAAAAAAACTGATGTTGATGTAGTAAAAATGCAAATTACTCCATATGGATTAATGTATTAGGATGTCAAAATATAATACACGTTAAACAAAGAAAAGGCGAAAATGAAAGTTGCTTAAAATGCAACGGACATTTTCGCCTTTAAATTTTAATCTCGCCAAATTTTCTTAATAAATTCTTCGCCGGTTATTATGCTTTTTTTATAGTCAGCTTTAGCAGAGGAATATATTTTCGACCATTCAAAGAATTCTTCCTCTGTCATATCTTTATCGGTTAACTGTTCAGAAAGTTTATTCCGGGCTCTATCCATTCTTGAAAATAGCTTATTATACAACCGTTGTCCTATTTTTAATGGAGAATCTTCACCACCTAATGATTTCTTATAGGTGTTAGTATGGCCTACCTCTTTACATGTTTTGCCGTCATTGTATATTCGATAGCAGTATTCACGTTTTCTTTTATCCTCCAAAACAAAGTATCTGCCGCAGTTCTTACACACCTTAACTTGTCTGCCGCTTTTTAGCATATGCATAAATTCAAAGTAAATGAGCTCATGTAAATAATCAATGATTGTATATGTCATTAGACTTAAGTGCTGCTCGCTTTTATGCATAAAGTCAAGTTGCTCTTTGGTATCGTTAATATTATTATCGTTCAAATACTTGACTTTTTCGTAATCTAACTTTCCATTTTTGTTTGGCATTAACGCAAATCCAAAACGAGCAAAAAAATTATTAAATTGCTTGTATTCAAATAAAAATCCAACTAATTTTTCGGATACATGACGTTTGGGTAGATTTTCTTTATCGAGACAGAGATTGATTGCAAATTTAAAGATTTCCTGAAGTACTAAGACTTCTTCTAATGTTTCAATTGCTGTTGAAATATCTTTTTTATATATTTCGTCCAAAACAAATAAATCACTTGGATGTTTTATATTTATCAGTTTATCGAATATTAAATAAATCGAATTATGGGTAAAGAAATATATCTTTTCATTTAAAGGTTTTAACATATCACATATATTCCATACCTGCTTTTTAAGAGATTCAAATTTATCAAAGGAGTATGGGATTTCTTTTAGTTCGTTGATTTTGTTTTTGTATTCTGTAAAGTCAGTTTCACATAGACTTACGACAATTGACCCTGGGCTTTTTTCTATATGAAAAGTTGTTTTGTTATCCCTATACTTAGTCAAATAATATAATTTTCCGTCCGCACCATCAAATACTCTCATATGAGGACCCTGCTTTTCGTAATACATATTCATGCCTCCTTGCAAATAATAGATTTTGTCAAAATAAATTTTTTGCAATTATCTATGTAATGTTAAAATCAGATTTTATATAATTGTATCACAAACAACAGATTTCTTCAACATCTGTTATTTGCAAAT
>JAZNSG010000004.1:0-31059 GCA_045591035.1 Clostridia bacterium | reverse complement strand
GACAGGGTGCGAAAGCGTCCTGCGGTTATATTTGGTTCGGACGGTATTGACGGTTGTCAGCATTCCGTTTTTGAAATCCTTTCAAATTCAATTGACGAAGCCCGTGAAGGTTTTGGCAATCTTATTTGTGTTCGCCGGTTTTTGGACAAGTCGGTAGAGGTAGAGGATAAGGGTAGAGGTATACCCGTTGACTATAACCAAAGAGAAGGACGTTTTAACTGGGAATTGGTTTTCTGCGAAATGTATGCCGGTGGAAAATACAAGAATAACAGTGGTGAGAACTATGAGTTCAGCCTTGGTCTTAATGGTCTCGGTACTTGTGCTACCCAATACAGCTCTGAGTATATGGATGTTGAGGTAGTGCGTGAGGGCTTTAAATATGAGCTTCACTTTGAAAAGGGTGAAAATGTCGGCGGACTTCAAAAAACTGAGTTTAAATCAAGGAATACAGGGACTAAAATCCGCTGGAAGCCTGACCTTGATGTATTTACGGATATTGATATACCCCTTGAGTATTATTGCGATATAATGAAAAAACAGGCTGTTGTGAATTCAGGCGTGAAGTTTGTACTTTATAACGAAACGGACCCGGGTAAATTTGAAAAATTTGAATTTGAGTATAAAAACGGTATTGTCGATTACCTGACTGAGCTTTGTGACGGCAAAGAAAAAACTTTGCCCCACTATATTGAAACTGAGCGTCGTGGTAGAGACCGTGAGGACAAGGATGATTACAAGGTGAAGATGAGCTTTGCCTTTTGTATGAACAACGATGTGAATGTGATAGAATATTATCATAATTCAAGCTTTCTTGAAAATGGGGGTTCACCCGATAAGGCAGTTAGGAATGCTTTTGTTTATGCTATTGACAAATACCTGAAAAATAATGGGAAGTACACAAAGAATGAGTCGAAAATTCTGTTCGTGGATGTTCAGGACAGTCTTTGTCTTATAAGCAACTCTTTTTCAACGGTAACAAGCTATGCAAACCAAACTAAAAAAGCGATAACGAATAAATTCATTCAGGATGCTATGACGGAGTTTTTGCGTGAACAGCTGGATGTGTATTTTATTGAAAACAAGATGGATGCTGAGAAGCTTGCTGAGCAGGTTCTTGTGAATAAAAGAAGCCGTGAAACTGCGGAAAAAACCCGTACAAGTATGAAAAAGAAGCTTGACGGGAAATTGGATGCACTTAACCGTGTGAAAAAATTTGTTGACTGTCGAAGCAAAGACCCAAGCCAAAGAGAAATATATATCGTTGAGGGTGATTCGGCATTGGGTGCTTGTAAGCTTGGCAGAGACAGCGAATTTCAGGCAATTATTCCCCTTCGCGGTAAAATTCTGAACTGCCTCAAGGCGGATTATGACAGAATTTTCAAAAGCGAGGTTATTGTTGACTTGCTAAAGGTTTTGGGATGTGGAGTTGAGATAACTTCAAAAAGCAACAAGGATCTTAGTTCTTTTGATCTGGATAATTTGAGATGGAACAAAATTATTATCTGTACAGATGCGGATGTGGATGGTTTTCAGATAAGAACGCTTGTGCTTACAATGCTTTATCGGTTGACGCCGACACTTATTAATGAAGGGTATGTGTATATTGCAGAGTCACCTTTGTATGAAATAAATTCAAAGAATGATACCTTTTTTGCTTTTGACGAAAAAGAAAAGGCGGAGATACTGAAAAAACTTGATGGTCAAAAGTATACCATCCAACGCAGCAAGGGTCTTGGTGAAAACCAGCCTGAGATGATGTGGGAGACGACCATGAATCCTGAAACAAGGCGTCTTATAAAGGTTATGCCCGATGACGTTGAGGCAACAAAAGAAGTTTTTGAGCTTCTTCTGGGCGACAACCTTGCAGGTCGAAAGGAACATATAGCGGAGAATGGCTATAAATACATTGACCAGATTGATGTTATGTAGCTTTAGCGGAGGAGAGCCAAAATGCCAAGGAAAAAGGTAGACAAGAAAACGGAAGAAAAAAGGGCTCCTAAAAAAGAGCCGATTATAGATAATCAACAGATAACATACACTCTTGAAAGCAACTATATGCCTTATGCAATGAGTGTTATCGTGTCACGTGCAATCCCTGAAATTGACGGATTCAAGCCTGCCCACAGGAAGCTTCTTTATACTATGTATAAGATGGGCTTGATGTCGGGAAATAGAACA
Source organism: Clostridia bacterium (assembly GCA_045591035.1). Taxonomy (GTDB): domain Bacteria; phylum Bacillota; class Clostridia; order Monoglobales; family Monoglobaceae; genus SIG440. Next base: position 28,881 of record JAZNSG010000004.1, on the reverse strand, counting down.
AAGTCTGCTAATGTTGTTGGGCAGACTATGAAACTTAATCCTCACGGAGATGCTGCAATTTATGAGACTATGGTCAGACTTACTGAGGGTCACCAGGCTCTTTTGCATCCCCTTGTGGATTCAAAGGGTAACTTCGGACGTCAGTATTCCAGAGATATGGCTTATGCGGCGGCTCGCTATACTGAGGTTAAGCTCTCAAAGATTTGCAGTGAGATTTTTGGGGATATTGATAAAGAAACCGTTGATTTTGTTGACAACTATGACGGAACGCTGAAAGAACCAACATTGTTGCCTGTCAGCTTTCCGAATATATTGGTAAATCCGAATCAGGGTATTGCTGTTGGTATGGCATCGAATATATGCAGCTTTAATCTTACGGAAATCTGTGACGCATCAATTATGCTTATGAAAGACCCTGAAGCTGACATAACGGGAGTATTACTTGCACCTGATTTTCCTACGGGTGGTGAAGTCATATACGAGAAGGAAGCAATTGATGAGATATATTCAACAGGTCGTGGTTCAATAAAAATCCGTGCAAAGTATGAATACGACAAAAAGGAAAATTGTATAGACATAAAAGAAATACCATATACCACCACGGTTGAGGCTATAATTGAAAAGATAATTGAGCTTGTTAAGGGCGGAAAGGTAAAGGAAATCTCTGATGTCCGTGATGAAACAGACCTTAGCGGTCTCAAAATTACCCTTGATTTAAAAAAGTGCACAAACCCTGAAAAGCTTATGTCAAGGCTTTTCAAACTCACCCCGCTTCAAGATAGCTTTGGCTGTAACTTTAATATTTTGGTTGAGGGCTCACCTATGGTTTTGGGTGTGCGTGATATAATATGCGAGTGGCTCAGGTTCAGAAAGAATTGCATAAAAAGAGGCATAAGATATGACATTGACAAGAAAAGTGCGAAACTTCATCTTCTCAAAGGTCTTGAGAAAATATTGCTTGATATAGACACGGCTGTGAAAATAGTTCGGGAAACCGATGAGGATGCAATGGTTGTGCCAAACCTTATGAAGGGCTTCTCGATTGATGAAATTCAGGCTGAGTTCGTTGCGGAAATTAAACTTCGAAATCTTAATAAGGAATATATTATAAAGAGAACTGCAGAGATTGCGGATTTGGAAGCTGATATTGCTGAACTCAATTCCACTCTCGAAAGCAACAAAAAGATTGAGAAGATTATTGAGAAACAGCTTAAAGAGATTTCGAAAAAATTTGGCGAAGAACGAAAGACAACGGTGGTGTATGAGGCTTTTGATGAAACTGAAGAACTTGAGGAACAGATTGAAAATTACCCCTTAAAGGTTTTTCGGACTGCTGATGGCTACCTTAAAAAGATTTCATTGCTTTCTTTGAGATTCAGCGGTGAGCAAAAGCTGAAAGAAAATGACCGGATTGTTCAGTGCGAAGAAACAGACAATTTAGCCCAGCTTCTTGTGTTCTCAAGCTCGGGAGAAGTATACAAGATAAAGATGCATGAAATACCGGACGGGAAAGCGAGTCTTTTAGGTGAATATCTGCCGAATCTTTTGCAGATGGGCGCCGACGAAAAGGTACTGGGTATGGTTGTTGTTAAGGATTTTGATGGCCATGTTTTGCTGTGCTTTGAAAACGGAAAGGTTGCGAAAGTTGAACTCAAGGGATACCAGACAAAGCTTAACAGAAAGAAACTTACAAATGCGTGTTCCACAGTTTCTCCCCTTGTGAGAGCTTTGCTACTTAAGAATGACCAAGATATAATCCTTAAGAGCAATACGGGAAAGGTGCTTGCGTTTAACACCGAAAAAATTTCTCCAAAAACGACAAAGAGTACTCAGGGTGTTAGTGTTATGCAACCTACGAAGGGAAGCGTGGTTTCCGATGTGAAGACGGCAGAAGAAACCAATTTAAAGGACTTGAAACCATATAGGCCCAAGAATATTCCGGCACGGGGTACATTTTTAAAGCCTGAGGATGAGGGTACAGAACAAATAACACTTTTTGACGTGGAATAAATGAAAATCAAGACTTAAGATTAACGAAAGACTGTGGTAATTCCCACAGTCTTTTTTTGTTGGAATAAGACAAGAAACCTTCTCATACCTATTCAAAAAGAGGTGGTTGAGATGAGAGGACAAAAGCAAGTGCTGATGGGAGTTTTAAGAGAACTACGCAAACATTCGTCCGGTATTGGCGTGGTGCTTGTGTGCATAGGCGTCTTGATGCTTGTTTTAGGAGCTCGAAGCATGACGGGGAGTCGAGAAGTTATGGCACTCCCCCTGGAGGGTAAGATTATAGTAATTGACCCGGGACATGGCGGAATTGATGCAGGGGCAACTGCAAACGGAGCTGTTGAAAAAGAACTTAATTTAAGTGTATCTGAATATTTAAGGGATTATATAGAAAGCAGTGGCGGACTTGTCTATATGACCCGAATTGATGATTCAAACACAGCAGACCCCGATAGACCGAAAGGTATTACACAGAAAATGTCTGACCTGAAGAACCGAAAACAAAGCATAGAGGATTGTGGAGCGGATATGTTTATAAGTATACATATGAATAAATTTGCGCAAAGTAAATATAAAGGACTTCAGGTATTCTATGGTGAATCGTCAAAAGAAAGTCGCAAACTTGGGGAAGAAATACAAAAGTCTGTAGTTGAAGTTATTCAGGATGGAAATACAAGAAAAGCCAAGTCTGCTGAAGGCAGAATTTATGTGCTTAAGGAAAATAAAATTCCATCTGTATTGGTGGAATGTGGTTTTTTATCAAATGCAGAGGAGGCGGAGAACCTGAAAAACCCCGAGTATCAGCGACGCTTAGCCTGGAGTATATACTTGGGCATTGTGAGAAGCCTTAGCCGTTAATCATTTTGTTTATGTCCCGTTTAAGACGAAGAATAATCCGTTTCTCCAGGCGAGAGATATAGGATTGGGATATTCCAAGCATATCAGCCACCTGTTTTTGGGTTTTTTCTTCTCCGGAGGAATTTATGCCGAATCTAAGTTTCATTATTCGTTGTTCGCGTTCTGAGAGCCTTGCCATGGCTATGTGCAAAAGCTCCCGGTCAACTTCTTCGTCCATATGTCTGTGGGTTATGTCGCTGTCTGTTCCTAAAATGTCAGAGAGCAAAAGCTCGTTTCCGTCCCAATCTATGTTTAATGGCTCGTCTATTGATATATTGACTCTGCTGGAATTATTTTTTCTAAGATACATGAGGATTTCGTTTTCAATACAACGGGAAGCGTAAGTTGCAAGTTTGATGTTCTTATCAGGTTTAAAGGTGTTTATGGCTTTTATAAGTCCGATTGTGCCGATTGAAAAAAGGTCCTCCATGCCGATGCCTGTGCTTTCAAATTTCTTAGCTATGTAAACAACAAGACGAAGATTACGTTCAATCAAAGAAGCCCGGGTTTCGTCAAGGTTTCGGTTTTGACGAAGATTCTCCATCAGTTCTTCTTCGGCTTCTGCGGAAAGTGGTGGTGGCAGAGTTTCGGCAGAACCCATGTAGTGTACTTCTTGTGGCGGTATTATTTTTGAGACTATCTTTATGTAAATATTTTTTAAAGAGCAAATTATTTTATTGAACATAAAAATCTTCCTTTCGTTTCAGGTTATCTGCATTTTGATGCAGGTTTGGAATTTCATTCTGCATAGAAACATCTTCTAAAATTATCGAATTGTAAATTGCATCGAACTGATGATTTGTTGAGAGTTGATTTTGTGAGATACCGATTATTACTTTCTCTACACGTTGGTTGTCAATTAAGAGACTGTCCGGGATAAAGCCGTGTAAAAATCCATGGGTTGAAATGGTGGAAAAAGGTAATGGACGGTATCTTGTTGAAAAATCACCCAGGTCGGAAAGACTGAAATTCCCTGAAAGAGTTTTAATTGTCTTTTCGGACAAAAGTTTTTTTGCGGTCTTTTTGCTCACTATTACTGCAGGAAATCCTGAAATAGGGTCTTTGAGCATACAGCCGGAATCTGAAAAAGCTTTTATATGTACTCTCCGATTTTTAATTGATATTTCCATATCTGAAATTTGAGGGAGCAGTCTTTCGTTTTGCTTTCGTACCAAAGAAATTAAAAAGGCTGAAAGGTATGCAGGGATAATGGAAAGAATCAAAGCAGAAGCATTTATGTTAAGATAAATTTCACCATTTGATACAGCTGCATCCATAAACAAACCGAAATCGGTAAAGAAAATCAATGAAAACATAACACCGGCAAAGATGCTATTTATAATAAAGAATAAAAGGGCATTTTTTAAAATTAAGATGCCGGATTTTTCAGGAAAAGAAATCAAGACCCCCAGAAAAACAGCACAGATTTTTGCAACAAGCGAAGAAAAAAAGCTTAACCCCGGAAAGAAAATTACAACGGAGTACAAGGCTAAAAATCCTGAAGCAAGTGCCAAACGAATAAGGGAAAGGTTTCGTTTTAAAAATAAGGATGTAACGTTAAGGGTAAGAGAATTCATTAGAAAGTTAAAAAGGAACAAAAGATCTATGTATATTATGGGCATTTTAAAGACTCACCTCTTTGTCTATTATTATATAGCTGCTGATTAAAGAAAAATGTCGCTTTCGGGCATTGAAAAGTTAAATATTTAAAGAATATTTCATAATTCGCCGTTGCAATACCCGTGTAATTGTGATACAATATTTAATATTAGAGACCCGTGCAAAGAAAGGATGAACATACAATGAAAAACATCACATTGGACTACAAAAAAGCATTGGAATTTTTCAGCGAAGACGATATTTCCAATATAAAAGAAGAAGTAAAATGTGCACATGATATGCTTCATAATATGACCGGTGCAGGTAATGATTTTTTGGGATGGGTTAAACTTCCTGATGATTATGATAAAGATGAATTTTTAAGGATAAAAAAAGCTGCAGAAAAAATCAGAGAATCTTCCGATGTTTTGATAGTTATCGGTATTGGGGGTTCATACCTTGGGGCAAAGGCTGCAATAGATTTTTTGAGCGGTCCTTTTTATAATTTCAATTCAAAAACCCAGATTTTCTTTGCAGGGAACAATATAAGTCCCAATTATATAAACGGTCTTCTTAAGACTGTTGAGGGCAAAGATGTGTCAGTAAATATTATTTCAAAATCGGGAACAACAACTGAACCCGCGATTGCGTTTAGAATATTCAAGAACTATTTAGAGAAAAAATACGGAAAAGACGGTGCAAAAGAAAGAATTTTTGCTACCACTGACAAGGCAAAGGGTGCTCTTAAAGAACTTGCTGATGCTGAGGGCTATGAAACATTTGTTGTGCCTGACGACGTAGGCGGGAGATATTCTGTGCTGACAGCGGTAGGCCTTTTGCCAATCGCAGTTTGCGGAGCGGATATTGAAAAAATCATGACGGGTGCGTTGGATGCAATGAAGATGTATTCCGAATGTAACCTTGAGGAAAATGATTGTTATAAATATGCAGCAATCAGGAATATCCTTTATCGCAAAGGAAAGACTGTTGAAATGCTTGTTAACTATGAACCTGAGCTTCAATATTTCATTGAATGGTGGAAGCAGCTTTACGGAGAAAGCGAGGGCAAGGACCAAAAAGGTATATTCCCTTCAGGGGCAAGTTTCTCAACAGACCTTCATTCAATGGGTCAGTATATCCAGGATGGACTCCGAAATCTTTTTGAAACGGTTATTTATGTGGAAAATTCAAAAGAAGATATAACTATAGAGAGTGATCCGGATAATGTGGATGGATTGAATTTCCTTGCGGGGAAAACCGTTGACTATGTAAATAAAAAAGCTTTTGAGGGAACGCTTTTGGCTCATACTGACGGAGGAGTGCCAAATCTTGTGCTGAAGATTAAGGCTCTGGATGAATATACACTGGGTCAGCTTGTGTACTTTTTTGAAAAAGCTTGTGCCATAAGCGGGTACATGCTGGGGGTTAATCCTTTCAATCAACCGGGGGTTGAAAGCTACAAGAAGAATATGTTTGCTCTTTTGGGAAAACCCGGCTATGAAAGTGAAAAGGAAAATTTGGAAAAAAGATTGAAATAATTTTTGAAAAAGTATTGTTAAATCAGAAAATCTATGATATGATAGAAATATAAAAAATGATAATACATTTTTCGGTGTATTTAAAAAGAGAAAGGCGGTATTGCTATGATTAAAATTCACATTGGACTCAAAGGCAGCGGAAAGACAAAGAAACTTATTGATGATGTTAACAACGCTATTACTATTGAAAAAGGTAATGTTGTTTGTATCACCGAGGGTGACCGTCTGATGCATGATATTGACAGAAGTGCCAGAATGGTAAATACCGAGAGTTTTGATATAAAGAACTTTGATATGTTCACAGGTATGCTTTGCGGAATTATTGCACAGGACTTTGACGTTACTCATATCTTTATTGACAGCGTTTTCAAAAGTGTTCCCGCAGAAACTATGAAAAACATTGATGGGTTTATTGATGCAATTGAAAAGCTCGAAGCAGAGTTTAATGTATCCTTTACTTTGATGGTTAGTGCAGACATAGCTGAAGCTACCGATAAGGTTAAAAAGTACATTGACTAATTGAATCAGGCTATACCAAGATGTTGGTACAATGGGGAGCAGCCGATTTGGTACCAAATCGGCCTTGCTCCTTTTGCGTTTTAAAAGAAATTGAAAGGAAATGATTTATTATGCAGTATATGAGTACGAGAAATGCAGAGCTTCGCGTGAAATCTGCTGCCGCTATTAAGAAAGGACTTTCTGAAGAGGGTGGACTTTTTGTCCCCGAGTCGATTCCTCAGCTGACACTGGCTGATATTAAAAAACTAGTGAAATTGCCATATACCGAAAGAGCAGTTTTTGTTCTTAAAAAATATTTGACAGATTATCTTGTTAAAGAACTGAGAGAGTGTGCTGAAAAAGCTTATGGTGGCGGAAAATTCTCTTCTGAAAATCCGGCTCCGCTGGTTAATATTGACGAAGGTATGAACGTTTTGGAGCTTTGGCACGGTCCGACCTGTGCTTTTAAGGATATGGCTCTTCAAATATTGCCGCATTTCCTTACCAAAGCGATGAAAAAAACAGGTGAGGATAAAACTGTTGTTATCCTTGTGGCAACTTCAGGTGATACCGGAAAGGCAGCACTTGAGGGTTTTTGCGATGTTGAAGGCACAAAGATTATTGTGTTTTATCCTTGTGAGGGCGTAAGCGACATCCAAAAGCTTCAGATGATTACCCAGGAGGGTAAAAATGTCTGTGTTTCAGGAATTGAGGGGAACTTTGATGATGCTCAGTCGGGTGTTAAGATGATCTTTACCGATGAAGAAGCGAACAGAAGCTTCCTTGAAAACGGATGTGTTATGTCATCAGCCAATTCAATAAACTGGGGCAGACTTGTTCCCCAGATTGTGTACTATGTGTCTGCATATTGTGATATGGTTGAAAAAGGACAGGTGGCTTTGGGTGAAAAGATAAATATTTGTGTTCCTACGGGGAACTTTGGGAATATTCTGGCAGCTTATTATGCCATGAAGATGGGTATTCCCGTGAACAAGCTTATTTGTGCATCCAACGAGAACAATGTTTTGACGGATTTTCTCAGAACGGGAGAATACAACAAAAACCGTGAGTTCCACACTACTATTTCACCATCGATGGATATTTTGATTTCAAGCAATCTTGAAAGACTTCTTTTTGACCTTAGCGGAAACGATGCAAAAAAAGTGAGCAAATGGATGAAAGACCTTTCCGAAAAAGGTGAATACAAGGTTCCGGGAGACATAAAGAAGAAGCTTTCAAAGTTCTTCTGGGCTGGATGCTGTGATGATTATTTCACTAAAGAGTGTATATTCAAAACCAAAGAAAAATATGGATATACAATAGACACTCATACAGCGGTTGCTGTTGATGTTTATAATCAATACAAAAAAGAAACCAACGACAAAACTCCTACAGTTATCGCATCCACAGCAAGTCCATTCAAGTTTAACCAGAGTGTGCTTTCTGCATTGGGTAAAGATAAGGTAATAGAAGGCAAAGATGATTTCTGGCTTCTTGATTGTCTTGCTGAAACCTCGGGCTTAGAGATTCCTAAATCTTTGGGTGCACTTAAAAATAAAGAAAAACGCTTTACCGGAGTGTGCAAAAAGACCGAGCTGCTTAAAACAGTCAGCGAATTTATAAAAAAGTAGATTTTAAATATTGAAAACTGCTATGAATTAAGGGAGCTTTGAAATGAAAAAGTTTGAAGAAATAGATAAGAATTTTGCTTTATGCAAAGAATTGAGCAGAAAGGATGTTTCTGTATACAATGCTTTTGAAGCACCATTTTCTGTACACGGACTTATTGTTCCCGAAAAAGATGGAGATAGCTACAGACGTTTGCCCGTTGAGGTGGCAGACAGCCTGGCTGATAAAAATGCTTCCATCCTTGAGCTGAGCAAACAAACTGCCGGTGGGCGTATTCGCTTTGCTACAGATTCGGACTATATAGCAATCCACGCTGAACTTAACACCGTGGTAAAGCTCCCCAAAATGGCAATTACGGGAAGCACCGGTTTCGATTTGTATAAAACGGAAAATGGTGTACAAAACCACGTTAAGACCTTTACACCACCGATGGATGTTGAGGACTCTTTTGAAGATGAATATACGACAGTTAATGATTGTGTAAAGGGGCTGTGTGATGAAGAATCAGGCTTTCGGGAGTATACCTTGAACTTTCCGCTGTATTGTGGTGTAACAAAGCTTTATATCATACTGAGCAAGGATGCAAAAGTGCGTAAGTGCTCAGATTACAAATACAGCAATCCTGTTTTGTATTATGGGTCATCCATTACCCAGGGCGGTTGTGCTTCGCGCCCAGGTTGTTCGTATCAAAGTATCATTTCAAGAAAGCTTGATTGTGATTATATAAACCTTGGCTTTGCCGGTGGAGCAAAGGGTGAGCAAGAGATTGCTGAGTATATAGCAAAGCAGAATATGAGCGTTTTTGTTTATGATTATGATTATAATGCGGCAACACTTGAAGACCTTGAGCGGACTCACGAGAGTTTTTATCTGACGGTAAGAAAAGCAAAGCCCAACCTGCCTATAATTTGTGTTTCAAAACCATGCTTTTTGCTTGTGGAGGAATGGACTGTCAAACGCTGTGAGATTATAGAAAGAACAGTAAACCGAGCAAAAGCGGCAGGGGATGAGAATATATATTACATATGTGGCATGAATTTTTGCCCGGACAGAAAAGATGCGTCTGATATGCTTGTGGATTGTTGTCATCCCAATGATTGGGGATTTCGGCTCATGGCAGATAAAATTGGTGAAGTTGTAGAAAAGGTAATAAAAAAATAGCCGGATTTTTTAATTCCCAAAGCATATCAGGACTTGGAAAAGAGGTGAGGTCGATTGGCTATCTATGCATTGGCTGATTTGCACTTGTCTTTTGGCGTTGAAAAACCAATGGACGTTTTCGGAGGGGCCTGGGACAACTATACTGAAAAAATTTACGAAAACTGGCAATCTGTTGTGACGGATGATGACCTGGTCATAATACCCGGTGATGTTTCATGGGCAACATATATTGATGATGCCATTGAGGATTTCAGATTTATTGACAGTCTTAAAGGCGAAAAGGTTATTATGAAAGGAAATCACGACTATTGGTGGACCACCCTGAATAAGATGGAAGAGTTCTTGCAAAAGAATGGCTTTTCGTCAATTAAAATTATAAACAATACGGCTATGGAGTACGAAGATACTGCTGTGTGCGGAACCCGTGGATGGTGGGTTCGTGAGGACATGACGAGTCAGGACATAAAGGTGCTTGAAAGAGAAAAAATTCGCCTTGTGCTTACCCTTGAGGAGGCTGTTAAGCTGAAAAAAGAACGAATTGTTGTGGGTATTCACTATCCGCCAATTGATTCTCATGGTCTGCATCGGGAATTTCTGGATATAATGAGAGAATATAATGTTGATACCTGTGTTTATGGGCATCTTCATTCCTTTTCACATAAATATGCCGTGGAGGGTAATGTTGATGGAGTGAATCTTAGACTCGTTGCCGGCGATTTTGTGGATTTCACACCGATTTTGGTATAAAACAATAAAAAAATTGGGTTTTTTATGTAAAAAAATATTAAAATGACTATTGTCAAGCGGAAATACTTGTGGTATAATAAAGCCACTATGGATAAAAGGCTTTTGTCAATTTTTGCAGACATGTTAAAGATTGACAAAAAGCGAAAGAGAAGTACAGAGAGGAATGTTTCAAATGAGTAAAGCTGAAAAAACAGAAAAGAATGTTGTGGAGTTTGAATTTTCTGTAAGCGGTGAGGAATTCAGAGCCGGTATTGAAAAAGCATACAGAAAAAATGTAGGCCAGATAAATATCCAGGGCTTCAGAAAGGGTAAAGCTCCCCGTCACATTATTGAAAGATATTATGGCAGTGAAATCTTCTTTGAAGATGCAGTTAACATTGTTCTTCCCGATGCATATGATAAAGCGATAGAAGAACAAAACATTGAAGCTGTTGCTCAGCCTGAGATAGATGTTAAAAGCATTTCAAGGGAAGATGGCGTTGTTTTCACAGCTAAGGTTGTTGTGAAGCCTGATTTTGAGCTTGGTCAGTATAAGGGTGTAGAGGTGAAAAAAATCACTCACAGAACTACTGAAAAAGAAATAAACGCAGAAATCGAAAAGGTTCGTGAAAGAAATTCAAGAATGGTTTCTGTTGAAGACCGAGCAGCTGCTCTCAATGATACAGTTACAATTGATTTTGAAGGCTTTGCTGATGGTGTTCCTTTTGAAGGTGGCAAGGGCGAGAACTTTGATTTGACTTTGGGCAGCGGTCAGTTTATCCCCGGATTTGAGGACCAGCTTGTTGGAAAGAACATTGGCGAAGAAGTTGAAGTTAATGTAAAATTCCCCAAAGAATATCATGCTGAAAACCTTAAGGGTAAACCTGCTATGTTCAAGGTTAAAATTAATGGAATTAAGGCTAAGGAACTTCCTGAACTTGACGACGAGTTTGCAAAGGATGTCAGCGAATTTGATACTTTTGACGAATATAAGGCTGATGTGACAAAGAAACTCAAAGAACAGAATAAAGAAAAAGCAAAAAGAGAATTAGAAGACAAAATTTTGGAAATAATCTGTGAGAACACTGAAATTGATATTCCTGAAGCTATGTTTGAAACAGCAGTTGAAAACGAGATCCGCAATTTTGCAATGCAGCTCAGCTACCAGGGAATTAGTCTTGAACAGTATTCACAGTATACCGGTGTTACTCTTGATGCTATGAAAGCTGATATAAGACCGGGTGCTGAGAAGAAGGTTAAGACTTCATTGGTTCTTGAAAAGATTGCTAAAGTTGAGGGCATTGAAGTGGACGACAAGGATGTTGACGCAGAACTTGAAAAAATGGCTGAACAGAGCAAAATGTCAGTTGACGATGTTAAGAAGTATATTAATATCGAAGACCTCAAAGACAGCAAGAAAGTTCAGAAAACAGTTGACTTCGTTGTTAAGAATGCTGCACTTAAATAATTGCTGAATAACATAATATAAGCCCAAGGTTAATCAATTTCGATTAACCTTGTTGCATTATTTAGAATACTGAAAGTATTGGAGGAATGTAAAATGAATAACAGTTTAGTGCCATACGTAATTGAGCAAACAGGCAGAGGCGAAAGGTCTTATGATATTTTCTCAAGGCTCCTTAAAGACAGAATAATTTTCTTGTCAGATGAGGTCAATGATGTTACAGCAAGTCTTGTTGTAGCACAGCTTTTGTTTTTGGACAGTGAAGACCCCGATAAGGACATAAATCTTTATATAAACAGCCCGGGTGGCTCTATTACTGCCGGAATGGCCATTTATGATACCATGCAGTATACAAAGGCGGATGTTTCGACTATTTGTGTGGGTATGGCGGCTTCTATGGGAGCATTTTTGCTTTCAGCCGGAGCAAAGGGTAAAAGATTTGCTCTTCCGAACAGTGAAATTATGATTCATCAGCCCCTTGGCGGAACTCAAGGTCAGGCAACAGATATTCAAATTCATGCTGAACGCATAATTAAAATGAAAGACAAGTTAAACAGAATGCTTGCAGAAAATACAGGCAAACCCCTGGAGGTTATTCAAAGAGATACCGAGCGTGATAATTTTATGTCAGCTCAAGAGGCTCTTGAATATGGTTTGATTGATAAGATTGTTGAAAAAAGATAATTGTTAAAGGAGCTTTAGGTAATGCCAAATAACAATGAAACAAGACAGCTTCGCTGTTCTTTCTGCGGTAAGGGTGAGGATACCGTCAAGAGACTTATTGAAGGTCCGGGGGTATACATCTGCAACGAATGTGTAGAGCTTTGTTTTGAAATTTTTGAAGATGAATACGAGGATATCTCTCCGGAAAATGCGGAGTCTGAAATAAGTGAATTGCCTAAACCAAAAGAAATAAAGGCGTTTCTTGATGATTATATTGTTGGCCAGGAGGCTGCAAAGAAAGCACTTTCTGTGGCAATTTACAATCATTACAAGCGAATCGGACACAATAACGAAAATGATGATATTGAGCTTCAGAAAAGCAATATACTCCTTCTTGGCCCTACGGGCGTGGGAAAAACCTTTATAGCGCAGACTCTTGCAAAGGTTATGAAAGTTCCTTTTGTTATTGCAGATGCCACATCGTTGACCGAGGCCGGGTATGTGGGCGAGGATGTTGAGAATATCCTCCTTAAGCTCATACAAGCGGCTGACTATAATATTGAGCTGGCACAAAAAGGAATAATTTATATTGATGAAATTGACAAAATCTCAAGAAAGTCAGAAAATCCATCAATCACCCGAGATGTAAGCGGAGAAGGAGTTCAGCAAACCCTTCTTAAAATTCTTGAGGGGACAGTAGCCTCTGTTCCGCCAACAGGTGGAAGAAAGCATCCGCATCAGGAATTTATTCAAATAGATACCACAAATATTCTCTTTATTTGTGGTGGTGCCTTTGAAGGTATTGACAAGATAATAGAAACCCGAGTAAGCAGCAAGGCTATGGGATTTGGGGCAGTTGTTGAGAGCAAAAAGGATAAAAACCGAGGTGAGATTCTTAAAAAGCTTATTCCTGAGGATTTGCTTAAATTTGGTCTTATACCCGAGTTTATTGGCCGAGTTCCTGTGATTACAACCCTTGATTCTCTTGACAAGGAAGCACTCAAGCTGATATTGACCGAGCCTAAAAACGCTCTTGTTAAGCAGTATGCAAAGCTTCTTTCTATGGACGGAGCAGAGCTTTCTTTTGATGATGCTGCTATTGAGGAAATTGCTGAAAAAGCAATAAAACGCAAGACCGGAGCAAGGGGATTGAGGACCATTCTTGAGGAGATTATGCAGGATATAATGTTTGAAATCCCGTCGGATTCTTCAATAAGAACTGTCAAGGTAACGAAAGAATGTGTTACTGAGGGTAAGGCTCCGGAGGTTACCCGAGAAGAAAAGAAGTCTGTAAAAAAGCAAACAAGAACTCAAAATGAGGTTAAAGATGGTAAAACAGCCTGCTAAGGAGTTTTTTAAAGGAGGTTTTTGTATGACAAAGTATAAAATTTGTTTATTGATTATGACCTTGGTGATTTTGCTTTCGGCTTGTGGTAAAGGTGAGGTTCTATCAGATGAAACAGCTTTGTCTAATGATAGTGTTGTCAGCGGCGCTGGTGAGTCAGATCCATCTGCGTCAAAGGTACTGATAAAAGCATCGAAGCTCACAGAAGAAATGGCTCAGTACACAGAGGTTTCATCCTACGTGGGAGATGTTGACCGTGACGGAGTTGATGAACGGGTAGTTCTTTCGACAGCGGCACAACGGGATTCGAAAGGCGAGTTTTTGTGGAATGACGGACAAAATTGGGCTCTTTACATTGAAGACCGGGAGAATGTTTTTATTCTTTTGGATGAATATATTCAGGCGGGGAATGTTTACTTTGATGTTTCGGACTATTATATGAAAGATGGTGCGGTGCCTAAGATTGGAGCAATAATTACAACGGGTGCGGGATTTTTTATAAACAACTATACATTCCTATCTGAAGAAAAGGCGTATGTGCGTGAGGTTGTTTATGATACGCAATCGGTGACTGAGGGCGGAATAAACAGACGCTTTTCATCTGTTCCTGCCATAAATAAATAACATATAAGATATAGATAAAAAGCGACTGAGAATTCTCAGTCGCTTTTTTTACACCAAAAACCTTTCTCAGCATAATATGTAAAGGAAAGTATTAATATAAAATCACCGTTTGCAATAGGGCAAGACCCTTTTTGAAACAGTTTTTGGAGGAAACAATATGGGAAATAAGACTGCAAATAAACGACTTTTGTTCGTAGGTGGCGATATCCGACAGCTCAGAGCGGCTAATCGTGTGGCAAAGCATGGATTTGATGTAAGTGCGTTGGGCTTTGATGATTGTTCATTTGGATTTGAGTCTATATGTTTGTTGGATGATAAAGATGAGTACGAATGGAATTTTGATGGTATTATTCTTCCCTTGCCATACAGCTATGATGGGGAATATATCAATGCACCAATGTCAAAGAAGAAAATAAAACTGGAGAATATTTTTAAAAATCTGGCACCCGACGGCTTTGTTCTTGCAGGTAAGTGCGACAAAACTTTAAAGACTATTTCACAAAAGTCCGGACTTGAACTGACAGATTATTTTGAGCGCGAGGAGCTTCAAATTCTCAATGCTATACCCACAGCAGAAGGAGCTGTTCAAATAGCAATGGAAGAGGTCCCTTATACGCTTCATTCCTCTAAATGCCTTATTATTGGCAATGGCAGAATAGGGAAAATTTTATCAAATATGCTTTTGGGGCTTGGCGCGGATGTGACTGTTGCGGCAAGAAAACCAAAAGACAGAATCTGGGCTTATGCATATGGCTGCAAAAGTGCCTCAACTGAGGATTTGTATGAAATTATCGGTAGTTTTGACATTATTTTTAACACGGCTCCGAGTATGATTTTGGATCATGAATTGCTTTCGGCAACAAGACGCGATACACTTATAATAGATTTGGCATCAAAACCCGGGGGTACGGACTTCGACTCAGCCCGGAAAATGGGAATTAAGGTAATCTGGGCGCTATCACTGCCCGGGAAGGTGGCTCCGCAAACTGCCGGAGATATAATAGGAAGAACAATACTGAATATACTTGATGAATTGGAGGCGAAGAAATGAAGATTGAAAACAAGACGGTCGGTTTTGCTATGACCGGTTCGTTTTGCACTTTTAAAAAAGTTTTTCCACGGATTGAGGAGTTAGTAGAAATGGGCGCTTCTGTGGTTCCGATTATGTCTGAAATGAGTTATAAAACAGATACAAGATTCGGAAAGGCAAAAGACCATATAGAAAGATTTGAAAAAATAACCGGAAAGACTGTAATTGGAAACATAAAGGATGCGGGGCCCATAGGGCCGAAAAAGCTTCTGGATGTGCTTGTGGTGGCTCCTTGTACCGGAAACACCATGGCAAAAATTGCCAACGGAATAGCGGATTCATCCGTGACTCTTGCGGTGAAGTCGCATCTAAGAAACAAACGACCGGTGGTGATAGCAGTTTCAACAAATGACGGACTTGGAAATAATGCGAAAAACATAGGAACTTTGGCTAATATGAAAAATGTATATCTTGTGCCTTTTGGGCAGGATGATTTTGTTGAAAAAGAGAATTCTTTGGTTGCCGATATGGAGAAGCTTTTATGCTGCATTGAGAATGCTCTTGATGGGAACCAAATGCAACCGTTGATTACGGTATACGATGATTAATTTAAGGCGTGGGAAGCTGTGATAACGAGGGTATTCCCTGACTATCACAGCTTTATTTATATTGTTAAAAACGGAACAATCAAACAGATATTTAAGGTCTAAAAAAACATAGTAAAATCTTGATTTATTTTTGAGAATATGTTAAAATAGATTTAACTGAGTTAAATCTATTCAGCTAAAAGGAATGATTACTGTGATGACTTTACAAAAAGAGGAAATGAAAGAACTTACGTCTTTATTGTTGGATATGGGCGAGTCAATGATGACAGCAGGCGGTGAAATAAGCCGGGTTGAAGAGACTATATCGAGAATTGCCGAGTCCTATGGTGCAGTAAAAACAAATGTGTTTGTAATTACCTCAAGCATTGTTCTGACGATTATTTTCCCCGACAGAAAAGAGATTACCCTGACGAGAAGAATATTAAATTCGGGTGGTAACGATTTTCTTAAGCTTGAACGATTAAATGATTTGAGCAGAAACTGTTGTTCGACAAATATGACTATTGATGAGCTGAAAGAAACCTTAGGAAAAATCAATTCCAGAACACCTTCAAAGGCTAAACAGTATGTAGGGAGTGCCTTGGCGGCAGGTGCTTTTGCCGTGTTTTTTGGTGGCGGAATTATTGATGGATTGATTGCGGCAATTTTTGCACTGATGATTTGCTTTTTGCAGCTCAAGGCTCAAAATGTTTTTCCGAACCAGGTGTTTTTCTATTTTGTTTGCTCCTTTGTTACGGGGATAGGAATTTATTTTTGTGGAAAAATTATGCCGATTCTGAATGTTGATAAGGTAATAATCGGAGATATAATGATTGTGATTCCGGGGATATCCACAACAAATGCGGTCCGGGATATGTTAATCGGCGAGACTATATCGGGTGCAATGAAGCTTGTTGAGTGTCTTGTCATTGCAGGAGCGTTGGCGGCAGGATTTATGTCAGCTATGTTTGTTTCGGGAGGGCTCATATGAAAGAAGTAGTAATTCAGCTTTTTGCAGCGTTTTTGGGTTGTGTTGGGTTTGCTCTGCTTTTTAACCTCCGTGGGAAAAGAATATTCGAGGCGTCTGTGGGCGGTACGCTTGGTTGGGGTATTTACCTTGTGTGCACAATGATTGGTTTGGGAATATTTATGTCAAGCTTACTTGCGGCCGCCTTTTGTCAGATATTTTCAGAAATTATGGCAAGAATACGAAAAATGCCGAGAACAGTTTTTTGTATTCCGGCAGTCGTTCCGCTCATTCCGGGAAGCTTACTGTATTACACAATGGTAGCTGCTGCATCCGGGAACATGAACGAAGTAGGGGAATATGGAATTAAAACGCTTAAGTTTGCTTTGGGAATAGCGGCAGGAATAAGTTTTGTTTCGGCAATAAGTATCATTGTCAAGAAAACTGCTACGCAAATGAAAAAGACAAATAGGTAATGAAATAGCGTTAAAAAATTGAGGAGATGTTGAATTATGGGGAAAAGTTATAATATTGATATCGCAGGGATTAAAAGAGATTTACCCCTTTGCAAGGTAAGTGACGATTTCTATATAGGGGCTTTTATTATGTTTGGAGATGTGGAAATTACTGTTCACTCTGCGAAAGAACTGCTTAAAAAAGCACCGGAATTTGATGTTTTGATCACTGCGGAGTCAAAAGGAATTCCGCTTATTCATGAAATGGCTAAACAATCGGGGAACAACTATTACATAGTTGCAAGAAAAGGCCCGAAACTTTATATGCAGGATATTTATACAACTCAGGTGGATTCAATAACGACTGACCATATTCAAACTCTTTGTATAGGTGGAGCAGAGGCTGAGGCTATGCGTGGGAAGAGAGTTCTTATTGTGGATGATGTTATAAGCACGGGAGAATCTCTTGCAGCGTTAGAGACATTGATAAATCAGGTCGGAGGCAATATTGTCGGAAGAATGACAGTTCTTGCCGAGGGAGAGGCTATAAGCAGAGAAGATATTACTTATCTTGCACAATTGCCGGTATTTCACGAAGACGGAAGTATAATAGAGTAATTTTCTTGGGCTGCGGCTTATGCCACAGTCCATTGTTGCATTTCTTTCTGATGTGATCAGAATTTGTTTGAAGGGGGATTTGTTGGGATATGGCAAAAATATATAACTCTGCAGAAGCTCTGGTAGGAAAGACTCCTATGGTCGAGCTGAAAAATATAGAAAAAGAGTTTGGACTTGAGGCAAGGCTTCTTGCTAAGCTTGAATATTTCAACCCTGCAGGTTCGGTGAAAGACAGAGCTGCAAAGTGGATGATTGACGATGCCGAGAAGTCGGGCAAACTGAAAAAGAATTCGGTTATAATTGAACCGACATCGGGGAATACCGGTATCGGACTTGCGATGGTTTGTGCGGTACGCGGCTACAGACTGATTATTGTTATGCCTGATACAATGTCCGTAGAACGCAGACTTATTATGAAAGCCTATGGTGCAGAGCTTGTTCTTACAGAAGGAAGCCTGGGGATGAAAGGAGCCATAGAAAAGGCTGAAAGCCTTGCGAGAGAAATTCCGGACAGCTTTATTCCGGGGCAATTTGAAAACCTTGCAAATGCCAGGGCCCATATGGAAACAACCGGTCCTGAAATATATGAAGAGACAGATGGGTGTGTGGACTTTTTTGTAGCCGGGGTCGGTACCGGTGGCACTATTACGGGAACGGGAAAGTATCTGAAAGAAAGAAATGCAGAGACAAAGGTTATTGCAGTTGAACCCGACACCTCTGCTGTGCTGTCAGGAGAAAAAATGGGGGCACATAAAATTCAGGGAATAGGCGCAGGGTTTATACCAAAGCTTCTTGATACAAGCGTGTATGACGAAGTGGTTAAGGTTTCTTCGGATGATGCCTACAAGTTTGGAAGACTTATGGGCAAACGCGAAGGAGTGCTTGTCGGCATATCATCGGGAGCGGCACTTTGTGCGGCTGTGGAAGTTGCAAAAAAACCCGAGAACAAGGGAAAGACCGTGGTTGTTTTGCTCCCTGATACAGGGGACAGATATCTGTCAACGGAGATGTTTTCAGAAGAGTAAGGAGTGTTGAGATATGAAAGTAATTGATATAATAAAAGGCGAAAGGCCAAGCTTGTCCTTCGAAGTTTTCCCTCCAAAGCTAAGCGGAAATTTTGAATCGGTTATGGCTGCAACTATGGAGATTGCACGTCTTAAACCAAGCTTTATGAGCGTTACATACGGAGCCGGTGGCGGAACTTCAAAATATACTGCTGAAATTGCGTCAAAAATTATGGAGACAGGTGTTACGCCAATCGCACATCTTAGCTGTATTTCATCAAAGCACGAGGAAATACACACTCTTTTAGAAGAACTCAAAGCCAAGGGAATTGAAAATATACTTGCATTGAGGGGTGACATTCCGGAAGGGATTGATCTTGAGCATCTGGACTATCATTATGCAAGTGAATTAGCTGCGGAAATCAGAAAATTTGGCGGGTTTTGCATAGGAGGAGCTTGTTATCCTGAAAATCATCCTGAAAGTGAAAACAGTGCAAAAGACATTGAAAGCCTGAAGATAAAGGTGGAAAGCGGTTGTGAGTTTTTAACGACCCAGATGTTTTTTGACAATAATATTCTTTATAATTTTATGTACAGATTATATCGTGAGGGGATTGATGTTCCCGTTGTTGCCGGAATAATGCCGGTGACAAATGCAAAGCAGATGAAACGGATTTGCTCTATTTCCCAGACTGCGTTGCCTCAAAGATTTTTGCGGATTGTGGACCGTTATGGTGACAACCCCGAGGCTATGAAACAAGCGGGTATTGCTTATGCCACAGAACAGATAATCGACCTTTACGCCAACGGCGTAAATGCAGTTCACGTTTATTCCATGAACAAGCCCGATGTGGCAAGGGCAATCCAGAATAATATTTCGGAGATAATAAAATGAATTCCATAGATTACAGAGTTATACCTACCGACGAAATTGAGATAAACCCATGGGAATCAGCAAACCGGCTCGGGATTGAAAGAGGTTTTGACTTTGAACTTGCAACAGAGTGCGAGAAAAGGCTAAGAGAAGTCGTATGTTGCAAAGTTTCAGCGGTGAAGATCCCCATTTTGAGGCTGGGCGGAGATTCCATTGATTGTGGGTTTGGAAGGTTTGAAAGTAAGGTTCTCCTTAAAAACCTTAAGAACAGTGAGTTTGCATATGTTTTTGCTGTGACTTTGGGATTGGGAGTAGACAGACTCTTGGCAAGGCTTGAACAAACTTCACCTGCGGAGTATTTTGTTACAGATGCACTTTCTTCGGCTTTAGCCGAGAGTGCCACAGAGAAAGCGGTGAGCCTGATTCGGGGCAGTGATTTATGCAGACCAAGATTTAGTCCCGGATTCGGGGATTTTGGAATTGAACATCAACATGGAATTCTGGAACTTTTGAATGCTCAAAGGCTTCTGGGAATAACCTTAAACGAAGCCTGTCTTATGACACCAAGAAAGTCTGTAACGGCGGTAATGGGTATTATCCCAAATGAGATATCCAGGGAGAATGTATTACAATGAAAAATATTTTAGAAAAGATTAAAGAGAAAAGACTGTATTTTGATGGTGGCACGGGCACGGTGCTGCAAGACTTAGGTTTGCCTGTGGGAGTTGCCCCTGAAATGTGGAATCTGGAGCATCCGGAAATGATAACAAAGCTCCACAGTGATTATCTTGATGCGGGATGTAATATCATAAAAACAAATACTTTTGGCATAAACCGTGACAAGTATAAAAACTTTGAGGAGATGCTGGAGGGCGCACTTAGGTGTGCAAAGGCTGCGGTTGCCGACAGAGAAGATGCTTTTGTTGCTTTTGATATGGGACCTACGGGGCGGCTTTTGAAGCCTCTTGGGGATATGGACTTTGAATATGCAGTTGAGCTTTTTGGGGCCAATGTCCGCCTGGCAGAGAAATTCGGAGCAGACCTTATATTGATTGAAACAATGAATGACTGCTATGAAACAAAGGCGGCTGTTCTTGCAGCAAAGGAAAATTCAAACCTCCCGGTTTTTGTCACAAATGTGTACGACGAAAGCGGAAAGCTTATGACGGGGGCTAATCCTGAAGCTATGATTGCTATACTTGAGGGTATGGGTGTTGATGCCATAGGTATGAACTGTTCTTTGGGCCCCGATAAGATGCTTGGGATTTTGGGAAAGTTCTGTGAATTTGCTTCAGTTCCCGTTATAGTAAATCCAAATGCGGGATTGCCCGTGGTGAAAGACGGCAAAACTGTGTTTAATACCGATGCGGAAGAGTTCTCTGATTATATGGTGAAAATGGCGGAGATGGGAGCATCCGTTTTGGGTGGATGCTGTGGAACGACACCTGAATACATAAAGAAAACAATTGAAAAAACCAGGATGTTGCCTTATTCTTTGCCGAAACAAAAGAAAAAAACTGTAATATCTTCGTATACTCATAGTGTGGAAATCAGTGAAAGGCCTGTATTAATCGGTGAAAGAATAAACCCTACAGGAAAGCCAAAGCTTAAAGAAGCTTTGAAGACGGGGAATTTAAGTTATATCACAGGAGAAGCCATACGCCAGGAGGAAGCGAATGTTCATATTCTTGATGTGAATGTAGGGCTTCCTGAGATAGATGAAAAAGAAATGATGGTAAAGGCGGTTGAAACCATACAGGCTGTTTCTAATATTCCCTTGCAATTGGATTCTGCCGACCCGAAGGTTCTTGAATCTGCAATGAGAGTTTACAACGGAAAGCCCCTTGTGAATTCTGTTAATGGCGAAATGGAAAAAATGAGAGCTGTTTTTCCGTTGGTTAAGAAGTATGGTGGCGTGGTTATTGCACTTACCATGGACGAAACAGGTATACCGGAGACTGCATCAGGCAGAGTGAAGATAGCGGAGAAAATTATTGAAACTGCCCGGGAATTTGGCATAGACAAAAAGGATATAGTGGTTGACCCATTGGCTCTGACGATTTCTGCTGATACAAAAAATGCCCTTGTCACTCTTGAAGCAATCAAACTTATTCGTGAGCTAGGGGTTTATACAAGTCTGGGTGTATCAAATATTTCTTTTGGACTTCCCAACCGCGAAAAGATAAATTCTGCATTTTTTGGCGCAGCGCTGGAAAGCGGACTTAACTGTGCTATTATGAATCCATTTGCAAAAGGTATGCTTGATGAGTATTATGCCTTTAATGTGCTGCATAATATGGATGAGGCATGTAGCAGCTATATTGAATATTGTGCGATAAATGCCGAGGAAGAAACGGTCACAATAAAGAAAAATAACTTAGGTGGTTTAAAGTTTGCTGTTGAAAAAGGCATGAAAGATTTGGCCAAAATAGAGGCTAAAGCCTTAATGGAAAAAGAAAATCCGATTAGTATAATAAATGATTACATTATACCTGCCCTGAACGAAGTTGGTAAGGCTTTTGAGGAAAAGCGTTTGTATCTTCCGCAGCTTCTTATGAGTGCTGAGGCGGCATCAACTGCATTTGAAATTATAAAGGAGAAAATGCCAAAGAACATAGCAGACAACGATAGACCCTTTATAATAGCTACAGTTAAAGGTGATATTCACGATATAGGGAAGAATATTGTAAAAGTTATGCTCGAAAGCTATGGATTTTCGGTTTGTGATTTGGGGAAGGATGTGGAACCCCAAAAGATTTTGGAATGTGCATTGGAAAAAGGCTGCAAACTTGTTGGACTGAGTGCTCTTATGACAACAACTGTCCCTGCTATGGCTGAAACCATTGAACTTTTGCACCGTGAGGGTGACGAAATAAAAGTTATGGTAGGCGGAGCGGTCATAAACAATGAATATGCAAAGTCAATAAATGCAGATTTTTATGCGGCAGATGCTATGGAAGCAGTTCGCATTTCAGAAGAGTTTTATAAATAATAAAGAGTTGTAACAAAATCGGGACACAGCCTTAGGCTGTGTCCCGATTGGTATTATTAGTATTTTTTGCTCTTTAGGGCAAACTCTGTTTTTTCAATTGCATCAGCTGAATTTTTGTTATGACAGATAATGTAGGAGTAAAGAGAGTCAATAACGGTCAACGCTGCAATTCTTGAGTTTAGCCCGAGTATTGTGTATTTTATTTCAGGTGATGATGTAAAAAGAGCAATGTCGCTTTCTTTCAGTATGGGGGACTTTCCCTTGTTGGTAATGCAAATGGTTTTTGCCCCGTTGCTTCGTGCGATGCGAAGCGCTTCGATTATGTCCTTGGAAGAACCTGAGTGTGAAATGCCGACAGCTACATCACCCACATGCATTTGCGCGGCTGCGATAGATTGCATATGGTTGTCACTGTAAGCCATTGCTGATTTTCCTGCACGAAGAAATTTATGGGATGCGTCCTGAGCGACTGATGATGAGTTTCCCAGCCCGAAAAAGATAATGTTTTCGGCAGAATTTAAAAGCTCTGCTGCCTTGGTCAATGAATCTGGGTCAAGAGCCTTTTTGGTAAATTCAAGGGAACAGTATATTTCGTTTGCAACTTTGTTGAAAATATCAAAGCATGAATCCGCTTCTTTGATGTCGTCACTGACGTTTTTGACGCCTTGGTCCTGGGCAAGTGAAATTTTAAGCTCCTGATAACCGCTGCAACCCACCCTGCGGGAAAAACGCACGATGGTTGCCTCGCCGCAGTTGCATTTTTCTGAAAGTTCAACGATTGACAAAGGAAGAATTTCACCGGGATGAGCCAAAATCCAATCGGCAATCCGTTTTTCGGCTTTGCCCATTTCGTTATACATAACCTGTATTTTCAAAAATGTATTGTTCATATTTAAAAAGTTTAACCTTTCTCGTTTGATTAAAGTTCTTTTCTATTTTATATTAAAATGTTTTTTTTGTCAAATAATTTTAGCGAAAAGACTTGAAATTTATTTTCACTTATGGTAAAATTAATTTAAAAATAAAATAACTTTTCAAAAAAAATTTTTATCAAAGAAAGGGTATGTGAAAAATGAATGATTTTCTGTTTGATATGATTTGTTCAGAGCTCGAAGACGCTGTGGGCAAAGAAAATTGCAGCACAAGAATGATTGACAAAATTACTCACAGTGTAGATTATTTTTGGCTTTCAAGAATGTGGGCAGATCGTGGTCTCAGAATGCCTGAGGCTGACATTGTTGTAGCTCCAAAGGATGCGAAAGAAGTATCCGCAGTTCTTAAAATTGCGAACTACTACAAAATCCCCGTTACAACCTGGGGTGCAGGTGGTGGTACCCAGGGCGGTTCACTTCCTGTTAGTGGCGGTATTGTTCTCGATACAAAGAGAATGAACAAAATTTATGACATAAACGAAGAAGGTATGTACATAGAATGCGGAACAGGTGCTATCTATAAGCATATTGAATGGGCTGCAAACGAAAAGGGCTATGCTACT
The DNA here is from genome assembly GCA_045591035.1 of Clostridia bacterium. Classification (GTDB taxonomy): domain Bacteria; phylum Bacillota; class Clostridia; order Monoglobales; family Monoglobaceae; genus SIG440. Next base: position 4,707 of record JAZNSG010000004.1, on the reverse strand, counting down.
ATGCACTATCCTTCATCACTCTGCTGTTCAACAGTTGGTGGATTCCTTGCTCATCGTGGTATAGGTGTTTGCTCAACAAAATACGGAAAGATTGATGACATGGTTCTCCAGATGGAAGTTGTTCTTCCCAATGGTGACATAATTGAGACATCTCCTGCTCCAAAACATGCAGCAGGTCCTGACCTTAACCAGATCTTCATTGGTTCTGAGGGTACTTTGGGTGTTATGACCAAGGCTCAGATGAGAATTTATGACCAGCCTGAGTCAAGACAGTTCAGAGGCTTCTTGTTCCAGAACATGGACGATGCTTTCAAGGCTTCACGTGAACTTCTCCAGAAGTTTAAGCCATCTGTAATGCGTCTTTATGACGAGGCTGAAACTGCGTCACTTATTAAGAAGATTGTCGGAGTTGAAAAGCCCGGCGCATTTATGAATATTGCTGTTGAAGGCGTAAAGGAAATGGCTGACCTTGAAATGAAGATTCTTCTTGACACCTTCAAAAAATACGGTGCTGAGGACTTGGGTTCAGAGTACGGTGAAAAATGGTGGAAAGAAAAGATTACATTCTTCTATCCAGGACACGCACTTGATATTCCTAAGTGCTTTGGTACAATGGATACAATTGCTCCCTTCGGTAAGATTGAGAAAATCTACTGGGCAATGAAAGAAGCTGTTGAGTCAAACTTCCCGCAGGCGAAGTTTATTGCACACTTCTCTCACTGGTATGAATGGGGTTGCATGATTTACGACAGATTTATCATTGAAGGAAAAGACGTTCCTCAGGATCCTCATGTAGCACTCAGACTCCACAACGATATTTGGAACTGCGGTGTTCGTGCGGCACTTGCTAACGGCGGTGTTGTTAATGACCACCATGGTGTAGGTATAAAGATCGGTCGTCTTATGAAAGAACAGTACGGTCCTGCTATGCAGGTATTTGACGGACTTAAAAAACAGCTTGACCCCAACGGGATTATGAATCCGTTCAAGCTGGGCTTATAAGGAGGTAACAGATATGCAATTCACACAGAAATCAAGAGATAATATAGAGGCTTGTCGTTTTTGCTGGATGTGTCACCATATTTGCCCTGTCGGCAATGCAAGTGGTCAGGAAAGAAATGGTGCAAGAGCAAGAGCTTTGGGACTTTCACTTGTTGCAAGAGATGCAATTGAATACACAGATGACGTAGTAAACAACGTTTATGAATGTGCACTTTGCGGCGGATGCGTTACAGACTGTATAACAGGCTATGACCCGGTTCTTTTCACAAAGGAAGCACGTAAGATTGCGGCTCTTGAAGACAGACTTCCCGATTACATAAACAAAATGCTTGACGTATATGAGGGCTGTGGAAACATCTACGGTGAAGCAAAGTCTGAAGAACTCAGCAAGAAGATTGCCGGTCTTAAGGATGCAGATACTTTGTTCTTTATTGGTATGGACGGTACCTACAAAACACCCTGCAAGGCTGTTAAAGCAATTGAACTTATGGAAAAAATCGGTAATGCATTTACCGTTTTGGCAGATGAACCCGATAGCGGTTATGCTATGAACTTCATGGTAGGTGCGGTTGAAGAAACTTGCGAAATCGCAAAGAACACAGCAAAGGCTCTTGAAAAATACAAGACAGTTGTTTGCTACGATGCAAATGATGCTGCTATGTTCCTTCGTGAATACAAGGAATGGGGAATCGAGTTTAAACCCGCTGTTGTTACATTTACTGCATACATCGCAGAAAATCTTTCCAAGCTCAACATAAAGAAAGCAGATAAAGCTTATACCATTCAGGATCCTGCTGCTTTGGTTCGTGATATTGAAGAAACCGAAGAACTCAGAAAGATTGTTGATGCTATGGGAGAGAACCGTGAAATGCTTCTCAACCGCAAGGCAACAATGCTCGCAGGCAACCTTATTATGAATGAGTATATGCCTGAAATCATGGAAAAGATTGCTGAAAACAGATGGCTTAACGCTGTGAATATGAACGCTGAAACTGTTATCACAGCAAGTCCGGCGGAATATGCGCTTTTGAAGGCTGTTAAACCTGAGAATGTTGAACTTTTGACTGTTGAGGAGGCTGTGCTTAAATGCTTGTAAATCTTAAAGAAATCATTGATATGGCTGAAAAAGGGAATTATGCTATTCCCGCATTCAATGCTTACAACACAGAAACAGTTATGGGTATAGTGAAGGCTGCTGAAGAGTTAAGAGCTCCCGTAATCATTCAGGTTTATCCAAGACTTCTGAATGAAGAAGTTGGCTACTATCTTTGCCCCGCTATTATCGCAGCGGCAAGAAAGGCAACTGTTCCGGTTTGTTTCCATCTTGACCATGGTCCTTCTGAACTTGAAGTACAAAAGGCTCTTCGTTGGGGCGCAACCGGTATTATGTATGACGGTTCTGTTCATCCTCTTGAAGAAAACATAAACACCACAAAGCATGTTATTGATATTTGTGAGGCTGTTGATGTTTACGTTGAGGGCGAACTTGGCCATGTTGGCAGCGTAAATGACGATGCAATGGAAGAATTCACAGACCCACAGGAGGCTGCTGAATTTGTTAAGAGAACAGGCGTTGTTTGCCTGGCAGTTCTTATCGGTAATGCTCATGGTCATTACAAAAAGACTCCTAAAATTGACATCGAAAGAATCAAGGCAATCCGTGAAGCAACCGGTGGAATTCCCCTCGTTCTTCATGGTGGCTCGGGTATCCCCGATGACCAGGTAAAGGCTGCTATCAATGCAGGTATCAGAAAAATGAATATCGGTACAGACGTTTGCTGTGCATTTGCTGAAGGTACAAAAGAAATCCTTGACGACCCAAGTAGAAGCCTTGCAATCGACATATTCATGAAACACCCCATTGAAACAGTTAAAAAACTTGCCATTGACAAGATTAAGCTCTGTGGAGCAGACAACAAGGCATAAATTTAAACTTTCAGGTGATTTATATGAAAAATCTTAAGATAGCGGCAATCGGTGCGAATGTGGTTGATACATTGATATGTGTTCCCACATTCCCAACCGAGGACACAAAACTTAAAGCTGACGAAATCATCAAATGCGGAGGCGGCCCTGCAGCAACAGGGCTCGTCGCTGCATCCAAACTGGGAGCGGAATGCTCTTTTATTGGAAATTTGTCTGATGATGACGGCGGCGTTTTTTTGAAAAAAGACTTCGAAAAATATGGTGTTAACACAGAAAACTGTACCGTGCTTGATGGTTACGGTTCATTTTTGTCTTTTGTTGTTTTATCCGCAGAGAGCAAAAGCCGTACCTGCCTTTTCAACAGAGGCAATCTGCCGGGAACTGTATTAAACGAAGAGCAGAAAGCCGAAATCAAGGCGAGTGGACTTTTGATGGTAGACGGAAATGATATGGCTGCGGCAATCGAAGGTGCAAAGTATGCGCGTGAAAACGGAGTTGATGTTCTTTATGATGCAGGTGGCCTTTATGAAGGAGTTGAGAATCTGCTCCCGTATGCAAACATTTTGATTCCGTCTTATGAATATGCTACAGGCTATACAAAAACCAACAACGCTGAGGATGCAGCAAAAAAACTTTATGAGGAATTTAAGCCTGAGATAATAGTTATTACCGATGGTAAAAACGGCGGATATCTTTACGATGGTAAGGAATTTTCTCATTATCCGGCGTTCCCTGTTGACGCCGTAGATACGAATGGTGCGGGAGACGTATTCCATGGTGCCTTTGCCTTTGCAAGAGTTTCGGGCAAGTCTCCGATGGATGCCTGTGTGTTTTCCAGTGCTGTTTCTGCACTCAAATGCACTAAGGTGGGCGCTCGTGATGGAGTTCCCACATTTGATGAAACAATAAAATTCTTAAAGGAGCGTGGAGTAGAATGAATTTAAAAAAGACTTGGACTAAAAACTTTGGAAAATCTCAGATTATTACAAAGGAAAATACACCTTGTAAAAATGTTGAGGTTGATATGGTAAGACTTCAGGATGGCGCACAAAAGAGCTATAATGAGCAGGATAAAGAATATGGTCTTCTTATCTTAGGCGGAAAATGTACCGTAGAAGGCAAGGATTTCAAATTTGAGAATGTGGGCGAACGTGAAACTGTATTTGATGGTAACGCAACTTGCGTTTACGTTCCCAGAAACACTGAATTTAAAATTACAGGCTGCGGAGAGGTTCAGATTGCTGTGTGCAAGTGCCCTGCAACAAAGGACCACAAACCCGTACTCATTAACCCAAGTGATGTAATCGCTAAGGATTTGGGAAAACCGGGTTGGCAGAGACATGCTATGTTTGTTCTTGATGAGAGAGTTGAAGCTGACCAGATTTATATTGGTGAATGTTGGATTGAAGGCGGACAGTGGTCAAGCTATCCTCCCCACAAACACGACGATATGAATATGCCTACCGAAGCAAACACCGAGGAAATCTACTATTTTGAGTTTGATAAGCCTCAGGGCTTCGGCATTCAGAAGGTATATACATTAGAGGGTGACATTGACGAGACCTACACCGTTAAATCAGGTGATGTGGTAGAAATCCCCAGAGGTTATCATCCTTTCCACTCAGCACCCGGTTACAGAAACTATATGCTGTGGATAATGGCAGGCCCCGTAAGAGGATTCTTTATGACCACAGACGAAGACCACAAGTGGCTCAATAACTAAAATTTAATTCAGAAAGGAACTGCTTGTAATGAAATATCTTCTTGGAATAGATTTTG
>JAZNSG010000003.1:0-107325 GCA_045591035.1 Clostridia bacterium | reverse complement strand
AAAGTGGGTCCGGGCTTCTGCCCGAATAGTGTGCCGTCAGAGCGGCACAACGCGGCAGGCGGACAGCCGGACGCTATGCTTGCCCCAGACCAAGTCTGGGAAAAATCTCAAATTCTCGTGCCTGATAATTTTCATGGATATTGGAATAAAAAAATAATTGATTTGCAAATCTCTATAAGAGGTGCAATCAATTAAATCATCACACTATTTTATTGCCTATATTATTCTTATCCAATAACCCTATGTTATTATTAACTTAGTATTACTTGTAGCCGTTTTTCACACCACCTAAGTCAAAAAACAACCACCATTTATTCAAGCACTTTATCGGTCAACCGATAGAGATTAGATGTGGAACATCCATTGCTCTTTTTGCGATTTACCTTGATTATGTAACCTGACTCAACCAACTTGGGTATCGTATTTTTAACAGTTGATAAACTAATACCTGTATCCTGATGTATAGTATCAAGCGAAGGGAAGCAGGAGTTGTCATTCCCTGACCTCATACAGAGATAACACAGTATTCTGAATTCATTCCCACTGATGCTTTTATCAGTAATAATCTTATTGAGTATAGTTGTAAATTTGCCTTTTAGTTTTTGCATTTTATGACCTCCTTTTTGCAAACAAAAAAGCCGTACCATTTCTGATACGACTTATTATGCAAATTATATATAAAACATTTCTAAATGACTCCAGTTTTGTTTCCAGTTCTTTTTGTTAATTCTGTCTCTATATTTATCTAATTTACTCATAAAATGAGGGGTGGGCCTCACGATTAGCCTAAAAAGATCATCATATCCAAAAGGAGCTATAAATTCATATGAGTTATCATCATTAAGTTTTACAAGTATTGCTGATACAGTTTCTGGAAATTTTATTAAGGCATCCTCAAGGGAAGCATATGGTTGTTCGTTATTAGCTATATGCATTCTACCTTGGTTTTTAACAGACCACAAAGTATTTGGTTTTATAGATTTAAGATTTTCCTCAATTTTTATATCAAATGCTTTATCTGTATTTTGTGCATCATAATAAATTACATCAACATCATCAATTGGCGTTGGATCAGTAAATCCGTGTAAATAATCCCAGATGATATTTCTAATTATACCTCCACCCAAATATAAATTTTTGTTTTCATCTCTTAATATTGAAAGAATGCTATGTACAGAATTATTGTTTTCTATCAAGCCTATAATAAACTTCTCTTGTTCTTTTTTTGACATCGTCAAATAATTAGTGCCGTATATACTAAAAGAGTTGGGTTTAGGTGTTGAAATTTTTTTCTTGGCCTTTTTATATTCTGAATCTGTATTAGATGGGATAATTTGCGTTATTGAAGTATATTTATAATTTATCATTTCCAAAGTTTTAACATTTATAGGTTTTGATATCCCTAATAGCAAATCATCTATTTCATTAATGAGCGATGAAAGCAATTGAACAGCTCTCTCACTTTCAAATTGTTTAACTCCACATTGAAATATTAAATGAAGAATCATTTCAAAAAACAAAACAAACACCAAAATATTATATATAAATTCTATATTATTTGTATTGATCCATGTTGCCTTTTCAGGTGTTAAAGAAAAACTCAAAAATTCGACAATCTTTTCTTTTCCTGAAAACCCAATAAATGTAATAAATGCCGAGATGGATATTGTTAAAACATTTTGTATATTGTTAACTCTCTTGAAAAACAATGCCTTTTCGGATTGAATTTGTTTTAAAACTTTACATTTATGCTTGTATTCAGCAAGTCGCGCATTCATTATAGTGTACCTCCTTCATAAAAAGTAATATGATGTTGTATATCTGTGCTATCTAACAAATCAACTCCTTGCAACAGTATCATTGCAAGGAGTTTAATAGTTAAGGTTCCTATTCAGTGCATAACCTTTTGCATATTATGGCGTAAGTTTGGCGTAAATTGGCGTATATTTTCATTTTGTCAACTCGTCAAACCCGCTATTTTACTACACTTTTTTGATTATTTGTTATCAAGTGGCTTCATTGTGGGGAAAAGCAAAACGTCACGGATTGCAGCAGAGTCAGTAAGCAGCATAGTCATTCTGTCAATGCCAAATCCGATTCCACCTGTTGGTGGCATACCGATTTCCAATGCCTTCATAAAGTCTTCATCAGTGGAGTTTGCCTCGTTGTCACCAAGAGCAAGAAGTTCCTCCTGAGCCTTAAAACGCTCTCTCTGGTCTATTGGGTCATTAAGCTCAGAATAAGCATTCGCCATTTCCCAACCATTCATAAAGAACTCAAATCTTTCGACATAATCAGGATTCTCAGGCTTCTTCTTTGTAAGGGGAGAAATCTCAATCGGGTGGTCCATAACAAATGTAGGCTGAATAAGATGCTCCTCAACATAATCCTCAAAGAATCTGTTCAGAATATCGCCCTTCTTGTGGTGCTTCTCATATTCAACATGCTTTTCATCAGCAACTTTTCTTGCTTCATCAAGGTCCTTAATCTCATTGAAATCTACACCGGCATATTTCTTAACCGCATCAACCATTGTTATTCTTTCAAATGGCTTACCCAGATCCATTTCAATGCCGTTATACGAAATCTTTGTTGTGCCCAGAACTTCCTGAGCTACATAGCGATACATATTCTCCGTAAGTTCCATCATACCATGGTAATCTGTGTACGCCTGATATAGTTCCATAAGAGTAAACTCCGGATTATGCCGTGTATCCAAGCCTTCATTACGAAAAACTCGTCCAATCTCATAAACCCTTTCAAGTCCACCAACAATCAACCTCTTCAAATAAAGTTCAAGAGATATTCTCAGCTTAAAATCTTCATCAAGAGCATTAAAATGAGTTTCAAAAGGACGTGCCGCAGCACCACCGGCATTTGAAACAAGCATAGGAGTCTCAACCTCCATAAAGCCCTGAGCATCTAAGTACTTACGAATGGTAGAGATTATTTTCGAGCGCTTGATAAAAGTATCTTTAACCTCTTCATTCATAATAAGGTCAATATATCGCTGTCTGTATCTCAAATCTGTGTTAGTCATTCCGTGGAATTTTTCAGGAAGTGGCTGAAGAGACTTGCTGAGAAGAACATATTCTTTTGTTCTCACAGAAATCTCGCCCTTTTGAGTCTTAAAAACCTCACCACTAACACCAACAATATCCCCTATGTCAAGTCTCTTAAACTTTTTATAAGTATCCTCACCCATATCATCACGAGTGACATAAAGCTGAACCTTGCCATTTATGTCTCTTAAATCAAAGAACGAAGCCTTTCCCATAACGCGCTTTGACATAAGTCTGCCCGCTATGCTGACATCCTTTCCTTCATATTCCTCAAATTTTTCGATAATATCAGCTGTGTATGCAGTTCTGTCATAAGTCGTAATCTCAAATGGGTTCTCTCCCATTTCCTGAAGTTCTGCAAGCTTTTCTCTTCTTACTTTCACAAGCTGTCCTACATCTTGTTGCTGAATTTGTTCGTTTTGTCTGTTGTTTTCGCTCACCGAATCTACACTCCTATCTAAAAATTAAGCTTTTATCTCCAATATATCAAGTTGAATTGTGCCACCTGGAGTATCTACATCAACTGTATCGCCAACTTTTTTTCCAATCAAAGCTTTCCCTACCGGTGACTCGTCCGAAATCTTATAAAGCTCCGGGTCAGCCTCAGTAAATCCAACTATGCTGTACTCCATTTCTTCATCGAATTCCTTATCATAAACCTTAACCTTTGTGCCAACGCTGACGGTGCTAAAGTCTATATCGTCCTGGTCAATAACCTTTGCATTTTTCAGCATATTCTCAAGCTGAACAATCCGAGCTTCGACTTGCGCCTGCTCCTCTTTAGCTGCATCATACTCAGAATTTTCTGACAAATCCCCAAACCCTCTGGCAACCTTTATTTTTTCGGCAACCTCCTGGCGTTTTTGAGTTTTAAGCATCTCAAGTTCAGCCTCGAGTTTTGCAAGTCCTTCGTCAGTCAGTGTAATTTGTCTGTTTTCCATATAATTTATACCTCCTGCTCACAAATATACCGTTTCCGTCAATGGCTTTACCGTGAGCTGATAAAGCGTATTATAAGTCATTTTAAACATACAATTTATATATTATATAACATTCGGCCTATAAAGTCAACTTATTTTTACCGTAATCATATAAACAAATCATTTTATCCGCATCAAGACGCTTAAGACAAGCCGCAACATCAAGCATATTTACTTCATATTCCTCAAAATCAAAACCAAAATCTGCTCCCGTCACATACAAATCCCGTCCAAAACGCAGAATGTTCTCCTCTGTATCAATAAAAATATCTGTATTTCCCCCAAAACTTTCACTCAGCTTCACAGAAAATCCCGTCTCGTCATAAAAATCATCGCAAAAACGCTTTGCTTTCATATAATCTCTGCATAGAAAAATAATCCTTTTCGTATCATAACAAAGCTCTCGTATGAGATACGCACTTATTCTATCCATTTTGTCTGAGCTTATGCAAATAGTGCTCCTCATTAAATCCATACTGCATTTGGCAGCAGTTCTTCTGACAAATTCGGGAACAAGCTGCAAAAACAATTTGTCCCCGCTGTCTAAATTGATCCCATCTGGCCTTATTCCTCTTTCAAAGCACAACCATTTGATATATTCCGTGGCTACAACTTTTTCAGCCCCGTTTTTTTTCAAACTTTCACAGGCACGCTCAAGAACAGTCTTAAAACGCTTTGTATCCATATCAATTAACTTCTTCCCCGAACAGGAAACCTCATACACAACAACCTCGAATTGGTTATTAGATGAATCAATACAAAATATCTTTTCCCTTTTTCTGAAAAAATCTTTTACCGTTTTTTTAAATTTCTTCTTTTGCTCCGCAACCAAGCCTATAACCAAATATATGCCTCCGAAACACTTCGAAATTTATTTTTCAGAAAGTATCTCAACAGCCTTTTTAAGCTGCACATCCTCATCTATTGTGAGACTGGTAATTTTAGAATAAAGCTCATTACTCATTTTTATTTCATAATCAGGCTCTATTCCCTTCTTATCTATACATACCCCATTGGGAGTATAGTATCTTGAATCTGTATACTTAAGTATGCTTCCGTCCAAAAACTCGTGGGGACGTTGGGTGATACCCTTTCCAAATGATTTTTCCCCTACAATCTCAGCAAGGTTATAATCTTTCATTGCACCAATAAACACTTCACTCGCGCTCGCTGTTTCGCCATTACAAAGTATAACCATAGGCACCGAAGTCTTTCCCTCAGTTCCTTTGAAATCAGTGCGTTTCCCATTCTTATCCAAAGTATAGACTATTTGCGTATCTGTATCTAAAAAACAATCTGCAATATTCACAGCACTGTGTAAATATCCACCGGGGTTGTTTCTCAGGTCAATAACAAGTCTTTGCATATCCTCCTCAACAAGGCTGTTAAAACCTTGAATAAATTCGCTTTGAGTATTTACTGAAAATTGTGTTATCTGAATATAACCTATTTTATTTTCAAGCATCTTTGAAAAAACAGTTTCTCTCTTTATTATGGCACGAACGAGGGTTATATCCTCTATTTTATTTGTGCTTGCCTTCAAAATTTTAAGTTTAACAGGAGTATCCTTCTTACCCTTCATTCTCTCAGCCACAGAATCCAGTTCAGTTCCAAGTACAGGCTCATCATCTACTGCCAATATTTTATCGCCAGTAACAATCCCCGCCTTTTCAGCAGGCGAATCCGCCAACGGAGCGCTAACAACTATAGAATTATCAGAAATCTCATTTCTTATATAAAGCCCAACTCCTGAATAATCCTCTGAATCAATTTCCGACATAAATTCGTCCGCATCCTCACTGTTTATATAAACAGTATATGGGTCCTGAGCACTGTGAGCCAATCCGGACATAACTCCATCTGCCAATTTATCTATATCCACATCCTCGTAATATTTATCCTTCATAATACGAATGCCCTGGCTGAACTTTATAAAAGAATCTATTTCAGAAATTCCAAAAGGGTTTATCAAGACTATGGTAGAAACAGAAGTAGCAATAATCAAAACGATAGCACCAACTGTTAAAATCCATTTCTTTATATACATAATTTCATACCTTCCTATCAAAACATACAGTCACCTGCATAATCAAATATTATGCAGGTGACTAAGGGTTTATAACTAAATTTGTGTTAGCTAAAGTATTCCCAATATTAATTTTTAAAAATATTGCATTGGGTCAACCGCTTGACCGTTTATCAATATCTCAAAATGCAAATGCGGTCCCGTAGAATTACCCGTAGAACCAACAGACCCAATCCTCTGTCCCTGAGAAACTGTTTGTCCAACAGAAACACTGTATGCGCTCAAATGAGCATAAAGGGTAGCACGTCCGCCACCATGGTCTATTATAATGCAATTCCCGTAACCCGAATTCCATCCCGCCAACGTAACCGTTCCACCGTTTGCAGCAACAACCGCAGCACCATAAGCTGCCCCAATATCAGTTCCGGTATGTCTTTTATAAATTCCAGTTACAGGATTCTTTCTTCTTGGTGAAAAACTTGAAGTTATGTAGTAACAACTGGGAGTTGGCCAGGTGAATTCACCGCCAACATACTTTGCGCCCCCCGAGCTCGAACTGAGAGAACCGGACACCGATGCTTTGAGACTTGCCATAGCAGCATCCGCCTCGTCAATTATTTTTTGATAAGCAACAGTATCCCTTTCAAGCTCTCTTATGTAATCAGCCTGAGCTTGTTTTTTCTTTTCTAGCTCTTTTTTTTGGTTTTCAAGACTGGCAGCATTATCCTCCTGAGATTTTTTCATTTTGGCAATCTCATTCCTTGAGGTTTCGATTTGCACTCTGACAGATTCCATTTCGTCAAACACAGCTTTATCATAAGCAGTAATTTCCTTCATAATCTCTATTTTATCAACCAAATCCCCAAAACTTTTCGCAGAAAGAAGAGTCTGAATATAGCTTACATCACCTTGCTCACAATTATACCTGAAACGGCTCTGAAAAACCTCATACTTTTCTTCTGCCTTAACGGTCGCAGCTTCAAGTTTAACTTCCTCTTCCGAAAGTTTTACGGTCGTTTCAGCTATTTGCTTATCCAACGTTTCGATTCTCCCCTGAACATCTGCAGCTTCTTTTTCAAGTCGTTCCTTTTCAGCAAGAGACTTAACCTGTTTGCTTTTGTTAGCGTTTATCTTTTCCTGTGCCTCACGTTTTTCCCGCTCCGCTCTTTCTAATTTTTGGCTGGCTGTCTCAGCATAAACGCTGCTGAGAAGAGCTGAACCAACTAAGCCCAAAACAAGAGCCACCGCAATAATTATAGCAATAAGTCTCACCGTTTTTTGTTTCATCCTCAACACTCCCAACTAAACCTTAAGATGCTTTCTTATAGACATCGCACTTCCAACCATGCCCATTCCCATGCCCATAATCAAAAATCCAACTACTATAATATCAGCAATTGTAGATGTCTTTGCAAGTTCAATGTTACCCATAAACCTCTGCATTCCCGCAAACAAGGAATCATAACTGAAAATAACAATCATCGAAGCCATCAATGCTCCCAATAATCCCAAAATCATTCCCTCAATTATGAACGGCCATCTGATAAACCAATCCGTAGCACCCACAAACTTCATTATATTGATTTCTTTTCTTCTCGAAAACATTCCAAGTTTTATAGTGTTTGAAATAATGAAAACAGCAAAAACCGCCAATATAAGAAGCAACCAGATACTAACATACTTTATGGTGTTTGTAATGGATATGATTGTCTTTATCAAATCCTGGCTATTGGTAACCTTTTCTACGCCTTCAACCTTTGCAGCCGCAACAGCAACATCATTTGCACGTCGTATATCCGTAAGAGACAAAATATACGCATCTCTCAAAGGGTTATCCTCTTCCAGAGTGGATATAACCTCCGCCTGTTCACTGTATGCGCCCTCTTTATAGTTCTGAAGTCTTTCTTCTTTTGTATAAAGCTTCGCTTCCTTCACACCGTCAATATTTTCAAGACGGCTTCCAACCGCCCGGACATTATCTCTGTCCATGTCTGAGGGAAGATACACATTTATTTCGCATTGTTCTTTAATTTGTTCGCCAATGCTGTTAACATTTATCCCAAAAAGGACAAAAACGCCAAAAAGCACCAAACTCGCAACAACTATACCCACCGAAGCCAAAGTCATAAGACCATTTGAGGTAAGACCTTTTATGCCCTGAGCAAAGAAATATTTCATATTCCTAAATATCATAGCCATAAGCCCCCTCTTCTTCGTCTCTCACCAAAACTCCGTTCTCAATAGCCAAAACCCGCTTATGCATATCATCAACAAAGTTTTTCGCATGGGTGGCTACAATCATGGTAGTTCCACGTTTATTTATTTCGGTCAGAAGCTCCATAATCTCGTTAGCTGTATCCGGGTCAAGGTTCCCCGTAGGCTCGTCCGCAATAATCACCGGAGGTTTGTTCACCAAGGCACGGGCAAGGGATACTCTCTGCTGTTCACCGCCCGAAAGTTGCCCCGGTTTCATTCTGGCCTTACCTGCCAGCCCAACCAGAGATAATACATTCGCAACATTTCGACGAATCGAACTCCTTGAAGCCCCAATAACCTGCATTGCAAAAGCAACATTTTCATATACAGTTTTATTTGGGAGCAGTCTGAAATCCTGAAACACCATACCTATACTTCGACGAAGATACGGAATTTTATTTTTCGGAAGAGTATTAAGGTCAAATCCATTCACCAATATCTCTCCCGTATTTGGTGTTTCTTCTTTTATGAGGAGCTTTGTAAGCGTGGACTTTCCGGCACCGGAAGGACCTACCAAAAACACAAACTCCCCTTTATCTATGAAAAAAGATACATTCTCCAAAGCATGAACACCGGTGTCCTCATAGGTTTTGGATACATTCTTGAATTCTATCATAAAAATAATTCCTCACAAAGATATCGTTATTTAGTCAATTATTCTTTCTTAAATCGTCCACCTACATTCTTGTCGGCTCCGATGAAAGGTACTTGTTAACCATCATAGCAACCTTAAAGGTAATCGCATCATCAAGTTCCCGAAGGTCAAGTCCCGTAAGCTTTTTAATCTTATCAAGGCGATATACCAGCGTGTTTCTGTGAACAAAAAGTTTTCTCGATGTCTCAGAAACATTAAGATTATTTTCAAAAAACTTTTGAATGGTATAGATGGTTTCATTATCAAGAACATTAATAGACTCTCTCTTAAACACCTCATTCAAAAACAGCTCACAAAGAGTTGTTGGAAGCTGATAAATAAGTCTGCCTATCCCAAGATTATCATAGCTGATAACGTCCTTTTCCGTATCAAATACCTTTCCAACCTCAAGGGCAATACGAGCTTCACGGTATGCTCTTGGCAATTCCTGAATAGTTTCAACCGCTGTGGAAATACCCACCGAAACACTCAAAAGGTCCTCAGATGCAACTGTATCATGGATTTCCTGTGCTGTTTTCAAAAGTTCCTCAGAGCTACAGCCATTTTTCACCTCACACACAACCGCAACATCATATTCGTCTGTGCGAACAACAAAATCTTTGTTGTTGTCGGGAAACAAGTTCTGAATAATATCAACCAAAGATACCTCAACGGATTTGCTTGAACGAACAAGATAAACAACTCTCGTAGCCTCAACCGAAAGCTTTAACTCACGGGTTTTATAAAGAATATCGCTGGGCAGAATATTGTCAAGTATTATATTTTTGATAAAACTGTTCTTATCATATTTTTCATCGTAATACTGTTTTATTGCCACAAAGTGTGCACCCAAAAAAGCAACGTAGCCCTTGGATATTTCATCATCACCTTCACAGAAAACAATATATACATTCTTGCTGTAGGTTTCAATTTTGCGGAACACATATCCCCCACCTACATAATCTTCATTGTTCATCTCAAAGTGATTCATAACAGCTTCCTGATGGTAACCCACCTTGGACTCGTCACTACACGCAATTATGTATGCATTCTCATCCATAATTCCTATTTTTCTGCGAATATCCTTTTTCAGTTGATTACACGCACCTTGAAATATTCTGTTTTGCATATAAAGTACCTCCGTTCAGCATAGTACAGTTGCCTCGGGATGCATTTGTGCATCCTTTATGTTAGTAATTTTTTGTTTTGCAAACACACAATTTGACGAAACAAAAACCCAATACGGCATCATTTAAATATTATATCGCAATTTTGTTAATATTGCAAGTTTTTTTGTAGATTTTTTACAATTTTTTATAATTATTTTCTGCTTTTTCTTACATATTACGACTTTTTTTCTAAATTTTTAAAATAAATCAGACTTTGCAGAATTTTTTCTGCAAAGTCTGAAAAAACTTGCTAAATTTATTTAAGTTTAGATTTAGACATAAGTTCCTCAAAGTTACAATCCTCATTAAAGCATACATACTTAACAGGCCCTTTTCCCCTAAAGGGACGTTTTTTCATAATAGCTCCGCCACACTGAGGACATTTCAAGCTCGTAGGCTCGTCCCAGGAAAGCAAACAGTCTGTTCCGTTCTCACAGGTGTAGTATTTAACACCTTTCCTTGACTTTCGAATCTGAACCTTGCCTCCGCACTTTGGACAAGGCGCCTCAATTTCTTCGGTAATAGTCTTTGTGTTTTTGCACTCAGGATATCCGGGACAAGCCAGAAACTTTCCGAACCTGCCCTGTTTATAAACCATCATTCTTCCGCACTTTTCACATTGAACTTCGGATACTTCATCCTTAACTTCAATTCTGCCTATTGCTTCTTCTGCTGTATTCAATGTTTTTTCAAAAGGCTCATAGAAGTCCTTTATAACAGACTTCCACTGTTTTTTCCCGTCTTCAATGCGGTCAAGTTTTTCTTCCATATTTGCGGTAAATTCCACATCCACTATGTCGGAAAAATGTTCTTCCATAAGCTCAGTAACAATAGTCCCAAGCTCCGTGGGGCAAAGCGCCTTTCCTTCTTTTACCACATAACCTCTGCCTGTAATAGTAGTTATAGTGGGAGCATAGGTACTTGGTCTGCCAATACCATCCTCCTCCATAGTCTTAATCAAAGACGCCTCAGTGTATCTTGCCGGAGGTTGAGTAAAGTGCTGTTTCGAATCAACGTCTTTCAGAAGAAGCTTTTGCCCTTCTTCGACATGAGGAATTTTCCCTTCCTTTTCTTCGATAACATCCTTACTTTCAACATACACAGCCATAAAGCCATCAAACTTCACATTGGAGCCACTTGCCTTAAGCACATAGCTATCAGCCTGAATGTCCGCCTGAACAGTATCAAACACCGCATCCGGCATCTGACTTGCAACAAATCTGTTCCATATCAGTTTATAAAGCTTGTATTGGTCCGTCTTGAGCGAAGCCTTAATCTTTTCAGGTTCAAAGGCCATAGATGTGGGACGGATAGCTTCATGGGCATCCTGTGCATTTTTCTTTGTCTTATAAAATTTCGGCTTTGCCGGCACATAAACTTTTCCAAATGCTTCACCTATATAATTTCTGCACTCTGAAACAGCATCATTTGAAATTCTGAGGGAATCTGTTCTCATGTAGGTGATAAGGCCCACACTTCCGCTGCCCTTAATCTCAACGCCCTCATATAATTGCTGAGCTGTCGCCATAGTCTTTTTCGCCGTAAACCCGAGCTTTCTTGCCGCTTCCTGTTGCAGGGTACTCGTGGTAAACGGCGGAGCAGGATATCTGCGTTTTTCACCGGTGGTAACAGTCTTTACTTCAAAATCTGCTTTTTTCAATTCCTTTTCGATTTTTTCAACTGTTTGAGCATCAGGGAGTTCAATCTTGGTCTTTTCGTCTTTTCCATAAAATTTTGCAACAAATGGCTGTTTCCCGGCTTCATTTGTGAGCTTCAAATCAATTGTCCAGTATTCTTCTTCACAAAATTCCTCAATTTCCCTTTCCCTTTCAACAATCAAACGCGTTGCAACAGACTGAACTCGTCCGGCACTAAGCCCCTTCTTAACCTTTTTCCAAAGCAGTGGGCTGAGCTGATATCCAACAATTCTGTCAAGAACACGACGAGCCTGCTGTGCATCAACCAAATCATTGTCAATGGCACGGGGCTTCGAAATAGCCTCTTTAACCGCCGTCTTAGTGATTTCATTAAAAGTAATTCTGCATTTCGATTTGGCATCAACACCTAAAAGTGCAGCCAGATGCCACGAAATTGCTTCTCCCTCACGGTCAGGGTCAGTTGCCAGAAATATTTTCTCCGAATTTTTAGCGTCCTTTTTCAATTTTGAAATCAAGTCGCCTTTGCCGCGTATCGTAATATACTTAGGCTCAAAATCGTTTTCCAAATCAATACCCAACTGACTTTTGGGAAGATCACGCAAATGTCCCATGGATGCAGCAACCTCATATTTTGAACCAAGATACTTTTTTATTGTTTTTGCCTTGGCAGGCGACTCAACAATAACCAGATTCTTTTTCTTGGCTTTTGCTTCTTTTTCAACTGATTTAGCCATCTGTTTTCCTCCGCTTTACTCTATTTAACAAGAATATATCTGTTCCCACTTTCCTGCCTGATTAAACCCTTAATACTTAGTATCGTAAGTCTGCTTCCCAGCACTGCAGTGGGAATATCTAACGCTTCTGCTATTTCTTCAGCATAAACAGTTCTGCCTTTTTCTTTCATAAAATCAAGTATTCTATCATCATTTGTCCGTGGTATTTCAACCACTTTTTCTGTATTGTCAATCTCTTCGCCTTCATTTGCACGATTAATCGTACCAACATACAAAGCCGAATTTTCATCTTTGTAAAACTCTGCCGGAGTGCTTGTTTTGCTTACAACCATAGCCCCCTCTTCAATTAACCTGTTCGGAAGTTCTGATTGCCAAGCCACCGGGCTTCCCGGCACAGCAAACACATCGCGATTGTTGTCAAGTGCAAGTCGTGCAGATATCGCTGTCCCGCTTCTTTCCTTGCCCTCAACCACAACAGTACCCTTGGACATCCCAATAACTATCCGGTTTCTCTGCTGATAAAAATACCGCTTCACTACCGTTCTGGGCGGTCTCTCTGACACTACCGCTCCGCTTTCAAGTATTTTGCGATACAGCCCCTCATGACAAGCAGGATAAACAGCATCAACGCTCCCCGCAAGCACAGCCACAGTCGGGCCTTTACCCTCCAAAGCACCACGATGAGCCTCTCCATCAATGCCCTCTGCCATTCCGCTTACCGTTACAATACCATTCTCCGCAAGGCTTTTCCCAATTCCAAAAGCCATAACCTTGCCCTGGTCAGTAGGTCTTCTGCACCCCACAACCGACACAAAGGTATCACCAAGGGAATCAAGTCTCTTACCTTTCACAAACAGCAGTCTGGGCGGAATATCAATATGTTTCAAACTCTCAGGGTATTCCTCATCTTCACGTGACAGTATCCGTATTCCATTATCATCACAGTATTTTATTATATCTTTTGCTTCCTTAAAAAATTCCGGTTCCGTAAACCTTTTTATAAAATCCCCGGCAAGCCCAACCTCTCTGAGACGTCTGGCGTCAATTTCAGGTGAGTTGAAACTCTTTTTTGTATTTTCAAATGCATTTGCTGCCTTTGCCGCAATCTCCGGTTCAAAACCACAGATGGCATGAATCCACAGCTCATATAAAATATCCATATTAATCAAAAACTTTCACTTTAATTTTTGGTAACCCAATGCATAGTTATCCCCGCAGCCACAGCAGCATTCAGCGATTCCGCAAGTCCATCCATGCTGATTTTAACCTTGTAATCTGCAAGAGCCTTAATCTCATCGCAAACGCCATGAGCCTCGTTCCCGATAACAACAGCAATTTTCTCCGGCACCTTAAAATTCTCTAATTCAACAGCACCATCCAAAGCTGTAACCACCAAGGAAAACCCACACTCTTTGAGATTTTCAATATCCAAAGCAGTACAAGCAGAGCTGAACTTCATACGAAAAATCGAACCCATGGTAGAACGCACAGTTTTCGGCGCATAAATGTCTGTACAGCCTTTCATCAAATATATACCATCAAAGCCAAACGCCTCTGCTGTACGGATAATGGTGCCCATATTCCCCGGCTCCGATACCCCGTCAAGAACAAGAACACGTGTATTCTCTGCAGTTGGCACAAAATCCTTATCACTGATTTTAATAACAGCCAAAATACCTTGAGGCGTGTCAGTATCAGAAAGGCCATCAAATATGTTTTCAGGTACCGAATAAATCCTTTCACAAACCTCTGCACATTTTTCAACAATACGTGCATCTTTCGTGCAAAAGTCCTCACTCACCACAACAAACTCTATACGCTGCGGCACATATTCAAGCGCCTCAAGCACCATCTTCCGGCCCTCAGCAACGAAGCATCTCTCAGCCTCACGAACACTCTTTTTCCGCAACTGTCGCACAAGCTTTAAGTTTTTGTTATCCTTACCTGTTATACTTAAAATCATTCTTACTCTCCAAATCTAATCTTCAGTAAAAAATCGTTCAATCCGTTTAAGTGCTTTAAAAGCGTAATAAATAACAACCGCCTGAATTGGTGCAAGTATAATGTTTGACACAATTGTATGGGTAATGGAATCCGCAACTTCCGTTGTCAGGCTGTCTCCCGTCAGCATTGGTACAAATATAATATTACATACTACATTCACAACCAACTTCGACAAAAAGCATCTCAAATACGTAAGTTTTCTCATGTACAAAAATCGCCCGTATATCATACCGCTGACCGAAGCCAAAAGCATGGTGGATAAATCAAATGTACCTCCAACATTCAAAACATAAACGCCTATGTACTGCAATAATCCGAAAATACCCCCCATGAGCGGTCCATATTTCTTGGCAAATATAGGCATAACAAAAATCCCAAGATTTATACTCATAACCGGACCTATCTTGATGGGTGTTTTCGAAAGAAAAACATAAAGCGCCAGCATAATACCGGCAAAAACATACATACGACTGTCCTTAAGCTTTGATGTTATCCTGTGTTTTCTTCTGAAAACCAAATAATAAATCATCCAAAAAAATAGTGTTATTACAAGATAAACATTTATTATCCCCATAAGTCTGATAAATGGCTGCAATTTAAAAATCATAGGATTTACAAAATCCTCAATATCCGAAATCATTTGGTTGATACCGGTCACCGGATTATATATCTGTTCTTCTGTCATAAAGCAAAACTCCCGTCCGAAATATCTTCTCAAGTGTGCGAAAAAGTTATACCGCGTGTGCGGTATAACTTTTTATAAACCAAAACTATTTAACCTTCTCTACAAGCTTTGCGAAAGCAGCAGGGTCAGAAACTGCGATTTCAGCGAGCATCTTTCTGTTGATTTCAATGCCGTTTTTCTTAAGCCCGTTCATGAACTTGCTGTAGCTTATGCCATTGATTCTTGCAGCTGCATTTATACGAGCAATCCAAAGCTGTCTGAAGTTTCTCTTCTTTTGCTTTCTGTCACGGTATGCATAGCTAAGTGACTTCATAACTGCCTGATTTGCAGTTCTGAACAACTTACTTTTTGCACCTCTGTATCCTTTAGCCAATTTCAATATCTTTTTATGTCTTTTTCTGGTGTTCATAGCACCTTTAACTCTTGCCATATCTAAAGACTCCTTTCATTTAAACAAATTGCGAAGACTATTCTTCGCCGTATTTTTGACACGATATTTTCCGCGTCCAAATCCTTGCGGTATTTTCCGCACTCATCAACCACAAAATATGTGAATCCTTATTTGTAAGGAATCATGCTCTTGATTGTAGCAGCATTTGCTGTTGACAAGTAACCATTCTTTCTGAGCTTTCTTTTTCTCTTTGTTGTCTTTTTGTTAAGGATGTGACTTCTAAAAGCCTTTCCTCTTTTAACCTTACCATTTTTTGTAACGCTGAAACGTTTTGCAGAGCCTTTATGTGTCTTAATTTTAGGCATCTTTCATTCTCCTTCCATAAATAAAATTTTAAAAGCTTTCGTCCGAATAAGCGAACAGCCTTATGCTTTCTTTGGTGTAACAAACATAGCCATGCTTCGGCCTTCCATCTTGATGTCTTTTTCAACAACGCCAAATTCCGCCATTGCATCTTTAACTTTCAAGAGAAGGTCTTTGCCAACTGAACTGTGAGTTATCTCACGACCCCTGAAACGAACTGAAACCTTAACCTTGTCACCGTCCTTCAGGAATTTAATTCCCTGATTAACCTTAGTATTGAAATCATGACTATCAATATTGGGGCTCAAACGAACCTCTTTGATACTGACAACCTTTTGATTTTTCTTCGCCTCTTTTTCGCGTTTAGCAAGTTCAAACTTGTGTTTACCGTAATCCATGATGCGGCACACGGGCGGTTTCGCCTGAGGTGCAATCTTCACAAGGTCAAGATTGTGTTCATCTGCCATCGCCAAAGCTTCTTTCGCAGAAACAACCCCTAACTGACCTCCATCAGGACCAATAAGACGAACTTCTTTGTCTTTGATTTCTTCGTTAATCATTAACTCTTGCTTAGCTATACCTAAACACCTCCAAAATAATTTGCACTTTTCAAGCATCAAAAAATACAAAAAGTGCGGAAGCATAAAGCTCCGCACCAAAAAAACTAAAATCTTTTGACCCTTTCGCTATCTGCTGAGGGGAGAAGCGGACCTTCTGCTTTACTTGAGTATAATAGCACACTCATCATTGTTTGTCAATACCTTTTATTATTTTTTTAATAATTTTTCCTCTTGAAATTTTTATTCCAATATGTTAAAATACAGTTATATTTGATTAAGAAAGGGTTCTGACATGTACACACTTTATCGAACTATAACCCAAACACTAATAAGTTTTTTAATATCAATCGGTTGTTCCATTGTCTTTGCCATTATGGTATACAAAAGCGAGTCCGCTTTGCCTAACCGGTTTATTTCCTCTATTTTAAATTTGTCTGCACTGTTGCTTTTTCTGTTTATTCAATGCAGAGTATGGTCGCGTCTGTATCTCAACTCTTCATACGCACTGGAATACTTCATTCCTGCACTGACCGCTACAACAGTTCTCACAGCAATAGCAGCATTGTTTTACATCAACAAATCATATTATTACAAATTCTTGTTTTTTCAGACCAGATTCTTAGAGCCCGTTCTGACTTCAAGCTATGACTATGTATCTTTCCTTGTAGCACAGGGGGCTATGTACATTTTGGTGTTTCTTACCCCATCAATCACCTTTAAACGACAATAGCTTCACACCTGTAAATAGGCTGACCCTTGTCAGAGAAAAGTTTTTCATATTCAGTCATCACATTACCCTCGAATTTGCTGTTATGCAAATCGAGGGTTATATTTTTTAACCTGAACCCAAAATCAGAAAACGAGTTAATGGAAAATTCAAAAAGTCCTGTATTATCGGTTTTGAAGTGTATTTCACCATTTTGAGCCATTATTTTTTTATAAATCCCCAAATATCTTTCATGGGTGAGTCGACGTTTTCTGTGTCCCCATTTACTCCATGGGTCACAGAAATTTATATAAAGTCTCTCTACTCCCCATTGTTCACTCAAATCACCCAGAATTCCTGCATCACCCGGTACAAACTTCACATTAGACAAGCTCTTTGCCTTAACCTTTTCCATGGCAAGTACCAAAACATCAAGATTTTTTTCAAATGCTATATAATTTATGTTCGGATTAAGTTCAGCTAAAGTACTGATAAACCCACCCTTGCCGCATCCTATTTCAAGGTGCAGAGGCGCCTCCTTTTCAAAAGCCGACTTTAAATCATCTTTATATTTAAAAATATCCTCTATGATAAACTGTGAGCAATTTTCGATACGTTCCTCTCTGTGCTTTTTCCTTCTCATTCTCATATATAAAATCCCCCTGCGTTAGCATATAGTCCGCATTATATTTTAGCAAAGCAATCAAGAAAAGTCAACACTATTCATTGTGAGTAAAAGCATTATAGGTATCTGTCAGAACATTCCAAAGCTCTCTGTCCACCACTTCACCATTATGCTTTCCATAGAGTCTCGCAAAGTCTTGAACCGCTCTTTTTGTCTTTGCATCATAAACGCCTGTCAAACCAGGCATTTCTATGTTTTTGAAAATCTTTGCCAAACGCCTGAGCATAATCTGCAGCATATAGATTTCCTCAAACTCATCTCCCTCCTTTAAATAGGGGATTTCCAAAGGATACACAGAAACTTTTCGTGGCAGTTCATTCTTTTGGAATAACTCATCATAAGCCTCAACTATCGCGGCCCAGGTCTCAAAATCCGCCTCCCCCGTTACCGGAAGCCCCATTCTCCGTTGAAATTCGCTGACCGCCTCACGCGTCTCAGAGCCATAAATCCCGTCAGAAACAATTACCGGTATACCATCAATATTTTTTGCTATATACCTGAGATAAGTCTGAAGTTCATTAATATTTCCCGTCATATCACGACTTGACATATATCTGTTACCATTCATTTTATACCTCTCCTTTCACGGGCTCCCCCGGATACTGACTCTCTGTCTTCAAATCTCCGGCCCTGAGTTCAAAATAAGTATCCTCAATAAGTTTCCATCCTCCGGGTCCCACAAATCCCCTTTGCGGAAGCCCCTCATCTGCATAAAATGAGTTTACCGCATTCCTGGTTTGTTCCCCAAAATACCCTGTGGGCTCAACACTCTGTATGTTATCAAAAAATTGCGAAATAAAAGTCAACCGTTCCTGCAAAACCCTGACCGCTTCTCCACTGCTCCCAACTGTGAGTGGACGCCCCGGATACGGAACAATCTCTCCCGCCTCGTATAGTGGTGGGTTTTGCTCCAATATTCCCAGATACACCTCTGTCAACTTATTCCAGTCTCTTTCTGCTATAACTCCGGTGACGTCAAGTCCATAAGCTCCCTGAAATGCTCTTACTGCCTCCAGTGTTGCATCTCCAAAAATGCCATCAATAATTGGAGCCTTTATGGCATTATTATAAGCTGCAATCAAAGAAAGATAGTATTGAAGCACTCTCACCGGTTCGCCTCGGTCTCCATATTTTATATCACTCACAAACTGTTTAGGTATATCTGCTATACGAATACCCTCAGAGTCCAATTCCGCAAGATTGGCAACCGCCACATAAATATACTTGATTTTATACCAGGTTGCTTTCCCCACAAGTCCATCCGGCGTAAGATTGAAAATCCGCTGAAATTCCCTGACTGCATTTTCTGTAGCCTCACCAAAAACACCATCTGTATTTTGTATTTTGGGTATGGATGGATAGTCTTTGGAAATTCTGTTGAGTTGTGTCTGGATGGTTCTTACATCACGACCCGAACTCCCGATTCTCAAAGTTTCACCCGGGAAAGACTGTGTTATATTTTGAATTGGTGCATCTCTCACAAGCTCTATATCATTGCCATAATACCGGGTAAGAATCTCAAAAGGGGTGTATCCTTGGTTAGCCAAATCGACACTCCCCCACTGAGACAAGCCATCACAAACCACCTCTCTGCCATCACAAAACGCAGCAAATAATGGTTCCAGGCTCCCCTCCCTTCTGATATAGTCATTGAAAATTTCATCCACTATCCGGCTTATGTTTTCAAAAATATCCCGATTTTTCACAAAAGACTGGTCGAATGCTGTGGAATTTGTTATATCAAAGGGATAATTCCGTGACCTGTACCACTCAGTGTAAATGCGATTAAGGGCATAGGAGATTTCTGCATAAATATTAGCACGAATGGCATTTTCCGGCCAGGTGGGATATATCTCACTTGACGCAACATTTTTTATGTAATCTGCAAAATTTACCGTAACATTTTCCGCATCCGAATCAGGCGCACCTAAATGCACTGTTATCGTCTGAGGAATATATGGTGTTCCGACCAAAATATCTCATCTCCTTTCAAATTTTTATTGCAAATCCAAGGGCTCCTCCTCAACAACCGTTACCTTCTTCCCTTGCTCCTCATCTGCGGGCAGAGGGATAAGAGCTATCGGCTGTATCGCTGTCTGGTTCTCAAATATAGGAACATTAAGGTTTTCCATTGTGTAATATCCCGGAAAATCCACCCGAATATTATAGTTAAAAAACTTTGGCAGATTCCCCGGTGATTGAGAATTGGACGCCGGTGGTGCCGAAAGAAGCAACGGCTCTGTCTTTCCGCTTCTGTCTGTTTTCATTACCTTGACAAGTTCCTCACCACTCCCCAAGTTTTTTGTCACAAGCACATTCGCCCCCGCAACAGGAAAGGTCTGGTCAGCTGTATATACTTGAACAATTAATGTCCCTTTTCCGTTCTCTTTCATATCAGCCACAATATATCAACCTCCATACTTTTTTCATTCCATTATATGCAAATCGGTTATTTTTGTTAAACTTGCGTTTATTTCCTGATTTTTGGCAAATACTAATGCTACACAATACCCGGGAGGTTTTTATTATGCTCTCCATTTTTATTCGGACTCTTATAATGTATTTTTTTGTTGTTGTAGCCCTGAGACTTCTGGGGAAACGTCAAATCGGCGAACTTGAACCCTCTGAGCTTGTAGTTGCAATTATTATATCTGAAGTCGCATCAATGCCTATCCAGGACACCTCAGTCCCAATCACCCACAGTCTTGTCATTATCGGTTCCTTGTTAATTTTTGAATTTCTGCTCTCATTCGGAGCCTACAAAAGCACCCTTGCCCGAAGAATTTTTTACGGACGGCCCAGTGTATTCTACGAAAAAGGCCACATAAACCAAAAAGAAATGGCAAAGCAAAGGTTTAACCTTCACGACCTTTTAGAGTGTGTCCGCAACAGCGGTATACCGGGTTTGGACGAGGTTGACTATGTGATAATGGAAACCAACGGGAATGTAAGCGTAATCCAAAAATCAGAAAAACGCCCTGTTGCTGTCGAAGATATGGGAATTTCCCCCGAACCAACCTTTATAAGCTACATCATAATTGACAACGGATATGTAAACAAAAAGAACCTGAAGCTTTTGGGGTATGACGAAAACTGGCTTAAAAAAGAACTCACAAATCGCAATGTAAAAAACCCATCCGAAGTCTTTTGCCTCACTGCCGACATAAAAGGCAACATCATCCTTATCCTTAAAGACAAAGGCTCAAAGAAATAAATATTGTGAAATCCCTTGATTTTTCAAAATTACCGTGGTATAATAATTTGCAAATAATCAAAAGAGTATCTTGTCTAAATCAGTGAATTATAATGGGCTGATAGGATAAACGGTGTATTTTTACCGTTAAGCTTATAAACATTGTGAGAGCTCGTTATACGACGAGCCCTCTTTTTATTTAAAAATCAAAAGGGATATCAATTACTCCGGCCAAAGGCGAAAGGTACTTAAAAAATATGAAAAATATAATACTTATTGGAATGCCTGGATGCGGAAAAACCACCATAGGCAAAAGATTGGCAAGGCAACTTTCTCTTGACTTTGCCGACTGTGATGCTGAAATCGAAAAAGCCAGCGATATGACTGTCTCGGAAATATTTAAGCTTTATGGCGAAGCTCATTTTCGCGAGTTAGAAACCAATATGCTGAAAATCTTAAGCAAAAAAGAGAACATAATTATATCAACGGGTGGCGGATGCATCGAACGTACCGAAAACATCGAAATACTGAAAAATTGTGGTGTAGTAGTCTTCATCAACCGACCACTTCAGGATATACAAGACGGAATTAACATTTCAAACCGTCCGCTTTTATCAAAGGACAAGGACGTCCTTTGGGAGCTTTATGAAAGGCGGCTGCCCCTTTATAAATCAGCGTGTCATATCGAAATCAGTGACCGCCTTTATCCAAACAAAATGGTAAAAAAAATTATAGATGAGGTGAATATTTACAATGGCTAAACCCTTAAAAATCATGGTAATCAACGGACCGAATCTTAATATGCTTGGAGTTCGTGAGCCTGAAGTCTACGGAGAAAAAACATACACCGACCTTGAAAATTACATTGAAAGCTACTGCAACGAAAAAGGCATCGAGGTAACTGTTCTCCAAAGCAATGGCGAAGGTGAAATAATTGACTTTATCCATCATGCTAACGGAATCTTTGACGGGATTATCATAAATCCCGGAGCATACACCCACTACAGCTATGCAATCCGCGACGCTCTCAGCTCCATTATGATACCCTCAATCGAGGTTCACATCAGCAATGTTCACAAGCGCGAGGAATTTCGTCACAAATCTGTGACCGCAGCCTCTTGCATAGGTCAGATTGTCGGTCTTGGATTTCGAGGCTATCTTCTTGCAATAGACTATCTTGCCGAGGCTGCTTTGACAAACCGAAAGAAAATTTAAAGAAAATGTGAAAAAGTTTAAAAAATAACTTGCATTTATGAAAATGTTGTGTTATAATAATCAAGCTATGTAAAAATAGCCGTTTATCGGTATGCACCGAAACAGGTGATTAAGATTTAAATGCAACTCTCTAAAGAAAGAGGTGAAATATAGAGATGAAAGCAGGAATACATCCCGAATATAAGGAAACTACAATTAAATGTGCTTGTGGAAATATTATTGAAACTGGTTCAACAAAAGAAAATATTTCCATAGAAATTTGCTCAGCTTGCCATCCTTTCTACACAGGTAAGCAGAAATTAGTTGACACGGGTGGTCGTGTTGACAAGTTCAGAAAGCGTTTCGGTCTTGCCGCTGAGAAATAATTCTCTCAAAACCGAACATATTTATAAGGGAATGTCGTTTTATCGATATTTCATCTAATTCAAAAAATTCTACACCAAAATAGTCAAGCACCTCGCTTGACTATTTTAATACAAAATTTTAAAGGAAGAACTGTGTATGAAACTTTTTAACTCACACACACATACGAATATCTCCTCCGATTGTACCTCACTGCCAGAGGATATGGTTAAATCTGCAATTGATGCGGGGCTACGGGGCATAAGCATAACCGACCACTGTTCAGCCAGCAACTATATCAGCTACAACACATACGCAAAAGCAAAAAAATCCACAAACCTTGCCCGTCGTCTAAACAATAAATACAGCGACAAAATCCAAATCTTTGCGGGTATTGAGTTTGAGGAGATGCTCTGGCATCCTGAATACGCAAAAAGAGTCCTTGATTCCCTTGACTTTGATGTAGTGTTAGCATCCGTACACAAGGTGCAAAAATGCCCATACAAGGTCTATATATCCCGTGTTGATTTTTCAAAGTTTTCCCAGGCTGACCTCCAGACTTACGCAAAATGGTATTTTGATGAGACTCTTGAAACAGCAGCCAAATGCGACTACGACGTTCTTTCCCACATAACCTTGCTTTTAAGGTATGTATCTGTTAAGTATAATCGTACTCTTGATATGAACGAATTCAAAACTACCATTGACGAGATATTAAAAACAGTAGCAAACCGCGAAAAAGCCTTGGAAATTAACACCTCCGAGATAAACACTCTCGGTCTTATCCCAAACGAAGAAATTATCAGAAGATTCAAAGCCTTAGGCGGCAAATTCGTCACCATAGGCTCCGACGCTCATTACCCAAATGACATAAGCAAAGGACTTATCGAAGCTGTTAACGTCCTCAAAAGCTGTGGCTTTGAATACTATGTTTATTATGAGAACCGTCAGGTTCAAAAGGTTTATATTTGACTAAAATTTAATATAGAAAACGAACCAACCCCCAAAAGGTAATTGGTTCGTTTTTTGTTTTAAAAATTTATTAATGAACTAAGAATCCTTTAGCCTTTCTAAATACTATCCCTAATTCTTTTCTGTACATAAGGATAATAATGCCAAACATAATTATAGAATAAAAACTTATCTGTTCTTCCCAAACGCCGATTAGCATTTGTATGCACAGCAATCCATAAACGACCAAATCTCTGATATTGTTTACTTTCATAATTATGTACTTTCTCAAAATCAAGCGACGCATGATTAAAACAACAGCATGGCCTATTAAAGTAGCTATTGCTGCTCCATAAGCACTCCAAAAATATATCAAAACAAAATTGCAAACTGTATTCACAACAGCCCCCACTATAGTAGATATCGACAATGTCTTTGTATCCTTCACCGCGGTAAATATACCGCCCACAAAAAGTGCCATAGAGTTAAACACTACCGAAACAAGCAAAGGCGGAACAAATCTCCAGGCCGCATAAAACTCATTTGAATAAAGAATCCTTGCTAAAATCGGATTGCAAACCATTACAGCCGAACAAACAGCAACCATTGCAAAATTCATCAGAGTATACATATTTCCTATAAACCCGTCTTTATCATTTTTATCAAACTCTTTAATTGCCGATATTGACCACGCCTGGGTAAAAATATTTTGAAAAACAGACATTATATTCGGAATCTTATATGCAACCGCATAAAGACCGCTGACAGCTACTCCCGACATCCAAGTCAAAATATACCGATCAGACGTACCGTTTATCCACCATGAAATCACACTGAATATCAATGGGAAGCTAAATGCTAACATATTATTTCTTACTTGTTTTGAGACTTTAAGCTTTATATAATTGTAAAGTTTCGCATTGAAAAAGCAATAAACCAGCGAAGCAATTGACCCTGTTGTATTTGCTATAAAAAAGCCATTTAGCCCCAATTTAAAAACAACAAGAAACAAAACCATAGACACCGATGTAACCACCGAGTTCAAAACGCCTCCGCTGACCATAGTTTTAACTCTGTCGATCCCTCGACAAAACATCGAGACACATTCGCTCAATGCTGTTACCACATACATTATAAAAAAGAATATTAAATATCTGGTTTTTAGCTCCTCTATACCTAAAAATGACGCACAAATCGTCCCCAAAAGCACAAGGACTGCCCCTCCGAAAATAATCTTCAAAGCAACCGAAAAGACATCTGACTTGTTAAAATTCTCATCAAGTGCAAACCTCATAACAGCATCACGAATTCCCAAAGTAAAAATGGGTACAAGAAGTGAAACAGTTGTCCCTGTCAGGTCAAATATCCCATACTCCTGCGTCGTCAGATAGCTCGTGTATATGGGTATGAAAATAAGTGACAACAGCTTAGGCAAAAATCCATTTATGGAAAATAATATTACATTTTTTGTTAAATATGAATACTTATTCCCCACTATCCCTAACCTCTTTTCAAAAATTTTTTAAATCTTTTAATTATCCTCGAATACCTTTCTCGGGAATCGTCATACTGACAATACTTCTTTCTCAATTTATGCAAATCAACATCATCCGACTTAAGTTCTTCAAACATTTTTTCTCTCTCAACAGGCTTTTGAGGATTTTTTGTTGCCTGAAAAGTCAAATATTCGTACAAACTATCCATGCTTTGCACATCACAGACTCCACCGTCTCTCAAATTGCCAATAATTTCATACGCAAAATCAGTAATTGCAACAACCATAGATACACCTTGTTTGTCCTTCTCAAAACGTGGTCCCCAATAGTCTCCGATTCTTATATCTGCACTGCATTTCCCCCGATAAGGACAATCAAAACACGATTCCATATAAAAGTGACTTCTCCTGAAAAATGCATAAAAGTCATCTTTTCTCTCATTTTTCACATAAACCTTGTTATTACCAACTATTTTCATGGTCAGGTTTCTCCAAAGCTTTGTCTTGTCTCTGAAAACAACCTTAGGATTTGTCCCTGTATCATACTTTTTGTCTATAAAAGATAAATATTTATTCCACAACAACTGAGATGGCACTCCGTGACATATCAAATCCACCAAAACTACATTTTCCCGCGCACCACATCTTCTCAGCAATTTATCAACAGCAGCAACCTGACAAGGAGTGCCGAAAAATACTGCCTTGTTTTTCTTCGATATCTCCGAAATCTGTCTTATAGCTTCTGCAGAAACACTTTGCAGGTACTTTGAGCCTTGCAACAGCGCAAGTTTCTCAGTTTCTCCCGGCTTGACAACTATGTGCCTTGCGCAATTTGTCTCATCATCATAAACACATCCGCATATGAAATATCCTTCCGCAAGACAAGCCCTTGCAATTTCATAGCCTATGCCCCCTGATGACGACGCCTTAAGCACTCCATCTGTCCTGCTCTTCACAGCATAAAGCTTCGCCGATTTTTTCTCCGGTTTAGCCGCCTCGACGCTGTTCATTGGGCAAACACCTTTACACTTTCCGCATTTGATGCAAAGGCTATTGTCAATCCTGTAATGTTCGAACCCATTTTCATCTTTCTCTACAGAAACAGCATTCTTTGGGCAGACTGCGGTACAAGCGCCACATCCGCAACACAAATCCGTAATTTTATAGTCTTCTTCTGCTTTTTCCGTTTCCTGGCTTTTTGTTGCCTCTTCTAATGCCGACTTCAAATATGAAAGTGATTCATCCCGCATCTTGTCTAAAAACAAATCCGCATTTTTAAAATCACAATCCAATATCATATTGGATATTTTTTTTGTTTTTTCATCCGCCAATCTGTCGTTAAGTCCGGTATAATCCAAGAAACTAAATATTCTGCTGTTCTGATTTCTCTTGTCCGCGTCCTTAAAACGCTTTAAAACACTGAACGGTTTGTGATAATTTATCGAAAACAACATACCATGAAACGAATCAGTGCAAACATATCTTGCATTCTTTATAAGTGACACAAACTCCCTCGGTCCCACCTCAAATGGCACTGCATTGCCGCTTTCTCTTTGAGCCTTGGTCATAGGTACTACGCGAATAGGCAGTCTGAGCTTTTTCGAAAGTCTCTTTACATAAGACTTATACCTTTTGGAATTTCCCAAAAAGTAACACAAGATATAATCCTCACCTATTTCAGGGCAGCCGCCTGTTTCTGCAAATATATCCCACTCCTCAGCAGTCAAAAGCAGCGACGGGTCAAGAACAACCTTCGCCTCTTTCCCTGTAAGTTTCTGTATGATGTCTGCCCCATGCTTCTCTCTCACTGAAAGAGTCTGAAACCTGTCCAGAAGTTTCGATATTTTTTCTCTGATAAAAGGGTTTTTTATGTCAAAGGACCCAATGCTGGGTGCATAGGGTACCATCTTTTTTGTATCCTTTACAAAAGAAAGAAAATACTTTTCATCAAAACAAAGAGGTGACCAAATCTGGTCACTTCCGCACACAAATGCATCAAAACAGTTATTAAGTTCAGCCAATTCGGGATAACTGTCACAAGGCATAGTCTCGGCTATTCTGTCTTTTAAGTACTCGTCAAACAAATTAACCGTCTCCCGGGTAATAGAATAGGCATTTGACATATTTTTAAGTTTCCCAACTACCTTTTCCACGAGAGAGAACTTATCCTTATCTATATACGGACCCTTAGGCTCATAGTTCACAAAGGCCGCCTGGTAACCAAGTTTCTCCAAAGTCTTTCCAAGAGCAGAAGCCTGCAAAGCAGTTCCGTAATTTGTATATTTATACCATGTCATAATGGCAATCTTTTTATTTTCCATAAAATATACCTCACACACACTCTCTATTTCTTCCCAAAAAACTTCTTCAATTCAAAAAAAGCCGATTTTACCCCCTGATATTTGATTACCGAAAAAAATTTCGCTACCAAGAATGAATATTTCTCGGGCATCAGTTTCTTTAACTTTCTGTTCAATTTTATCATATACTTTATTTCATCAGTGTGCCAACTTCCGTCAAAGTGATGTATCGCATAAGTATTGTTGGTTATGTTAAGCTTTTTTGTTTCATAGTCCTTCGGGCAAAAATACTCCGAGGGGAATAACGTAAATCCTGAGACAGTCTGTTTTTTATTATTAGGTTCAAGCCCATGCTCCAAACAAATATCCGTCATAATAGTCACATTGGTAGTCATATTATACCTGCCATCCGGCATAACAAAGGATTTGTCATCATACCATTCCAAAAACTCCTTAAACAACAGAAAATCCTTTCGACAAGCCATAAGTCCTGTAGGGATATTTTTTGTTGATTCAAACCCCGACACAGCCTCAAGTTCAAGAAAGTCATCAAGAGGTTTAAGAAGTTCAACATCTGTATCCATATATATCCCGCCCTGATTAACCAACGCAAAAAGCCTTGCCACATCACTTACAAACGCCCATTTTTTTGCTTCGTAAGCCTCTTTGGCATATCGGCAACAGTTTACATCAAAATTACTTTCATTCCACTCTATTATTTCATAATCGGGACAATATTTCTTCCAGCTTTCAATGCATTTTTGCGCGAGCTCCGGCAGAGGATTCCCCCCAAACCAACAATAGTGAATTATTTTGGGTATCATAGCTTAAACCTCTTTTCTTTCGTTATCCAGAATCCCTTTATACACGCTGGTTA
This sequence comes from Clostridia bacterium, assembly GCA_045591035.1. Lineage (GTDB taxonomy): Bacteria > Bacillota > Clostridia > Monoglobales > Monoglobaceae > SIG440. The sequence continues at coordinate 79,039 of JAZNSG010000003.1, read as the reverse complement.
TTTCATTCACGGTTGATTCTATATCATACGAAGTTTCAATGTGTTCTTGGCCCTCATATCTTTTTTGTGAAGCACATTCCATTGCCTTTTCAGCCCATTTTTTTGGGCTTTCCGTTAGCGATAAAAACTCTATACAAGGAGAAATTTTACTTTCATAAGAAACAGAATCTGATACAAGACAAGGCAGCCCCTCATACTGTGCCTCCACCAAAACAAAAGGCAATCCCTCGTATAATGAAGGGAGCAAAAATACATCCGCACAGCTGTATAGTTTGTTTATATCTTTGCGTACTCCCATAAAAATTATTTCTTTCTCAAGTCCTTTTTGTTTCACAAGAGTGCGTATTTCTTCCTCCAATTCGCCCTCTCCCACCAAAAGAAGTCTGGCATTCGAATCTTTTTTTAGTATTTCTTCAAAAATTTCAACAAGAAACGGATGATTTTTCGTTTTGCTGTATCTGCCTATATGAATATAAACTTTCGTGTCCTGTGAAAAATCAAGTTCATTTCTTATTTCGTCTCTGTCGGCTTTATTAAACAAAAAGCATTGGGTATCTATCCCATTTTTAAACACCGTATAAACGCTGTTTTTAAACATAAAATCCCCTGCTTTTTCAGAACACGCAAACCGTAGGATTTTTACGTGTTGAGCCCAAAAAGATAAAACTTTGTGAACAAATTTTACCAGATAGTTTGAATGTATTGTGGAATTTGAACTATGACTATGCAATATTACTTTTTTCCCCATAAACTTAGCAATAATTGCAGGTTCGATTGTCGTGCATGACAAAATATGACAATGTATTATTTTATACTCAGGATGTTCTTTGAGTAGTTTGATGATGTCCATGCAATGTTTGATATGACTCTTGCTTCTCGGTGTGATTCTGAAAATTTTGCATCCCTTTTTTATAAATTCTTCTTGGTATGGTAATTTCCCATTTGAGATAGTCGCAATATCAATGGGAAATTCTGAATTATTAATAATATTCCTGCAAAAGCTCTCTATCCCACCGGCCGTTGAAGAATATCCAAAATAAAGTATTCGGTTTTCCAAGCCAATCACCTCAACAACTCTTTCCTATTATTTCCCCAACTTACAGTACAAAAACAACAAAGGATAGCACCTTAACCTAATGGCCCAAAGTGCAAAATATCCTTTTGTCCCAAATCTGAACTCCGCTTTTGCTATTGCTTCGGCATAATATGGTCTTTTGAGCTGCTTTCTTATTTCTCTGACTATTTCCCTGTAGGGTTTTTTCTGATTGAACTGTGTATATGCCACATTAAACAAATTGTGTACCGTATATCTGTAAAGCTGCTTTTTAAAATCTGCCATGTCAATATTTATCCTGCCCTCTATGTGCTTAGAAATCAGAAGTGGTTCTTCAAAGTTCCGACATTTCTTGTTTTTGGTTACAGAAGTTGGATTTTGGCGATAAAAATAGAGACAATCATCCATAACATACATAGACTCTGCTGAGAAAACGCAGGGTTTAATAAATGCCTGGTCCTCACCAATTTTTATCTCAGAGTCAACATTCCAATATGAATCCGAATATTTCTCCCTTTTAAGTACCGCCCCCCACATACTTGCCCGGAAACTTCTGTCCTCACATGTTTCTATCAATATAGGAAAAACCTTTTCTTCTATATCTTGTCGGCAGTAATGTCCGGATGAGCAATTGAACTTTTCTTCAACAAATCTGTCTTCGTACGCCCAGACCGCCCCACAAAACACAATATCCGGATTATGTTTTTTTACTATATCATAAAACTTCTCAAAATACCGTTCATCAACCCAGTCATCGCCATCAACATACGATATATACTCTCCTGAAGACGCCTCCGTACCCGAACGTCTTGCCAATGTGACACCACCATTTTCTTTATGTATAACCTTGACTCTTGCGTCCTTGGATGCATATTCATCGCACATTTTGCCACAATTATCAGGGGAACCATCATCAACAAGAATTATTTCGATATCCGAAAAGGTTTGGTCCATAAGACTCTTGACACACCTGTCAATATATTTTTCAACCTTGTAAACAGGCACTATAACACTAAATACAGGCAAATATATACCACCTTTCTTTTCAGGTTAAACCTTCGCATACATATACTATTTTATTATACCTCTAATTCGCTTGTTTGTCTATAGTATATCTATTCAAAAATCCTTTTGTTTTTTGTTCATATTGACCTTTATTCATTCGGAAAAATTTTATTAAATAAGTCTTTACAAAAGGAAAACTATGTGATATAATACATTTGTTCCTGGGGGTGTAGCTCAGCTGGGAGAGCACCTGCCTTGCAAGCAGGGGGTCAGGAGTTCGATTCTCCTCATCTCCACCAGAAAAAAAGCATCAATCTTGATACAAGATTGATGCTTTTTTAGCATAGTAAAACAGTTCACATCAACAGAGTTGATATTTCACTTATGGACAAATACCTTTCTGCGTGATACAATGATTTGCAAGGAGTTGATAATATGGATGAGCTTAAAAATTGTGTTCTTTGCCCCAGAGAATGTGGTGCAAACCGAACCCAAAGCGTCGGTTTTTGCAAAGCGGGGCTTTTCCCGAAAATCGCACGCAGCTCTCTTCATTTTTGGGAAGAACCTTGTATCAGCGGAGAAAAAGGTAGTGGTACTGTATTTTTCAGCGGTTGCAATCTGCATTGTGTTTATTGTCAGAATAACGACATAAGCATGGGTGGCTTTGGAAAAGAAGTCTCCATCAATAGACTGGCTGAAATTTTTTGTCAGCTCCAGAAAATGGGAGCCCACAACATAAATCTTGTTTCCCCAACCCCATATATCCCCCAAATAAAAGAAGCAATCGACCTTTGCAAAGACAAAATTAAAATTCCTTTTGTTTATAATACGGGAGGATACGAAAAAGCAGAAACCATAGCCTCTCTCAAAGGCTATATTGACATATATCTGACTGACCTGAAATACTTTAGCTGCGAACTGTCAAAAAAATACAGTCATGCCGAAAACTATTTCCCTAAGGCACTTTCAGCCATAAGAGAAATGATTCGGCAAACAGGCACTCCTGTGTATTCCAAGGACGGCATCATGCAGTCCGGAACAATAATAAGGCACCTTTGTCTACCCGGCTGTCGGCTTGACTCAGAAAAGGTTTTAAAGGTTCTTCGCGAAAATTTTGAGCCGAAAGACTTTGTTCTCAGCCTTATGAGTCAGTATACTCCAAATGACAATCTGCTTAAAACCCACCCGGAATTAAACCGAAAGCTGACCACCTTTGAATATAATTTTGCAATCGACACCGCTCTCAGCCTTGGATTCGACTCAGCCTTCATCCAGAACCGAAGCAGTGCCGACAAAAAATATACCCCGCCTTTTGATTTAAGCGGAGTATAAATTTCTAAAATCTGTTTAAAACGAGTTTTCTTAGTATATCTACGGGTATAATCAAAAGCGCCATAACAATCACAACTACCCACTCATCTATAGCAAGTCCGGCTGTTCCCAATACTGCACCTCCAAAATAAGTCATAAGCACCTGAACAACACAGATGAGCAGTATTATAAACAAAAATGGTTTGTTAAGAGAGATATGGTCCGCTAAGTCAATTGAATCTGTTCTCGTGTTAAACGCATTGAAGATACAAGAGAATACAAAATAACTGAAATACCCTGTATAAAATATCTTATCAGCCTGAGCACTGCGAAATGCATAATGCAAATCCTGTGACACAAACATAAAAAGACTCACCGAAGAGATAAAAAGCGAATTTATTATAATTCCGCTCCACATATTCTTGTCTATAATGTCCGTTTTGCGGCGTATTGGTTTTTCAAGCAAATACCTGGGAAGAGCCGCCTCGCCGCCAAAAGCAATTGCAGCCAAAGTGTCCATAACGAGATTAACCCAAAACATCTGTGTTATGCCGAGAGGTTTATCAATACCAACAATCGGTCCCAAAATATTTACCGCCACTGCAGCAATATTTATTGTCATCTGAAACATAATAAACTTTTTTATACTTTTATATATTGTCCGTCCATAAAGAACAGCTTTTTTTATTGACGAAAAATTATCATCAAGTATAACTATGTCTCCCGCTTCCTTGGCAATCTCAGCACCACCACCCATAGCAAATCCGACATCAGCTGTGCGAAGTGCCGTCAGGTCATTTGCACCGTCTCCCGTCATTCCCGCAACCATCCCTTGATTTTGGGCAACCCTGACAAGCCTGCTCTTATCCGTAGGTAGCGCTCTGGCAACCACGCGAAGTCTCGGCAACACTCTCCCCAATTCTGCATCATCCATCTCGCCAAGTTCCTCTGAGGTAATAACCAAATCCTCAGGACTGCCCGTTATCCCTGATTCCTTTGCTATGGCAAGTGCCGTCTCCTTTTTGTCCCCTGTTATCATAACAACCTGAATTCCTGCCCGTTTCATTTCCCGGACCGAAGCCAAAACGCCCATTCTCAATTCATCTCGTATACCAATAAGTCCCACCAATGTCAAATCATCCGGCAGAATATCTTTTTCAAAGCTTTCTCCTGTTGCCACAGCCAAAACCCGTATGCTTTTCTCTGCCAGCGCCGTTATAGCATCGGAAAGAGTTTGTTTATTTTCAAGAACTATTTTTTCTCCGTTTCCACCATAAAAATATTTGCATTTCTCAAGAATCTTCTCGGGAGCTCCCTTAACTAAAACCCCCGAAAATATACCTTCCACCTCCGCTGCTGAATATTTTCGGTCAGATGAGAACAGTTCTTCATTCTTCACCGTCAACTGTGGCACTTTAATACCAAACTCCAGGGACATTTCAAGCAAAGCTCTCTCTGTGGCGTTACCTCCAATAGCCTTTCCGTCAGAAAGGAATGCCGCAGAATTATAAACCACGGAAACACCTAAAAGCTCCTTTATTTCGTGGCTCAATGTCGAAAAGTCAGTTGTCATTTTCCCCGCACCGTCTGTAAAGCTTGTTGCCTTAAGCCGTCCACAGGTAATTGTTCCCGTCTTGTCTGTGAAAAGGATATCTATGTTCCCCGCTGTTTCAATTCCAATAAGCTTTCTGACAAGAACATTCTCCTTCATCATTTTTTTCATATTCAGTGAACACACTATGGCAATCATAAGGGGCAATCCTTCCGGAACACAAACAACAATAACCGTTATCCCCATTATCAGAGCTTGTATCAAATCAGAAAAAACCTGAAATCCATCCGAAAAATATACCCCCGCCTCAGCCAGACTAACGCCCCGAGCAAATATTTGGTTAAACATATAAATTGCAACCACCAAAAAAGCGCCTATGTATCCAAAAACACTTATCTTTTTAGCCAACGCCGAAAGCTTCACCTGCAGTGGACTTTGTCTTTCATCTTCCTTGGTATCAAAGCTCATCCTACCATAAACCGTCTTGTCTCCCACACAAGTTACCCTGAGGATGCACTGACCATTGCATACCACCGTTCCTCGGAACAAACTGCTGTCATCCCAAAAGTCAACTGTTTTCGACTCTGCCTCATTACCTTGAGCCCGAGATAGCTTTTTTACCTCTTTGCTCTCTCCTGTCAAAGCCGATTGATCCACAGATATACTCCCATCATACACCTTGCCGTCCGCAGGGATTAAATCCCCCGTTTGAAGAAGCACATAGTCCCCTGTCACAATTTCTTCAATTCCCAAATCAAAAAGAACTCCGTCCCGATAAACTTTACACCTTATATTAGAAGCCTGCTCCTGAATATTTTGGAATTGCTCTTCATTTTTATACTCAGAAAGTGCTCCCACAACGGTTGCAATGAGTACAGACAAAAATATTCCAAGGCACTCAAACCAATCCACCTTGCCAAAAAAAGTAAATACTACGTTTACCCCTAAAGCCACAAGCAAAATAATTATGATAGGGTCATCAAACTTCTCAAAATATTTTTGAAGAAAAGTTTTTCGAGGCCTTTTGCTTAACGCATTTGTACCCATTTCTTCTATTGACTGTTTTACTTCTTGTTCACTCAGACCCCTCACACTTTTCATAACACAAACTCTCTCCTTTGTCCGTTGTCAAATATGTGTTTCTCAAAACAAATATATGCGGACAAGACCTGGCATATTACTAACTAATTGACATTTTAAGAATCCGATGTTAAAATAATGCATAACTCAGAAAAATTCCCTTGAAATGATGGTGATGCTATGTCAACAAATTGCGAAACCTGTGCGAACTATGAATATGATGAATACTTTGAATGTTATGTTTGTGCAGTTGACCTTGACGAAGACGAGATGCAAAAGTTTTTGAGCGGAAGCGACTTTGACTGTCCCTTCTGGCAAGACGGTGACGAATACGCCGTAGTAAAAAAACAAAGGTAAAATTCATCCAACGATGAATTTTACCTTTTTCATTGTTTTTAAATATCCATTTTTATTACTTTTTAACAGCTCGTCTTGCAACCTGGATTTCAGGTTCTTTGAAAATAGCTATCAGGTTTCTCGGACATTTTTCCACGCAATCCCCACATCCTGTACATTTTGATACATCCATAACTGCAAGATTATTTTCAATTGAAATTGCGCCTTTTTCACATGTCTTTGCACAAATTCCGCATCCGATACAGCCAACCGAACAAACCGCTCTTACCACTTTGCCGTGGGCTTTTGACGCACATCTTATTTCAGCTCTTGCATTGTACGGAACCCTTTTTATAATTCCTCTTGGACACTCTTTTACACAGGCTCCGCAATTTGTACACTTCTCACGGTCAACAACTGCAACCCCATCCACAATATGCAAAGCACCAAACTGACACTTCTCCACACACGAGCCAAGTCCAAGACAACCGAACTCACAGCCTTTCATTCCGCCACCAAGACGATTTGCGGCATGACAGCTCCTTGCATCATCATTAATATATCTATCGATTGCCCCTGTCTTTGAGCCCGAACACATGACAAAAGCAACCATTTTCTCACATTCTCCCATCTTAGTGCCCATTATTTCAGCAATCCTACCGGCAACCTCAGCACCACCAACAGGACAGCAATTCACGGCTGCTTCGCCCCTGCAAACAGCTTCAGCATAAGCACCACAACCTGCAAACCCGCATCCGCCACAGTTTGCTCCCGGCAAAAGTTCAGTAATCTGAGGAATTCTTTCGTCCTTCTCAACGGCAAAAATCTTTGAAGCTACTGAAAGCAACGCCCCAAAAATCAAGCCCATACCGCCTATAGCAATAACAGGCAACAATATTTCAGTCACAGTCAGTCCTCCCCTCTAAAAATTAAGTCCGGAAAATCCCATAAATGCCACAGACAAAAGACTTGCCGTTATAAGAGTTATGGGCATTCCCTTAAGAAACTTGGGTATATTCGAACTTTCAAGTCGCTCACGAACCCCTGCAAAAAGCACAATGGCAAGAGTAAATCCAAGCCCCGCAGCAGTCCCGTAAACCAACGACTTAATAAAGCTGAAATCCTGACCGCCAAATTTCGTGATATTTACTATCGCAACGCCCAAAACCGCACAGTTGGTGGTTATAAGAGGCAGGTAAATTCCCAATGAGTTGTAAAGAGACGGGATAGCTTTCTGCAAAAACATCTCAACAAACTGAACAAGCACCGCAATAACCAAAATAAACGCAATGGTCTGAAGATATTCAATGTTAAAAAGGACCAGCAGCTGTTGAACAGCCCAGGTTATTGCAGAAGCACACGCCATAACGAAAACAACCGCAAATCCCATCCCCAAAGCAGTCTCTACCTTTTTCGAAACTCCAAGAAACGGACAAATCCCAAGAAATTGAACAAGAACAAAATTCTGGATTAATATTGCAGTTATACTTATAATAAGAAGCTCACTTAACAATTTTGCTCTCCCCTTCCTTCAATTTACTTGAAATACTGTTTACGACCATAACAACCAATCCAAGCATCAAAAACGCGCCTGGGGGCATAATCATAATCGACATCGGGCTGAAGCTGTCTCCAAAAACAGAGATACCGAAAACAGTCCCTGCCCCGAAAAGCTCTCTCAACGAACCTATCACAGTTAAAGCCCCGGTAAATCCAAGCCCCATACCCAATCCGTCCGCCGCAGATTTAAGCGGACCATTTTTCGAAGCATAGGCTTCAGCTCTTCCAAGAATAATACAGTTCACAACAATAAGTGGAATATATATTCCAAGAGACTCAGATATACTTTGTGCATACGCTTTAAGTATCATTTCAATCACAGTAACAAAACTCGCAATAACAACAACATACGCAGCAATTCTCACCTTGTCAGGAATAAAGTTTCTGAGAAGAGAAATGAAAATATTAGAGAATATCAGCACCACCATAGTGGAAAGTCCCATTCCCACAGCATTCACCGCACTTGTTGTGACTGCAAGTGTAGGGCACATACCCAAAAACAAAACGAAAGTCGGGTTTTCTTTGAACAAACCGTTCATAAACGCTTTCTTCATTCTTCATCCGCTCCTTCCTCTGTCTCTGCAATCTGTTTATTTGTTTCTTTCTCTATCTGCTCCATTTTTTCAGCAGTATCCGCCAAAGCTGAATCCTTTTCCTTCGCCAAAGCAACCTCCATGGCAGCATTAACGCAAGATGTAACCGCCTTTGAAGTTATGGTAGCACTTGATATTGCCGATATTTCATTTTCCTTGGCTTCACCCTTTACCACCCTGAGCTCACTGTTTACTCCGATAAACTTGTCGGTAAACTCAGGCTTCGAAGCCCTTGCTCCAAGTCCGGGTGTTTCGGCAGACTCTGCAATCTTCACACGAGTAACACTACCCTCTTTATCTACACCAACCATAACCTTTATTTCTCCGCCATAGGCAGCATTCGAAATGGCTGTAACAACGTACCCAACCGGCACATTCTTATCATCAAGTCCAACACTTATTTTCCCTATTTCCACGGTGTCTGACTTTGCTTCAATTAATTCACTCTCTTTAAATTCAACCGCCACAGGCAAAAGCTCTTTCTGTGCCTCAATTTCTGCCAATTCTCTGTTTTCTTCAATAATCGGGAATGTAATCTTGTTCACTACAGCAAGACAAAGAGCCGCAATGGCTGTAATTATAAAAAGTTTCAGAGACACCAAAATTGTTTCTTTATTAAGCATTTTTTGTCTCCCCTCTCTCAAACTTTACTTCACCAAATCTGCGAGGAGCTGTGAATTTGTCAATCAAGGGCGTCGCAGCATTCATAAGAAGCACAGCATAAGTAACGCCTTCGGGATAACCACCCCAAAGTCGAATAACCACCGTAATCACGCCACAACCTATCCCAAAAACAATCTTACCCTTTGGAGTATATGGAGTTGTAACATAATCTGTTGCCATAAAGAACGCACCAAGAAGCAACCCACCTGCAAAAATATGATAAAGTGGTTCTCCGGTGAAAAGTCCGTCTTTCCCGCCAAAAACGAAGGTCAAAACCGCCACCGTCAGAATATAGGTCAGCGGAATCCTTATGCTTATAACCTTTCTTACAAGAAGATAAACTCCGCCAATGAGTATAGCAAGAGCAGAAACCTCACCTATGCTTCCGCAAATGTTTCCCAGAAACATATCCATAAGTCCCGGCATTTCTGACATTTCACCACTTTTAAGTAGCGCAAGAGGAGTCGCATGAGCAACAGCATCCGCACCTCTGTACGGAAAGTGCTCAGGCCAGGTTGTCATAGGTTGAGCCCATGAGGTGAGCAGAAATGCCCTTGCAGCCAAGGCTGGATTCATAAAATTATGTCCAAGTCCGCCAAAAAACTGTTTCACTATAACAATAGCAAAAAACACACCCACAATCGCCATCCAAATCGGCATAGAAGCAGGAAGATTAAGAGCAAGTAAAAGTCCGGTAACCACCGCACTGAAATCGCCAATTGTTGAAGGTCTTTTCAAAAGCTTGTTCCAACCCCACTCAAAGAAAACAGCAGACGCAACGCACACAAGTGCCAGAACAGCCGCACGATACCCAAAAACGATTGTACCGGCGAGCAAAGTGGGTATCAGGGCAATAACAACATCCATCATAATTCCCTGAGTGGTATTTTTATGCCTTTTATGAGGTGATTCTGTAACCACAAGTTTGTCAAATGCTTTTTCCATTATCCCTTCACCTCCGCCTTTCTGAGTTTCGCTTTTCCTGTTCTTATATATTGCAAAGGATTTTGCTCTGCAGGACAAACATAAGTGCAAGAACCACATTGTATACAATCGTTTATGTTCAACTTCAAAAGCTTTTCCATATCATCACAACATACCGCTTCTTTAACCATATTAGGAAGCAAATTCATTGGACATCCCGAAACACATTTGCCACATCTCAGGCAACTTTGCTCAGGTCTTGACTTCGCAGCCTCCTCCCCAAATACCAAAAGTCCCGAAGAACCTTTTATCACAGGAACTTTGGTATCTACAAGAGCCAATCCCATCATAGGTCCACCCATAACACACTTCGCTGCGGGTTTCAAAAGACCACCACATTCTTCCACCAGAGCATCAAAACTTGTTCCTATGGGAACACGCAAATTACAAGGATTACTCACAGCATCACCTGCCACGGTAACCACACGGCTTGTAAGGGGTATACCTCTGAGAACAGCCCTTTCAATCGCCTTAACAGTATCAACGTTATTGACAATCGCACCTACATCCATAGGCAATTTTCCCGGTGGTATACTTCTGCCTGTAACAGCTTTTATAAGATGCTTTTCCGAGCCCTGGGGGTACTTGGTCTTTACCCCAACAACCTTTATAGTAACGTCTTCAACCGATTTTGCAAGTTCTGTGATTTTCGCAATAGCCTTCGGCTTGTTGGTTTCAATAGCTATGTATCCGGTATCCAAGCCAAAAAGCTTCATAACAATGCGAAGACCGTCAATAACTTCTTTGCCCTGCTCAAGCATAACACAATAGTCAGAAGTAAGATAAGGCTCACACTCTGCTCCGTTAACAATTACATATTCAATTTTTTTATCTGCAGGCGGACTAAGCTTCACATGTGCAGGAAAAGCCGCACCACCCATACCCGTGATACCTGCCTCACGCACAAGTTCAACTATTTCCGAAGGCTCAACCTCTTCAACAGTTCGCGGTGCTCCAAGCTTAACCCACTCATCAAGGCCATCATTCTCAACAACCACAGAGTTAACTAAAAATCCCGCAGGATGAAGCCTTGGCTCAATAGCCACAACCGTTCCTGAAACCGACGAATGAATGTTTGCCGAAACAAAGCCATCCGCTTCGCCAACCTTTTGTCCCGCAAGAACTCTATTCCCAACAGTCACGCAAGGCTTTGCTGGTGCACCAATATGCTGTTGCAAAGGAAAAACCATTTCCTTTGGAACATTAATGTCAACAATCACCTTATCTTTGGTCTGTTCTTTCATATCATCAGGGTGGATTCCACCATCAAAAGTGAAAACTTCAACCTTGCCCATTTTCCGTCTCACAGCATTCAAAGCTTCTTGAACAATCCTCATTGTCAGTTCCCCCTTTTGTTTTTCATTCTCTTAACAGCCCTAAGGTCTTTACCTGCTGTCTGAAACAGCTTGTAGTCTCCCATGAACCTTGAAACAACTCTCTGGCTGTATATATTTGACATTTCGTCAAACCCGAGATTTGAAGAAATAACCGTACTCTTTCCGGAAAGTATTCTGGTATTTACAATATCAAACAAGACCGCTGAAGTAAACTGGGTTGAAAATTCTGTGCCCAGGTCATCAATTATAAGCAAATCCACATCATAAACATACTTCACAATATCTGATGCATCTTCATCCCTGTTAAATTTTGCATCCTCAAATATCTCAAAAAGCCTGAAAGCTGTCTGGTAATAAACGGGCTTTCCCCTATCCAAAGCATGATTCGCTATACAGCTTGAAATAAAGGTCTTTCCCGTACCCGCATTTCCCATAATAAGAAAATTATCATGAGTCTTATCAAAGTTCTCCGCAAAATCCAAAGCCTTGTCACAAATTATTTTCATAACCTTCAGGGCTTTACCATTCTCATCATCCTGCTGAGCAAAAAGGGACATATCAAAATTTTCAAATCTGTCGTTTCTCATATAATCTGCGATATTGGAGTTCGCACACAAATGTTTTTTCACCAATGCCTTAAGACAATCACAGCGAAGTCCTTCAACAAAACCCGTATCCCGACATTCTTTGCAACTGTAAATATCATCAAGATAATCCTCGGAAAAACCATTATTTTTAAGAAGCTTCGCCTTATCCTTTTGAAGCTTTTGGATACTGCTTTTTATCTCCTCAAAATCTTCACATTTATTAAGCACACATTTCAAAAGACGACTGCCCTGTTTCATAAGTTCAGTCTCAATATCAGCAAGGTGAGGGGCTTTAGCCATAACCTCACCATGACGCATATCCAAAAGTCCTTTATTGGTGTTCCTTATTTCTTCTAATTCCCTGTTCGCAAGAACATAAGCAGATTCCATAACAGCTTCAACCCTCCAGCATATCATTTAATATTTGTTCGGCAAAATTCGAATAGTCCTCTTTGTTGGTATCCACATAGTTGTTTGCCCGATTTCTTTTAGGCATATTCCTTGTTTTCGACGGGGCATTTTTCAATTTGTATAACGCATCATACTCCTTGACCTGCTCAACAGAAGACAATCCCTCTCTCGCCCAGCTGAGCAGAATTTTGTTCATATATCCCCAGCTCAGCTTACCCGTAGCCGAAACCGTGCGGTCATACGCCTCACTTATCAGTTCAACCGGAATGTTCTTCTCAAAAACCCACTGCTTTATGTATTTCTTTTCTGTCTGGCTGAGCGCTCTGTCATAAATACCCAAAACACTGCGAACCCGACCCTCTGCCGATAGTTTAAGTTCTATCTCTTTTATATAGTTTTCGGCACTCTCGTAGTTGTCAATTCCCTTATCGCACCAATCAAGCGCCACCGATTCAAGATAGCGTTTTCCCGTCTTTCCCCGATTTGCAGCAAATGTCAAAAGCATAACCACAACCTCAACCGGAAGCCCAAGCCAATCCACAAAGGAATACAAAAGTTCATAATCATACTGGTTAAGCATTCTTCCCAAAATTGTCTCAGCCTGTTTAAACAAGTAGTCGATATCTTTGTTTACCGAGGCAACCGCATCAATTTCCGCAGGGCTGTATGATGGTCTCTCCCTGAGTTGCTTTGATTTTTCAATCTTTTCAGTTTTGCTTTTAATTTGTTTCTTCTCAGAGCTTTGAGTGAAGCTATACAAACTATCTTCTACTTCAAGTTCTTCCGCTGTAACCCAAAAATCAAGAGCCGCCTCAACTTTTTCAATTTTCTTGTCAAGTTTCTTCGCCAAAACAGCAGGACTCAGCATCTCTCCGGTCTTTTTGTAATTCCCCAATAAATATATGTAGATTTGCAAATACTCCGGCTTTGCAAATCTACCCCACTTTTCAACAAAATCAAAACTTAATTCAAATCCCTTTGCCATTTTCTTTCCAATCACTTTCTTTTTTACTGTAAAGCGTAATGTGAGCCGCTTTTTGTCCCTATTTACCCACGCAAAACCGCTCAAATACTTCTTCTATAATTTCATCCTGCACCGTCACACCGGTGACCTCGCCCAAAGCAGAGACCAAATCTTCCAAATCTACATAAAGCATATCCGTCGGCATACCATCTGAAACCGCCTTTTTCATATTTTCACCTGCAACTTTGGCCTTTATGAGAGCGTCCTTTTGACGGTCATTAAATATAAATACATCGTCATTGGTTATCTCTCCGCTCATAAATCTTTGGGTTATCTTTTCCTCAAGGGTATCTATACCAACAGGAGTCTCCCCTGTCGGCGTTGCAGTAAGAATAATGTCATCACAGCTTATCCCAAGTCTATTTGCATAATCTTCCTTATCTATAACTTCTTTCTTGTCCGTCTTATTTAATATTACTATTACATTCTTGCCCCCGGTATACTCGAAAATTTCCAAATCTTCCGAAGATATCCCCGCAGAAGCATCAACAACAAAAAGACAAAGTTCCGCCTTTTCAATATTTTCCTTTGCTCTCTCGATACCAATTCTTTCAACAGAATTCTGACTTTCACGAATTCCGGCTGTGTCAATGAGCCGAAGTGCAATCCCGTTTACCGTCACATATTCCTCAACAGTATCCCGTGTCGTACCGGGGATATCCGTAACAATCGCCCTTTCGCTTCTGCTGAGTGCATTAAGAAGAGACGACTTCCCCACATTCGGTCTTCCAACAATAACAGTCATCAGTCCATCACGCATAATCCTGCCCTTGTTGAACCCTTCAAGAAGTTCTTCAATTCTTCCCAAAACACCATCTATTTTTTCTTCAAGCTCCTCCTCAGAAATATCATCAATTTCCTCGGGGTAATCAAGCATTGCAGAAATCCGCGAGGCAAAGGCCACCGCCTCATCACGAATGCTGTTTACCTTTTCTGAAAGCTTTCCCGAAAGAGTCTTTACCGCATTGTCATGCCCAAGCCCTGAATTTGAATGAATCAAATCAATAACCGATTCCGCCTTAAGTAGGTCCATTTTCCCGTTCATAAAACCCCGTCTTGTAAACTCTCCGGGCTCCGCCAGTCTGGCACCGCACTTAAAAAGCTCCTCAAGTATCAGCCTTGCAGACAGCTGTCCGCCATGGCAATTAATTTCAACAACATTCTCACCTGTATATGAATGAGGCCCCCGCATAACCACTGCCAAAACTTCATCAAGAACTGCCCCATCCGAAAGACGTTTAACCAACGACAAAGTGAGCTTATGGCTTTCAGTTTCTGAAAGACCCTTGCCATTTTTAGGGAACACAATTTTTTCAGCGCAGCTTTCTGCATCATCACCGCTTATTCTTATTATTGCAATGCCGCCAATACCCACAGGCGTAGCTATCGCTGCAATTGTATCGAACTCCTTCATTAAACTCTATCAGCCTTTCTTTATATTCGAGATAATTTCATTCACTATATTTTCCAAATCCTTGTCCGTAGTCAAATCACTGGTTATTTTCTTTACATTATGCATAGCCGTGGAATGGTCTCTGCCCCCAAAAGCCTCGCCTATTTTGGGGAAGGACGGGTCATCAAGAAGTTCCCGGCAAATATACATAGCAATCTGTCTCGGAAGCGCTACGTCCTTTGAACGTTTTGAAGATATTATTGAACCTCTTGAAAGATGATAATATTTTTCTACCTCATCAATAATAAGACTCGGCGAAATGGTCCGTTTCGGCTGTGTAGACAAAATATCCCGCAGCGCCGCAGTAGCAAGTTCCATAGAAATCTCGTTTGTACGTCTTATTCCGGCATAAACCAAAATACGCTTAACAGCACCCTCAAGGTCACGGACATTTGATTTTATACTGTCGGCAATGAACTCAACAATTTCTTCATCCACCGACAAATACTCACTCTGTATTTTGCTCTTCAATATCGCCATACGGGTTTCAAAATCCGGCGGCTGAACATCTGCAAGAAGTCCGCTGTTGAACCTGCTTTTAAGCCTGTCAGTAAGCTGAGGTATCTCCGAGGGAAGCCTGTCCGATGTTAGAACAATCTGCTTGTCGCTGTCATAAAGAGCGTTAAATGTGTGGAAAAACTCTTCCTGGGCAGACTCCTTGTTGGCAAAGAACTGCACATCATCAATAAGCAAAAGGTCAACCTTACGATACTTGTTGCGAAATGCCTGGTTGGTTTTTTCACGGATTGCAGTAACAAGCTCGTATGTAAACTTTTCACTGGTGGTATAAAGCACCTTCTTCTTAGGGTAATTTTCACGATAGAAGTTACCTATTGCCTGCATAAGATGTGTCTTTCCAAGTCCGCTTCCGCCATACAAAAACAAAGGATTATAGGTCTTAGCCGGACGTTCAGCCACAGCTAGTGACGCAAAGTACGCAAGATTATTATTGTTACCAACAACGAATGATGAAAAATTATACTTGGAGTTAAGAGTATTCTCAACAGTGATAGGGTCAACATTCCCACTCTCATTGTTTTCGTCGTCAACTTTCACCTCAATATCAAATTTGTGAGATGTTACCATCTCGAGACAGCTTTCAATAAGCGAAAAATATTTTGTCATTATCATATTTTTGTTTACTGAAAACGGAACAGTCAATGTAATCTTCGTTTCGTCAATAGACTCAGGATGAATGGGCTTTATCCAGGAATCAAAAGCCACGGTTGTAATGTCTTTTGAAAGCTCCTCCGTCACCTTATTCCAAATACGTGCCAGTTCTTCCAAATGTAAAACTCCTTTCAGGTATTGCTGTATCTTAAGTGGGTTTTGCCCACAAGAATCCATTTTATTTTTCAATTAATCATATACCTTATATATAATAACAGACTTTTATTCTTTTTTCAACATAAAAATCTGCCAAAACCAACTGAGAAATTTTGAGAAGTCTCACAAAAGCACAAAATATTGCCCGTACTTTATTTATTCCTTACAACATATGTGGTTTTGTCAATGAAAAAATTTTTTTGAAAAAATTCCCCCAACAAAGTCTTGACAAACTTTGGTTCTTATGCTAAAATAAGTAGTGCTGTTTGGCAGATTAAGTATAAACTACTTATTATTTATACAATTAGATTATCTTGAGTTTGGAGGGGAATTTTAATGCTCAGAACATTTCAACCTAAGAAAAGACACAGAGCCAAAGAACATGGTTTTAGAAAAAGAATGTCTACAAGCAATGGCCGCAAGGTTTTAGCAAGAAGAAGACTTAAAGGCAGAAAGAAATTGTCAGCCTAAAGACGCCTTTGTGCGTCTTTTTGACTATTATGGCCTTTTCAGCGGCACCATCTTCCGTGGTGCCGGTATTTTTGCTTAGGAGAATTTTTATGTCAAGTACTGCCCAGAGATTTGAAATTTTGAATCTCAATTCACAATTCAAACGAATTTATTCAAAGGGCAAATCCTGCGTCCGCCCGACGCTGGTGGTTTATTCCCGACAAAACAGTCTTGGGTTTAACCGCCTTGGCATTACGGTCAGCAAAAAAATCGGAAAGGCTGTTATCAGAAACCGTGCAAAACGACGTTTGCGAGAAGTTTTCCGCAACGAACTTTTTCTTTTGAAAAATGGCTATGATTTCATTTTGGTTGCAAGGGGAAAAACCGCGTATGCGAATTTTTCAACCCTTACACACGACTTTTTGTCCGCCGCAAAAGAGCTTGAGGTTTTGAAAAATGACTAAGCTTTTTTCACAGATTTTCATTGGAATAATACAATTTTACCGACGTTTTATTTCGCCACTTACTCCACCACGCTGCAAGTTTTATCCGACTTGCTCCGAGTATGCAATTCTGGCAATCAAAAAATACGGTCCTTTTAAAGGTATGATAAAAGCGATATGGCGGATTTTGAGATGCAACCCATTTTCAAAAGGCGGAATTGATTTTCCTTAGATTCCATAAACACCTATTACACACAGGTTGGAGGACACTGATATGACCTATATTATGTTAGCCCTTGGTTGGATTTTGAACCTTTTCTACGGAATATTCAAAAACTATGGTTTTGCCATTATATTCTTTACAATTTTTGTAAAGCTTGTTCTTTTCCCGTTAGAATTGAAACAGAAAAAGTCCATGGCAAAAACCCAAAAAATTCAGCCGCTTCTTATGGCTATTCAAAAAAAATACGAAAACGACAAAGACCGTCTAAACAAAGAAACAATGAAGCTGTACCAAAAGTACGGTATAAGCCCCGCAAGTGGGTGTTTGCCCATGTTTATTCAGCTTCCCATTATATTTGCTCTTTTTTACGTTGTGAGAAAGCCCATTATGTATATGTTGGGCGTTGACCCCGGAGATATCTGGAGAATTGGCGAATCAATCAATATCTGGGCAAGTACAAATATGGATAAGCTTCCCGAAAGTCTCAAGTCCGTAATTCCCGTTACCTATGAGAAAGCTATGCGCAACAACACCTTCGGGCAGCACGAAATCCAGATGGCTCAGCTTCTCTTCGATAACCGGGATATTCTGGACAACACCCTGATTTCCGGTTGGAATCCCGAACTCAAATCAAAGCTCATAAACTTTGATTTCCTTGGTATGAATCTTGCTGCTACACCCGATTTCAACAAATTCCTCGGCATATTCATCGGCAAGGTTTCAAATCTTACAAAAGATGTCTACCTACTTTGGATTATCCCTGTTCTTTCAGGATTGACATCTTTTATATCCGCCAAAATTACATCACCCAACAAAAAGCAAAAGGGTGAAAAGCCGGATAAGCATCTTATTTTGTCTGAAGAAGAGAAAGCTGCACAAAAGCTTCCCGCAAATTCCGGCAGCGAAACAATGAAAACAATGACCACAATTATGCCCTTTTTCTCGGCATGGTTTGCATTTACACTTCCTGCAGCTGTAGGTCTTTATTGGATAACAAGCAACATAATTCAAATGGTTCAGCACACCCTTGTTACAAAATACTTTAAGATTGATATCAGCCTGGAAGAATTAGAAGGAGAGATAGAAAATGTTCGAAAAGGTAGAAAAAACCGCAAAAACCGTAGATGAAGCCGTTGAACTCGCGGCAAAAGACTTAGGAGTTTCAAAGGACGAGGTTGCATATGATGTAACTCGCGAAATCGGCAAAGGCCTTATGAAATTTTTGGTTGGCTCTGAGGTAGATATCATTGCATGGAGAAAGTCTGACGAAAAAAAGGCTGCTCCCGCACCTGCTCAGAAATCCGAAAAAAAGCATGCTGCTGAAAAAACCCCCACTTCCGACGAAAAACAAGCAAAGCCCGAAAAAGCACCGGCTGTTGCAAAAGCACCCAAACACGAAGTTAATGACGACTTTGTCATTCCAAAAACAGCAGTAGACGATGCTAAATACTTTGTATCTGAAGTACTTACAAAAATTGGTCTAAAGTTTGAACTCCATATCAAGCTTGAAAAAAATGTTATTTACATTGATATTTCCGGTGACAAGATGGGCCTTCTTATCGGAAAACGAGGAGACACAATCGATGCAGTTCAGATGCTTACCGTTCTCTATGTAAACAGAGACAAGAATATGCCTTACGTAAAAGTTACTCTTGACACAGAAGGCTACCGCACAAAAAGAGAGGCAACTCTTGTTAGACTTGCGCACGGTCTTGAAAGAAGTGTTCTTAAGGACAAAAAGTCCATTACCCTTGAACCAATGACAGCAAACGAGAGACGCATTATTCACGCAGCTCTTCAAAACAACCCCAAAATAAAGACTTACAGCATTGGTGAAGAACCTAACAGAAGAATGGTTGTTTCACTTAACAAGCCCGAGGCTGATGAAACCCAGGAATAACAAGTCAATTCTAAATGCAGAAGCTTTTTTGCTCCTGCATTTTCTTTTGCACAAAAACAAACGGTTAAATATGTGAATTTTTATTACATATTTTTTGAATATTTATGCAAAAACTATTGACTTTTTTCCGTAAATATAGTTTAATATAGAGTATGTGTTGAATATTTATACAGGAGGTTTAACCAAATGTCTAAACATAAAGTGTTTATTGACGGAAGTGTAGGCACAACAGGTCTCAGAATCCACGAGCGCCTTACTTCTCGCCCCGATATTGAGCTTATATCTATCGATGAGGAACATCGAAAAAATCTATTTTCTCGAAAAGAAGCTATTCTCAGTGCCGATGTTGCGTTTTTGTGTCTGCCTGATACCGCTTCAATTGAAATAACCGAAGCCATTGGCACAGCTCCCGTTAAGATTCTTGATACATCAACGGCCCACCGAACAAACCCCTCTTGGGCGTATGGTTTTCCCGAGCTTTCAAAGGACTTCAAGGATAAAATTCTTTCCTCTGACAGAATTGCGGTCCCCGGTTGCCATGCCAGTGGATTTTGCTCCATTGTGGCGCCCCTTGTTGCTAACGGAATTATTTCGCCGGACTATCCCATTGTTTGTACTTCTTTAACCGGATACAGTGGCGGCGGAAAGAAAATGATTGCGGAATACGAAAGTGCCCAACGCAGGATTGAACTTTCAAGCCCACGTCAATACGGACTGACACAAATGCACAAGCATCTCCCCGAGATGAAGGCTGTCTGTGGTTTGGACTTCGAACCCTGCTTTTCACCTATTGTTGCTGACTTTTACAGCGGCATGACAGTGTCAGTTCCGCTTTTCAGCAAACTTCTGTCAAAAAAAGTTACTGCAAAGGATGTTTATGACATCCTTGCCGAACATTACAGCGGACAAAAATTAGTATCCGTAAGACCGTTTGGACAAGAAGGTTTTCTTGGCACAAACGAGCTTTCAGGAAAAGACTCCATGGAAATTATCGTAACAGGAAACGACGAACGAATCCTTGTTGCATCCACCTTTGACAATCTTGGCAAAGGCGCATCAGGTGCGGCACTTCAATGTTTCAACCTCATTTGCGGTTGTGACGAAACCGAAGGCCTCGTTCTTTAACTACACAACCCTACTTTTGAAAGGAAAAACACCATGAAAATTATACAAGGCGGCATATGTGCCGCAAAAGGCTTTAAAGCATCCGGAGTACACGCCGGAATACGCAAAAATAAAGAAAAGAAAGATTTGGCACTTATTGTAAGTGAAAAACGGGCTGTTGCTGCTGCAACCTATACCCAGAATCTGGTTAAGGGAGCACCAATCTATGTTACCAAATCAAACATTGCCGACGGATATGCATCTGCAATTATCTGCAACAGCGGAAATGCAAATACCTGCAACGCAAACGGCATTGAAATTGCTGAAGGAATGTGCGAATTGGTTGAAAAACATACCGGCATAAAAAAATCCGACGTCGTTGTCGCATCCACAGGAGTTATCGGTCAGCCTATGACCATTGAACCTATTGCGAACGCTATGGATAAGCTCACAGCTGAATTAAACTACGACGGAAGCAACGACGCAGCAGAAGCAATTATGACTACCGACCTGGTGAAAAAGGAAATTGCTGTTTCCTTTGAAATCGACGGAAAGACCTGCAAAATCGGCGGCATCGCAAAAGGCTCGGGCATGATTCATCCAAATATGGCAACCATGCTGGTTTTTGTTACCACTGACGTAGCCATAACCCCCGAAATGCTTCAAAAAACTCTTAGTGCCGACATTCTCGATTCATTCAATATGATTTCTGTTGATGGCGACACTTCAACAAACGATATGGTTACAGTTTTAGCCAACGGAATGGCAGAAAACACAATTATTGACAAAGAGGGCGACGCTCTTGACACCTTTGCCAAGGCTCTCTCTGAAGTAACCACCTACCTGTGCCGGAATATCGTAAAGGACGGCGAAGGTGCAAGTAAACTTCTTGAAAGCCACGTTCACGGAGCCAAGGACACCAAAAATGCTAAACTGATAGCTAAAAGCGTTGTGTGTTCCTCACTCTTCAAGGCGGCAATGTTCGGTTCAGACGCCAACTGGGGCAGAATCCTTTGTGCCGTAGGCTACAGCGGAGCTGAATGTAACATCAACAACATCGATGTTTCCCTTTCCTCCTCCGCCGGTTCAATCCTTGTTTGCAAAGGCGGCAGCGGCGTCGATTTTGACGAAGACGAAGCAAAATCCATTCTCAGCGAAGATGAAATAATTATTGACATAACCCTTTACGAAGGCGACGGAACAGCTTGTGCCTGGGGTTGTGACCTCACTTATGACTATGTAAAAATCAATGGCGATTATCGTACCTAAAAAGGAGACGAATTATGGAAAATAATATAAATGTACCAATAGCAAAAAGAGCAGAAATTCTCATCGAGGCACTCCCCTATATCCAGGAGTATTACAACAAAATAGTAGTTATTAAATATGGCGGAAACGCTATGCTCAACGAAGAACTGAAAACTGCTGTAATGGGCGATATTCTTCTTCTTTCCCTTATAGGAATCAAGGTAGTTCTCGTTCACGGCGGTGGTCCTGAAATTTCGGACATGCTTTCAAAGCTCGGAACAAAAACCGAATTTATTGATGGACTCCGTGTTACCGACAAAGACTCTGTCGAAATTGTTCAGATGGTTCTTGCCGGAAAGATTAACAAAAGTCTTGTTAATCTTATTCATACCATGGGCGGAAACGCAATGGGTCTTTGCGGAATTGACGGACATATGATTCAGGCAACAAAGCTCGACGACGTACACGGTTTTGTGGGTGAGGTTTCCGAAATTGATCCAACCCCAATACTTGACGTGCTTGATAAAGGCTACATCCCCGTTATTGCAACCGTAGGCTATGACGAAGATGGTAACGTTTACAACATAAATGCCGACACAGCTGCAGCAAAAATTGCAGGAGTTATCAATGCCGAAAGCCTTATTTCAATGACAGATATCCGTGGACTTCTTCGGGATAAAGACAACGAGGATACACTCATCCCCATTGTGAAAACCGATGAAATCCCATCACTCACAGAGCAAGGCATAATCTCAGGCGGAATGATTCCCAAAATGCAATGCTGCTCTGATGCAATCAAGCACGGCGTACACAAAGTCTTCATTCTCGACGGACGTGTGCCCCACGCAATACTAATTGAAATACTTACCGATGAAGGTATCGGTACAATGGTAATTTAAATCTTTAACTTCTCAGCGGTGAGACAAAGCACTCACAGAAAGGCGGGAAAATATGAAAGATAAGGAACTCTCTCGAGCTTCAAAAAAACAGCGTCACAACGCTATCGTTAAGCTAATTACAGACAACGCTGTGGAAACCCAGGAGCAGCTCACAAAACTACTTGTTTCATCAGGTTTTGCAGTTACCCAGGCAACGGTTTCCCGTGACATAAAAGAGCTCAGACTCATAAAAATTGCAGACCGTGGTGAAAAATATCGTTATGCCCTACCAGGCAAGGAGTCTGCTGTTGACATAAAAACCAGATACAATGCTCTTCTTACCCACTCTGTAATAACAGTACAAAGTGCTTCAAATTTAGTTGTTGTTAAAACAATCCCCGGCTCTGCCCAAGGCTGTGCCATGGCGATTGAAACTCTGGATTTTAACCACGTTATCGGTGTTATTGCCGGCGACGACACCATATTCATTGCAATGAAAACCGAAAACGATGCCGAAATCTTTGCCAACACTCTTTTAGATACTGTTAAATAAAAACTTTTTCAAATGAGGACTATCAAAATGAATACTAAAGAAAAAGATTCAAAATATATTATGGGAACATACGGTCGTCTGGACCTGGAGCTTGAAAAAGGTAACGGATGCACTCTGTTTGACCCTGAAGGGAAAAAATACATTGACTTTGGCAGCGGGATAGCTGTCAACACCTTCGGCGCCTGCGATGCAGAATGGGTCAATGCAGTCTCTGCACAGCTTTCCAAACTACAACACGCCTCAAACTACTACTACACCAAGCCCTGTGCTGACCTTGCAGAGATGCTTTGCGAAAAGACGGGAATGAGCAAGGTTTTCTTCTCCAACTCGGGGGCAGAAGCAAATGAATGTGCAATCAAGGGTGCAAGAAAATACGGAACAGACAAAAACCCTGACAAAAACATCATTATAACACTTAAAAACAGTTTCCACGGCAGAACAATAACAACGCTTTCAGCAACCGGTCAGGATACGTTCCACACATGCTTTACCCCCTTTACCGAGGGTTTTGTATATGTCGAAGCAAACAACTGCGAAGCTTTGAAAAATGCAATGTCCGACAAGGTATGTGGTATAATGTTTGAGATTATTCAGGGTGAGGGTGGCGTTCTTCCGCTGACCGCTGAATTTATAAAAACCGCCGAGGAAATGGCGGCAAAATACGATGCACTTTTAATTGTAGATGAGGTTCAGACAGGAAACGGCAGAACCGGAAAGCTCTATGCTTATGAGCATTTTGGTCTTTGTCCTGATATAGTTTCAACCGCAAAGGGCTTAGCCGGAGGTTTACCTTTGGGAGCTACCATGTTCTCAAAAAAAGTTGAAAATATCCTTCCTGCTGGAAGCCACGGTTCGACATTTGGCGGAAATCCGATAGCCGCGGCAGGTGCGCTCAGCATATTAAGCCGATTAGATGAAAATCTTCTTGCCGATGTAACAAAAAAAAGCTCCTACCTTATTTCGGAACTTAAAAAGATAGATGGCGTTGAATCAGTTTCAGGCATGGGCTTTATGCTTGGAATTACCACCACGAAAGATGCAAAAGAGATTCTGAAAAAATGTCTGAATGACGGACTGTTAGTCCTCACAGCAAAAGACAAAGTTCGACTTCTTCCACCCCTTAATATTACCCGTGAAGAAATCGACGCAGGTCTCAAAATTCTTAAAAACGCTATTGAAACACTTTAATTTAGAAAGGATAAATTAAAATGAAACATTTACTTAAACTTTCAGACTGGTCCAGCGAGGAAATAACCGCAGTACTTGATATGGCAGACCAGCTGAAATACGAAAAGAAAAACGGTATTCCTCATAAGCATCTCGAAGGCAAGTCACTTGGTATGATATTTGAAAAATCCTCCACAAGAACCCGTGTCTCATTTGAGGTTGGTATGTATGAGCTTGGTGGAAACCCACTTTTCTTAAGCTCAAATGACCTGCAAATCGGCAGAGGTGAGCCGGTTGAAGATACAGCACGTGTTCTGTCAAGATACCTTGATGGTATTATGATAAGAACCTTTGCCCAGAAAGAAGTTGAGGACCTTGCAAAATACGGCTCAATCCCGATTATTAACGGGCTAACTGATTATTGTCATCCCTGTCAGGTACTCGCCGACCTTATGACAATCCGTGAACACAAGGGCAAACTCAGCGGACTAAAAATGTGTTTTATTGGTGACGGAAACAATATGGCAAACTCTCTTATGGTTGGTGCTATAAAGATGGGTATGGAATTTTCCATCGCTTGTCCAAAGGACTACAAACCCGATAGTGACCTTATGAAATGGGCATCAGAA
The DNA here is from genome assembly GCA_045591035.1 of Clostridia bacterium. Classification (GTDB taxonomy): domain Bacteria; phylum Bacillota; class Clostridia; order Monoglobales; family Monoglobaceae; genus SIG440. The sequence goes on along the minus strand of JAZNSG010000003.1, from coordinate 54,168 downwards.
ACCGGAACATTCACCTGTACCGAATCCGTGGAAGAAGCCGCAAAAGACGCAGATATTCTCGTTACTGATGTTTGGGCATCAATGGGTCAGGAAAGCGAAGCAAATGCCCGTAAAAAGGTTTTTGAAGGTTACCAGATAAATTCAAAGCTCATGGCTATTGCAAAGCCTGATGCAATGGTTCTCCATTGCCTTCCCGCTCATCGTGAAGAAGAAATCACAGCTGAAGTATTTGAAGCCCACGCAAATGAAATATTTGACGAAGCTGAAAACAGACTTCACGCACAAAAAGCAGTTCTTGTGACTTTGATGAAAGACTGATTTTAAAGAAAGACCTTTTTTAAAATATACAAAAAATCACACGGCAATGCCGTGTGATTTTTTGTTTGTGGAAATCTTTATCTTTCTATAATAATCATAGTTTTAACAACGTTATTACTTAAATGTAAGAATATTTCAGCCGGAGCATCCCCACTTCCGTCTGTGAACTTACTCAGTTCCTCAATGCATCCCCAGTCGGTTTCATCTCCGCTTACTGTAGGTACGGTTTCTTCATATATTTTCAAATCACCGTTTTCCATCTTGAACTTAAGTATCTTTGCACCACTGAAAGCTGACGGCATTATTGCATCCTCTCTGAGATTGAGTGCATTTTCCGCCTCACTACCTGAGAGTATTGATTTAGAAACCAACATAGCAGTGTTACTTCTTTCATAAAGTGTACCCCAGATAACTTCATATTCCGGATAAGCAGTATTTACATGTATTGTATTGCTGGGATTGCTGAGAGTATCACGATATCCTGCATCCATACGGAATATGATATGCTGTTTACCTGCCTCATGCTTAATTGTATAATAGCCCTCACTGTCTGTACCAAGTCTCACTACGTCACCTTTTTTGAGAGTAGCCGCTATCGTATTTGTTGCAGAATCTTCTGTTGACAGCTTCAAAGATGTTCCATCTTCTTCACTATATTTCTTGGTGCCTACCCATCCGCTGAGATAATATCTTGCGTATTCGCCTTCCATCTCCTCGACAACTTCACTGATAACAAATACGGGTGAATTCTCGTCAACTGCGCCTATATTCGCAGCTGCCGGAACAGCATATACAATCACAACTTTTGCAAAATTTGTTGAATCCACATCAAAGCACTCAATATTATAGCCTGTTGATGCGTCCTTCAGTTTACCGGTCGTCAAAAGACTATACTTTCCGGGAGTTCTCACATCAAGAATAAATGCATTTTTAGCATTTATTTTCTTGCCACCTGAAACTGCTGAAAATCTGCCTGCTGAATATGAGCAATCTGTAGCAGATGTAATAGCGCTGTAGATATTAAGTGTATTATCAGCAATTCTTTCCGGTGTGTCCAAAGTAGCTGTAGCTGTAATAATTTCTTCAATCTCTGTTGATTTTGCTGTGGTAAATTTAACCAATTGCCTGTAATCACTGTCGACAGTATCACTACGATCGCTCAACTTGTCAAGTGCGGTTACAAAATCATTAAGCGATGCGGGAACACCACCGTTTAGCTTTGACTTGGTGGTTATAGTATATACAGTACCTTTTATATTAGATTTTGTGATAATTTCAACTTGTGCTGTTTCTTCAAAATTACCACTGTCATATCTGGCCCCTGTAATATACCCGTACTGCTGGTTTGAGGTTGCTTCTGTTTTATCATACCAGATAATATTTCCATCCATATCAAGATAGAACTTAGCACTATCACCCATAGAAGGTGCAGTCGTCAGCGAGGGACTTGCGCCGGAAATAGGATTCTTCCAAGGTGCAAGTCTGGATTCCTTGTAAGACTTGCCGTTAATAGTGTATCCCTTGGATGAACTTGTAGCTGTAACCTTTCCGGATACTGTATCGTTGCAAACAATTACCTTTGCATCACCAGTTGAATGGTTATCTTCTGCCACAAAAATTATACTACCCTTTTTAATCGAGCTGAATGATGCAGCCGCTCCACTTGCGGTATAAAACTCAATATCATTTTGATTATAATTCAATGTTTTCTGTCTGTCAGCAGTAGAAAGACCGTTTCTGAGTGCATTGTCTGTAATCTTATAGTCTGAGTTAGTAACAGAAGATACAAAGTATACTTCATAATCGTCAACAAACACTACATCATAAACATCGTCGCCGTCTCTGTCAACAAGCTCAACCTTTCCAACCTCAGGCAATCCTTTTTCTGAGAAATAGGTAGCAAATGTGCTTGAACTATCCGCAGCTGTTCCATAAAGTTTGCCATTATAAACAACCACGCTGTCAGACGCAACACTTATACTGATTTCTTTATCTGCATCTTCTGTCTTCAGATAATTTATTGTGTTGGACGTTCCGCTTTGGATGAGGTTTGCTTCAATAGTAACAGTTGTGCTGTCCTTAACAGTAGCCAAAACCAAATTCTTCATGCCAGTATTAAAGTCGTCCTGATAATAGAACGTAATCTGTGCGCCCAACATATCGTTGTACTTTGATGCATCATCAACCTTATAGGTAATGGTTTCGGGATTACCATCCTCGTCAGGACTGGTAATCTGAATTTCATTTGCTCTCAGGTTGGGGTCCGGTGCCGAAAGACTGATGTCCGGATTAGATGCAATATAACCTACGTTTTTAATGAGTTTGAGGTCATTTTCAAGAATTGTCTTGTTTGTAATCTGATTATTTTCAGCAAGTTTAACTTCAAGACAATTATAAAGCATCTTAGCAATTGTTGCACGGGTTGCGGGGGTAGATATTGCACCACCTGCACCATCAAGGAATTTTAAAGATGTTGCCGTCATAATATACTTTGAGTACCAGGTTGCACCATCTACTCCCATATCACCATATCCCAAAGCACAAACAATCATCTTTACTGCTTCTTCATAAGAAACATTGTTTTTGGGCTTAAATGTACCATCATCGTAACCGTTGATAATTTTAAGCTCACGAGCTGTTCTGATATTACCAATAGCCCAGGATACATCCGAAGTTGTAACATCAGGGAACGGGGGATTTTCAAGGCTGGTTGAACCAACTGAGCCCATTCCACGGGTTCTGAGCAGCATTGCGGTGAATTCCGCTCTTGTTACATTGTTGTCCGGTTTGAAGCTGAATCCTCCGTTTTCTTCATAACCGTTGATAACGCCCAGCTTACTGAGAACGTTTACTGCCTCGTATGCAAAATGGTCTTCTTTAAGGTCTGTAAAAGCAGCAGCAGAAACCGGAGTAACTACAAAGCATGTCAGACACATTGCGACTACAATTAGCATACTCAAAAGTCTTTTTGTAAATTTCATTTTTCTACCTCCAATTTTTTATATATGTTTGTTTAATAATTTTGCAGTTTAATTTTCCCTGGGAGCCCTCATCATGGAATCCCTTTCTATGGGAGTATCTATTTTTATTCTGACGATATCCTGAGGTCTGTTTGCAACCTCAATCTCTTCGCCGGATTCGTTTTCCATATACTCGATTTTGTGTTTCACAAAATCCCCCACAGGTCTCAAAAACTCAACCTCTGACCCTTTGAAAAACCTGTTCTTTTGAACTACCGTCAAAAGTTGTCTTTCTTCATCATACTCTGAAACAACACCCAAAAGCTCATATTCCCTGATATAAGAACTCGTCTCATAGTTTTGCTCGTTTCCATCCGGTCTGCCAAAATAAAAACCGGTTGTATAATCTCTGTGGCTGACCTTTTTGAGTTCAGATAGCCATTCGGGGTTTGTTTCAAAGTTCTCCGGGTCTTCCAAGTATTTATCAATAGCCTCACGATACGCCTTCACAACCGTCGCAAGGTAATACTCCGTTTTGACCCTTCCCTCAATCTTAAAACTGTCAAGACCGCTTTTTACAAGCTTGTCTATATGTTCTATCATGCAAAGGTCCTTTGAATTATATATGAACGTACCTCTGTCGTTTTCAAACACAGGCATATATTCACCCGGTCTGGTCTCCTCCATCAGATAGTAATTCCATCTGCAAGGGTGTGAACATGCCCCAAGATTGCTGTCACGATTTGTCAGGTAATTACTCAAAAGGCATCTGCCAGAATAGGATATACACATAGCACCATGAACAAAAGCCTCAAGTTCCAGGTCAGGTGAAGTTTTTTCCCTGATTTGGGAAATTTCATCAAAGGACATCTCCCGGGCAAGAATAACCCGCTTCGCTCCCATTTTGTGCCATGTGTCAACGCTTTTAAAATTCACATTATTTGCTTGTGTACTGACATGAATTTCCAAATCAGGTGCAATTTCACGAGTAAGCTGAAACATACCCAAGTCTGACAGGATAACTGCATCAAAGCCGGCAGCCATATATTTTTTCAAAAATGCCTCGTATTCCACTATATCCTCGTTATGGGGAATAATGTTAGCTGTCAGGTATACTTTCTTACCTCTTTCGTGAGCAAACCTGACACCCTCCTCCAAATCCTCCGGAGAAAAATTCTCTGCAGCAACCCTGAGAGAAAACTCCTCTCCTCCGACATAAACTGCATCAGCACCATAGGTTATAGCTATTTTCAATTTATTAAGACTGCCTGCGGGTGCAAGCAACTCAGGTTTCTTTTGCATTTTATTTTTTCTCCGTATCTGATATCTCAATTTCGGTTATATCCGGGGAAGACCCTTCTGTATCTTCTTTGCCGCTAACTTTCTCAGGCTCTTCCTCTTCAGTAAGCTCCGAATCAAATGCCTCTGAAAGTTTTTCTTCAGAATTCTTTCTTATCGGGCTCATATTATCATAAATCCCAACTGCCTCAGCAATAGCCTCAGCAATCTTCATCTGCCCGGATTCAGAAGTCAGTATTTCCACATTTGAGCTGTTATCAATAAATCCCGATTCCACCAAAATAGCCGGCATAACAGTATTTTTTATCACATAAAAGTTAGCAGTTTTTACACCACGGTCATAAAGTCCGGTATTTTCTGCAATCTTTTCCTGAACCAATTTCGCAAGTCTGCCTGAATAACCGCTTTCGCTAAAGCAGTATGTCTCAACGCCATTGCCGCCACCTGCATTGCAATGAATTGAAATAAACATGTCTGCCAGATTGCTATGAGCAATGTCAACTCTGGATTGAAGACTTTCAATAAGGGTAGACCCCTGAACATTGTCAGTAACATCCGGTCTTGTCATAATAACCCTATAACCCATATCTTCAAGCAAAATTCTCAGTTTGTCCGCTATTTGCCAATTGATTATTTCTTCGTGGGCGTCTGCTGCTTCATTTATCGCCCCGGTATCACACCCCGAAAAGTTATGACCCGCATCAATTACAATAGTTTCCACATCAGAATAATCCTTGTCCTTAAATGCCTGAATTATGGCAAGTTCTTCTGCCGTATATTCCTCTTCATCCTTTTCACCAATCTCTGATGAATTTGGTTCATCCTCCTCCGCAGGTGGCTCAACAATCTCAGGAACCTCTTCTTTGGGTTCAAGTATACCACTAACATCCACTGTCTTACATTTGGTCATATTATAAACCACCTGAGCAATATTCCCCCTGACAGCATTTTCGCCAAAGTCCTCAGAAACATCGGAAAGAAGGCGCTGCTGCCTTGCAATAATCACATAACCGGAATACCATTTTTCGCCCTTAATCCTGAGCGCCGCCTCCTGTTTGTCTATGGCACAGACAGCCATTTTTACCGCTTGTTCCAAGGTAACCTTAGCAGCAGGAGCAAATGATCCGTCGCCCATGCCGTCAATAAGCCCAAGTTCATAGCAAAACGAAATATACGCTTCACCCCAATATCCCTGTGGCACGTCAGAAAAAGGAATTTCTTTAACCACATATGAATCTTTCTCAAAACCAAGGGTTCGGGCCATAAGAGCACAAAACTCTGTTCTCGTTATTTCTCTTTCAGGACTGAATGTGCCATCCTCATAACCGGCTATAACACCCACTTTTGCAAGATATGTAATAGCTGTATAATTTTCGTGCTGTTTCGGCACATCCGGGAAGTCTGTTGCAAATACTGCAGATTCGGAAAAGCTTACGAAAAATATCATCAATATCAAAATCTGTATAAGCAAAAATTTTTTCGTCATAATCTCCTCATCCTAATTTCCATACCGACATAAAGCCTATTTTTTTAAGGAGTGTAAAAACTCTTTCAGATAAAAAAGTTAACTTTCCCCTTATACACAAATATTATACACAAAAAAACTGTCTATTTCAATAGAAAATCCAAATTATTTTTTTGAAATATGTAGAAAAAAAGCTTTATTTATCCTACAATATAGCCAAAGTTTGTTACAGATATATTACCCTTCTGTTTCACATTGATATTTACCAAATTTTTACCGTTTTTTATACAAAAAACCACGCAAGGAAAAAGTTCCTTGCGTGGTTTAAATTTTCTGCTTATTAGTCAGCACTATAAGGCAAAAGCGCCATATATCTTGCTCTCTTAATTGAAACAGTGAGCTCTCTCTGATGCTTTGCACAGCAACCGCTTATTCTTCTGGGAAGAATCTTAGCTCTTTCTGTGATATAACGTCTGAGCTTAGCTACATCCTTGTAGTCAATGAAATCTACTTTATCAGCGCAAAAAGCACATACCTTTCTTTTAGGTTTTCTGCTTCTTACCTTGTCATTTCTTTCCTTTTCAGGCATTTTTCTTTCCTCCTATCATCAATATTCAGTGACCGTAAGCCGTATTAGAACGGCAAATCATCATTAGTTTCCAGGGCAACAAAATCATCCTCTGCATCCGAAGGCATCACCAAAGCATCATCCGCACTCTGACGTACGGGCGCACTGTAACCGCCATCTTCAGCATTCTTCTTTGATTCACCAAATGAAACCTCACTTGCCACAACCTCTGTCGCATAATTCTTCTTGCCGTCCTGACCTTCCCATGTACGGGTCTGGATTCTGCCGACAACAATAATCATTCTGCCTTTTGTAAAATACTTATCAACAAATTCAGCAGTCTTATTCCAGGCAACACAATTGATAAAATCAGTTGTCCTGTTTTCACCGTAGCCATTGTCTATTGCAACACTGAAGCTGCAAACAGGCGTACCGCTGCCAGTGTGACGAAGTTCGGGGTCTCTTGTGAGTCTGCCCATCAAAATCGCTTTGTTAATCATAAGCAATCTCGCTTTCTATGCCAAACAGGCATAAATTATTTCTCTTCTTTTTTGATTACTATGTGTCTCATAATACCGTCTGTAATACCGAATACACGCTCGAGTTCAGCGATAAATTCAGCTTTAGCGGCAAAATTAACGAGAACATAATAGCCCTCAGCCACATCATTGATAGGATATGCCAATCTTCTGCGTCCCCATTCGTCAACGCTCTCGACTGTACCGTTAGCTTCTATCAATGTCTTGAACTTATCAACCAATGCTGCAGTTTCTTCTTCGTTTTTAGTAACGTCGATAACATACAAAGTTTCGTACTTGTTAATAACTTCAACCATTTTCATTCACCTCCTTATGGACTATTGACCTTTGGCTCTGCCAAAGGCAAGGATTACTAACTGATAAATTATAATACATTTTCCAAAGTATGTCAAGTATTTTTTCACAAAAAAAGAACTGCAGTTTAAAAACTGCAGTCCAATTTCGCATCAATCTTTCCAGCTTACAAATCTGTAACTTTCAAGTATCCTGAAAAACTGAGCAAGTCGTTCATAGGTCGGCTGTGCTTTCTCTCCAAACTTTTTCTCAACATCCTGCCCGAGCAAAACAATGTTCTTTTCGCCATCAATCAATGGCCAGACAAAGCTTCCTATCTCATCAAGATGAATTTGTGTCACCTTTGGTTTTTTGAAAAACTTTTGAAAAACTCTGTTCATGAACCCCTTGTTTTCAACAAGCAGCGTAACTTCACCGTTTTCCTCAATCCTCCAATTAAGACCTGAGCCTCTGACGGGAATTTTTTCAAGATAATTCTCTTCGTTTCTTTTCATGAATTTTCCCATATTTACTTAATCCCACGGTTTTTCTTCCAGACAGAAAATTTAAGAACCGAAAGGATAACAAGAGCAAATACCACGAGTCCTGCTACAGTTGACATAGTGGATGAAAGCCCTAAAATTCCGGAGATATCAATCAATTTTCCAACTCCAAAGAGAGCCATTATTGCAAGAATAATCCCCACAACACCTTCTCCGGCAATCATTCCCGAGCAGAAAAGCATACCGTCACTTACAATCTTTTCCTTTTCCTCTTTGTTCTTATTCATTTTTTCAATGAAAAGTCGAATAAGTCCGCCCACCATAATACAAGCATTAAGATGAACAGGAAGGTAAATACCTATAGCAAAAGGAAGAACCGGTATTCTGAGAATTTCTACCACAATCGCAATAAATATTCCGATGAATATAAGATCCCAGGGTAACTTCGCCTCCATAACACCCTCAACAATCATCTTCATAATTGTAGCCTGAGGTGCGCTGAGTTCTTCTGAGCCAAAGCCCCACGCACTGTCAAGGAGATAAAGTGTTCCGCCTATGGCAAATGCAGCCGCCACAACGCCGAATATCTCGCCTATCTGCTGTTTTTTGGGTGTTGCCCCAAGCAAAAATCCGGTCTTAAGGTCCTGAGAAGTATCTCCCGCAATAGCCGAAACAATACAAATTATAGAGCCAATTGCAATAGCCGCAGCCATACCAGCTGTCCCTGTTGTTCCCGTAAACTTGAGAATCAGTGTAGCTATAAGAAGTGTAGCAATAGACATTCCCGAAACAGGATTGTTGCTACTTCCCACAAGTCCGACCATTCGTGATGAAACAGTAGCAAAGAAAAAGCCAAAAACAACTATAACCGCTGCACCTATTAAAGATACAGGTATCGCAGGAATAAGCCATATAAGAAGTGTAAGCACAACGATAGCTATGATTATAAACTTAATATTCAAATCCTGAGCTGTTCGTTCTCCGCCATTTTCACCGGTCTTTGCCATACCACGAACCGCATCTCCAAACGTGCGGACAATAAGAGGTAATGACTTTATGAGACTGATTATTCCCCCTGCAGCCAAAGCACCTGCTCCAATATATCTAATATATGAGCCCCAAATTCCGTATGCTCCGCCTGCTGCATAAATTTCACCAACAGAAACCTCCGCAGGATATAAAACAATATCCTTTCCAAAAAGCACAATCATGGGTATAAGCACAAGCCAGCTCAAAACACCACCGCTGAACATATACGAAGCGATTTTCGGTCCGCAAATATACCCGACACTCAAAACAGCGGGATAAATCTGTGTCCCGATTTCACCGGCAAATCCCTTTACTCTGAAAGCAATTTCACCGGGAACAGCTTTAAGTCCGTCAATAATAAATTTAAAAACTGCCGCAAAGCCCATACCTGCAAAAACCGTAGATGCATTGGAACCGCCATCTTCACCGGCAAGTAAAACCTCAGCACAGGCAGTTCCCTCAGGATAAGGCAAAACCCCGTGTTCACGCACAATCAATGCATTTCTCAGAGGCACCATAAAAAACACACCTAAAAGTCCGCCCAATAATGCAATAAGAGTAATTTCAACTATACTGGGCTTTTCCATGCCAAGCGCAGGTTCAGCAGCCCACAAAAACAGCGCGGGAATTGTAAATATAGCACCCGCCGCCAAAGACTCACCGGCAGAACCAATAGTCTGCACCATATTACTTTCAAGAATTGAGTTTTTCTTAAGCAAAACACGAATAACACCCATAGCAATAACCGCCGACGGAATAGACGCCGAAACAGTCATGCCCACTCTGAGTCCGAGATATGCATTTGCCGCACCAAAAACAACTGCAAGAATCACACCCACAATAATTGCTGTAATTGTAAGCTCGTGTGTGACCTTGCCCGCCGGAATATACGGCTTGAATTCCTTATTATTTTCCATAAAAACACACCTTTCTGTCCGCTATCCAAAATTTGCTAATTTGCCATTACAAATCCATAGCTTATCTTTTTAAATTAAGCATCTCAATTTGACAGTATACCACAAAATTGTTATAAAATCAACAATTATTTTATACTCTATGTAAAACGTTTTTATAATCAACAAAGATTGTCTACAGGTTTTTAAAATACATTTCAAGTATCCCCGAAACCGGCAGTTTTTAACCTTTTATTTCGTTCAATGCCCTTTTGTAATCCTCGTATCCTATGGCACAATTCAGTATATCCAAAAGACCGTTTGTGGAAAGCCTTACGGGAAGCTTGAGTCTGGTTGCCAATTTCTTTCGCAGTTCACGGCTGTCAGTTCCGCCACTTAACCCATCCTCAAAAAGCATTGCCTTTGTAATCTTTTTTTCATCACTGACATCCTCGTTTTTTATTTCTGTCACACTGGCGAGAATCTTTGAAAGCTCCTCCTCAGTAATACCCTCAACTCCCAGAAGTCCCTCTTTCCCCGGAACTTTTTTGCGCTTTTCTTTGCCTTCTATTGTGGGAATATACGCATGTTTAACAACTCCACGAAGGCCAACGCATTGTTTTATATAATTGCGTATCCGAAATCCTGCACTATCCGAATCAGTGAGCACAATAACCCCCGTGGTCTCAGCAAATTTACGGATTGCCTTTATTATACTTTTGTCAGTATAAAGAGTAAAGCCCCCTGTACAGATTATAGGAGCATCCGTAACCTTCTTCAGTTGCTCACGGTCAAATTTCCCTTCCACTACAATTGGTTCTTTTATGTGAAGCATTTTTTATTCTCCCATCAAAACAAGGGACGAAAACCGTCCCTTGTAATATTATTCCTCAAAAATTGCATCCGACGGCATACACCAGCCTCCACGAGGCGACAAAGATATGTTCCCCGCCATAGGGCCATCAGGGGAAGCAGAACGCTTAAACTGGTTACTGAAAAATCTGCGATAAAAAACATCCACACATTTTTCAATCTCTTTTGAATCATAAACCCCATCAAAAGCCGAAAAAGCCATGCGCAAGATTTTTTTTCTGTCAAATCCAAATTTCATAAAGTTGTATATTATAAAATCATGAATTTCATACGAGCCAACAATATCTTCTGTTTTCTGGACTGTCTTTCCTGCATCATCAGGTGGCAAAAGCTCGGGGCTTACCGGAGTTTCAACCACATCAATCAAAACCCTTCGAAGCTTTTTCTCCTCATTCTCTGCCAAAAACCTCACAAGGCTTCGCATAAGCGACTTTGGCACAGAGCAGTTCACCCCATACATAGACATCTGGTCACCATTATAGGTAGCAAATCCAAGTGCAAGTTCCGACAAATCACCGGTCCCAATAACAATGCCACCGGTTTTATTTGCAATGTCCATAAGGACTTGTGTTCTTTCTCTTGCCTGAGAATTCTCATAGGTAACATCGTGTGTATCAGGTGATACACCAATATCCTTAAAATGCTGCAAAACAGCATCAGCAATAGGGATTTCCAAAAAAGAAACACCCAAAGCATCAGCCATAATTTTAGAATTATTATAAGTCCTGTCCGTAGTGCCAAAGCAGGGCATAGACACCGCCAAAATCCCTTTTCGGTCAAGGCCAAGCTTATCAAAGGTCTTGGCAACAACCATTAACGCAAGAGTGCTGTCGAGTCCGCCTGAAACCCCGATAGTCACAGTTTTTATTCCTATATGCTGTATGCGCTTTTTAAGTCCTGCACACTGCATCGCAAAAACTCTCTCACAGATTTTCGCCTTTCTTTCCTCTTCTTTAGGCACAAAGGGCGACGGATTAATTCCCGAAAGCTCTGTTTCACAAATCTCCATATTAAAATAAATCTTTGTGTACTCATCATCAGGCAAAGTCACGAATGTATTTCTGCGTCTTCTGAGCTGACTTATTTTGTCTATATCAATCACAGCATAAATTATTCCGTTTTCAAAAGGCTTTGCCTCGGCAAGTTTTTTGCCGCATTGAAAAATCATATTATTACCGGCATAAACCACATCAGTTGTAGACTCCCCGTCCCCTGCATCTGCATAGATATATGCAATTATATTCCGCAAAGAATTAGCCCCGATAGAAAGCTTTCGTGCTGAGCGCTTCCCCGTAGACTCACTACACGCCGAAAGATTGAGCATAACCGTAGCACCGGAGAGAGCGTGTTCAACCGAAGGTGGATTCGGGACCCACATATCCTCACAAATTTCACAAGCAATACGAAGGTTTTTCATATTTTCGGCACAAAACATAAGTTTTGTACCCATAGGCACCTCATAATCCTCAAACTCAATCATAACCGTATTCTTCAAGGTCGAAAAATACCTGATTTCATTAAACTCTCCAAAGTCCGGAAGCCAGGTCTTTGTAACAAACCCCAAAACCCGTCCATCCTTACACACAGCCGCCGCATTATACAGCTTGTCCATATACAAAACAGGCAGTCCCACAGCAAAAAGAATGTCCAGATGAGAAGTTTCTTTTAAAATTCTTGAAAGAGCCTTCATCGCTCTTTCAGAAAAAGAGCTTTGAAGCATCAAATCGCCACAAGTATAACCGGTAATACACATTTCTGGAAACACCAGGATTTTTGCTCCTGACATTGTAGCAGTTTTTACCTGACTGATTATACTTTCGCAATTACCTTTAGTATCATTTACGCGAATTTCCGGGGTTGCGGCTGCAACCTTCAAAAAGCCATCCTTCAAAAGTCAACTCCTCCATTCTTTATGAATTTTTATTCTTTTCCCTCAAGGAAATATGTAGCCTCCATATCAGCGGTAGACAAAGCAAACGCCAAGGGAAACATCTCGAAAGCACTGCCTACATTCCCTGCAGGTTCATTCCCCGAAAAGCCCATATGATAACGAATAGCAAAGGCTTCTTCCCTGGTTAGTCTCATAAACCCTGAAATCATATAAACCGATTTTTCTCCGTGCCCATAAGGGAGTTTATCGTCAATTTCATAGGTGGGAACTTTCTGCCAAACACCATTCTCATCTTTTACATTACGAAAGCCCGGCTTATAGAAATTCATTTTACAAAGGTCATGCAAAAGTGCAACAATGGCAATCGTTTCATCACTCGCCTCTATCCCATAAAGCTCCTGAACTCTTTCCCTTGAAAGGTAATCCTTAAGGCATTCATAAACATTTATGCTATGCTCCGCAAGGCCGCCCTCATAAGCACCATGAAATCTGGTACTTGCAGGTGCCGTAAAAAAGTCACTTGACGACGACAAAAGGTGTTGAAGGAGCCTGTCGGCTCCCTCTCTTTTTATATTCTTTTGGTATATCTCAACAAATTCATCTTTAACATTCATTGAATTTACCCCTCTTTTTTATTTTACAACAATATTAATAAGCTTTTTAGGTACAGCAATAACCTTTACCACTTGCTTACCTTCAATCATTTCCTTTATCTTTTCGCTTTCAAGCGCCACTTTTTCCATTCCCTTTGGATCAAGATCTGCGGAAATCATAACCTTATCGCGGATTTTGCCGTTAATCTGAAGAACAACCTCAACTTCGTCGTCAATAGTCTTAGCCTCGTCAAACTTTGGCCAACTTGTATCCGAAAGGTTTCCCTCAAAACCTGCAACCTGCCAAAGCTCCTCAGTAAGATGCGGAGCAACAGGGTTTAAAAGTGTAATAAATGTCTTAAACTCGGCCTTATTGATTTTTCCAAGCTTTGTTACGTCATTGATAAACGCCATGAGCGTCGCAATACCGGTATTGAACTTCATTCTGTCGTAATCGTCAGTTACCTTTTTAATTGTCTTGTGCATAGCTGTTTCAAGCTCTTTTGAATAGCTGTCGCCATCAACCAAAATATTCTGCAAATTCCACACTCTTTCGAGGAATTTGAAGCAGCCCTTAACACCATCCATAGACCAGGGAGTTGCCTGGTCAAAAGCACCGATAAACATTTCATAGGTTCTGAAAGTATCAGCACCATATTCATTAACAACATCGTCAGGGTTAATTACATTGCCCCTTGACTTTGACATTTTCTCGCCATTTTCGCCCAAAATCATACCGTGTGAAGTTCTCTTCTGATAAGGCTCTTTTGTAGGAACAACACCAATATCATAAAGGAACTTGTGCCAGAATCTTGAGTAAAGGAGGTGAAGTGTAGTATGCTCCATACCACCGTTATACCAGTCAATCGGAAGCCAATACTTAAGTTCTTCCAATCCTGCAAGAAAATCATTGTTATCCGGGTCGATATATCTTAAGAAATACCACGAAGACCCTGCCCACTGTGGCATAGTATCGGTTTCTCTTTCTGCTTTTCCGCCGCACTTGGGACAGGTTGTTTCAACCCAGTCACGTATCTTGATAAGCGGAGATTCACCGGATTCACCGGGCTCAAAGTTCTTTGTATCGGGAAGCTGCAAAGGAAGTTCGCTCTCGGGAAGGGCTACCCAACCACAATGTGGACAGTTCACAAGGGGAATCGGTTCCCCCCAGTAACGCTGACGCGAGAACACCCAGTCACGAAGTTTGTAGTTTACCTTGCGTTTGCCTATTCCTTCTTTTTCTAAAAAGTCGATAATTGCCTTTTTAGCTTCTTCAACCTGCATACCGGTAAGGAATCCGGAATTTACCATTACTCCGGTCTCAACATCGGTGAATGCTTCTTTTTGAACATCCTCACCGCCTGCTACAACCTCGATAATAGGCATATCAAATTTCTTTGCAAATTCCCAGTCACGTGTATCGTGCGCAGGTACCGCCATAATTGCGCCTGTTCCATAAGTTACAAGAACATAGTCAGAAATCCAAATGGGAATTTCAGCATTGTTTACGGGGTCGATTGCAACTATACCTTTCAGCATAACACCGGTCTTGTTTTTGTCAAGCTCGGCTCTTTCAAAATCACTCTTCTTTGCCGCTTCAAGCTTGTAGGCTTCAACCTCGGCATAGTTTTCTATTCTTTCCTTATATTTTTCAACATAAGGATGTTCCGGCGCAAGAACCATATATGTAGCACCAAAAAGAGTATCGGGACGTGTTGTATAAACCCCGATTTTATCGTCTGTACCTTTGATTTTGAAGTCTACCTCTGCGCCCTCGCTTCGGCCAATCCAGTTCTTCTGCTGAATTTTTACTCTTTCAATATAATCAAGGTCGTCAAGGTCGTCAATGAGTCGCTGTGCGTACTCTGTGATTTTCAGCATCCACTGACTTTTCTCTTTCTGCACAACCTCACTGCCGCAACGCTCACAAACACCGTTTACAACTTCTTCATTGGCAAGACCAACCTTGCAGCCGGTACAGAAATTGATAGGCATTTTTGTTTTATAAGCAAGGCCTTTTTCAAAAAGCTTAAGAAAAATCCACTGTGTCCATTTATAATAATTTGGATCGGTTGTGTTTATTTCTCTTGACCAGTCAAACCCAAAACCCAGCATTTTAAGCTGTCTTTTAAAGTTTTCAACATTCTTTTCTGTAACAACAGCAGGGTGAATGTTATTTTTGATTGCAAAGTTCTCAGTGGGGAGTCCAAATGCATCCCAGCCCATAGGGAAAAGTACATTATATCCCTCTAAGCGCTTCTTTCTTGTGATAATATCAATGGCAGTATAACCTCTCGGATGCCCTACATGGAGGCCATGTCCCGAGGGATAAGGGAACTCTACAAGGCCATAAAACTTAGGTTTTGACTTATCCTTGTTAGAAGCCTTAAAAGTTTCATTTTCGTCCCAACTTTTTTGCCACTTTGCCTCAATCTGTTTAAAATCATACTTCATTTATAATCAGTCCTTTCAGGAATTTTTATCTACTCAACAATCAAATCAGCTACATCAATGCACGGAGCATCTTTCCATATGTGCTCCAGCTTATAAAACTCTCTTGGTTCATTCTGGAAGATATGTATAATCACATCATCATACCCCAAAAGAATCCATTCCGCATTGTTATAGCCTTCTTTATTTAAAAGCACAGCGCCCTCAGCCGCCATCTTTTCCTCAATGTTATCACAGATAGCCTGAACATTTGAAGGTGAGCCACCTGTCACAATTACAAAGTATCCGGTCAGTGTTGTAAGCTCCTGTACATCCAAAACCACTATATCCTTGCCCATTTTTGCATCCGCAGCCTTGACTGCGGTATTCACAAAATTATTTTCACAGCTCATACTACAACTCCTTTTACTGTATATATACTAACTTAAGTTTCATTTTCAGGGAAATATTCTTCCACCAGTTTTTTTGTTTCAACCTCGTTATGGAAAAAATACGAAATACCATTTTTTGCATATCGTCCCGCTCCGGGCAACGAAAGAATTTTTATATTTTTTGTATCCAAACTGGGAATTTCCCCTAAATAACCAAGCAAATCTCCCGGCGTAAAATCCGTTTGTGCGTACCTTTTCAATATTCTCAAAATTTTTGGTGCTTTCAATATATTCTTCGTATTTTTCAGTTTTGAAAGAGCCGCTTCATAAAAAACCTTGTGTGCCTTAAGCCTTCCAATATCCCCGTCAACATATCCGCTTCCGTCATCATTTTTCCGGAACCTCATAAACATCAATGCCTTCTCCCCATCAAGCACCTGAACCCCGGGGTAAAGGTCAATATTTAAATTTTGCACAGGGTCGGTATATTTCATCCTTATTGGCACATCAACTTCAACCCCGCCAACTTCATCAACAAGCTCTTTAAACGCCGAAAAGGTTATAATTAAATATCTGCGCGGAGCAACCCCCACAACCGCCTCGACTTCACGAATCAAAGTCCCTGCCTTACCTTTGGTCCCATATGCAGAATTTATCTTTTTGTCCCTTCTGTTGTTTTCAACAAAAGTATCTCTGGGGATTTGAAGAATAACTCCACTATTATCTTCAGGATTATACCTGCACAAAAGTATCAGGTCAGTTCTGTATCCGTCATCATCAACACAAACCACCAAAAAATCAAGAATTTCTTCCTCTTTTTGTGATTTCTCAGACACACTTGTTTTCACACTTTTATCCTCAATCACCTGAGGTTCATTTTTTTTAAATACCCCTATTCCAAAGGTACCTATACCTGCAACCATAACAACTACAAGTAAAGCTATCAATGTTTTAAACGGTGCCCCTTGCCCCACGAAAACTCGCCTCTTTCGGTATGCCGTTTTCTGGTTGAAAAGCTATTTTTCTTCTCCACAACCTAAAAAACTGTTTCTTGCGGCTACCGTATTGGCATGAAGCAATCTGCCTTTATCAATAGTGTACTTAATAATAATGTTTGCCTCTTGCAAAACCGCGGCATCAATGTCTACTTCAGCTGTCTCTCGAACAAGCTGTGATTCCTTGTATTTCCTGCCGGGTTCAATAAAGTCCGCAACATATATTATTTTATCCAAAAGAGTCATTCCTACTCGTCCTGTAGTATGAAATTTTATGGAATCCAAAATTTCTTCATTTGTAATACCAAACCTCTCACGGGCAAGAAACGCACCAAGAGGAGCGTGAAGAAGTCCCAAAGCCTTTTTCTCCACCTCATCAACCGTGTAGCCCCTCTCCTCAAGGAGACCAATTGCCTCGTTTTTGTCTATTTCCTTGGCGCAATCATGAACAAGCCCAGCTAAATAGGCCGCATCTTCATCTGCGCCCCATTTTTGAGCCAGATTCCGCGCTGTTTCCGCTACACCCAAAGTGTGAGAAAACCGGCTCTGACTCAAAGTATTTTCTAAATACTTGGTAATTTCCTCAATACTTAACATATCAATCTGATTTTTCTCTGTAAATTCCATTTTCCTTTATATATTCAAGAACCTTCCGTGGGACAATCCCATCAGGAGTTTCCCCTGACCTTAACATATCTCTTATATGAGAGGCAGACACATCCATGGGTTCAATTTCAATAAACCTAATGTTTGCACCATACTCATGTCTGTATTTTTCAGCGGCAATCAAAACCTTTTGAGAGTCTTGTCCGCCTCGCATTGCGACAACAATCTCAGCAATCGGGAAGATTCTTTCAGGATGATACCACTTCTCCATATCAACAAGAGAATCTCCACCTACCAAAAAGCAAAGCTGCTCCCGAGGATAAATGTCTTTCAGTTTGCGCAGGGTATTTGCCGTATAGCTAAACTCATCTAAACGTATCTCAATATCTGAGTTTTCAAAATTTTTCTCTTTGGATATTGCAAGGCTGACCATGTTAAACCTGTGCTTTGCAGATTCTATCTCACAGCTATCCTTATGAGGCGGATTTCCACATGGAATAAATACCATTTTGTCAAGTTCAGCCTTTTTCATAGCTTCTCTTGCAATGTAAATATGCCCTATGTGCGGCGGATTAAATGTCCCGCCAAAAATACCGATTCTCACAAGTCCATTGCCCCTTTAATGTATTTATTTTATAGCCATAAAGTCCACAGAAGTATCTATGTCCACAAGTTTATTCTTCTCTCCACGATAAAGCTTAAAATCAAACTTTCCACTGTCTGCGTTAGCATTTGCGAAAACCAACACATCATCAGCATTAAGTTCAAAATCCGAAACGCCTTTAGCAATGGTCTTTGACTTTCCCTTAAAAGTGAATCTCTCAAGATTACCCATTTTGCTCTTCGCATCTATCTCCATTACGCAGTATATATGTTTCCCATCTTCTGAAATTTCAAACAATTCAGGGCAAACCTCATCCTTAAACGGTCTCAACTCATTTCCATCTAAGACATAAGCGTCTGCAACATTCTTTGACCTGCTGTAATCCTTGAGAACAACAAACTCATCATTTGTCGTAACGAAACAAGAATATACGCCCTCAGTAATTGTTTTCTCCTCTGACGCCTTGCCTCTTTTATAAGTGCACAGCTTAAGAGTTCCGCCACCCTTCACATCGTCGTATCCGCCAATATAAAGAATTGTTTTGCCATCCTTACTGATAGCAATCTGTGGCTGACCACTGACAATCTTCTCATCAGCAACCACATTATTCGCAATGCGCTGAGGCTCCTTGCCATAGGTATATGCATAATATTCTGCATTTCTCGCAAAAACAGTGCTGTTTTTTTCATATACCTTGTTGTATATCAAGGTCTTTTCGTTCTCAGAGAGCATAATGATATCACTAACATCGGACGCAATCTTTTCCTTTTTGCCCGAATTTATATCAACCTCATAAAGATTGTCTCCGCCTTCATCAGCCATACCGAATACAAGCAGACTATCTTTTGTCTCTTTCATATAAGGCTCACGCTTAGTCTTTTCACCCAAACGAATAGTTCTTCCTTTTTTGTTAACTGCATAGATATCAAAGGCTTCTGTGGCAGTGTCCCAACCTTTTGCATAAATATATGCTGCATGTCCGGGATTTGAGCCAAACACTTTACAAACTCCCGAATCTATCTTAACCTTATCCTCATCAGCATCTCCAAGACTCTTTACAAACAAATCACCGCTCATTTCAATACGGTTGAAGTTTTCAATAAACATAGCCCATTCATCTTTACCGCCGAATGTAAATGTTCCATGGTCAATGTCTGTTGAAATTTCAAAAGGCTCCTTAATCTTGCTGTGCCAATAATACAAAACTCCCATATCCCCGTTTTTATCAGTAGTTCTAAGATACAGAATCTTTCTTCCATCCTCTGAAAAAACAATTGAATTATGCACAGCCTGGGCAATCTCAGTTATTTTTTTCGCTTTACCTTTGTCAACATACTTAAGTGCTCCGCTTCCTGTTTCAGGGTCATAGTTCTCAAAGAAATATACTCTTTTTCCATCAGCTGTTATTTTTACGATATTAGATTCCGCAGCAATCTTTTCAACCGAAAAGCCTTGCGCTGCACCATTTTCAGTTGCATCTTCCGTATTCCCGGCTGTTATATTGCGAACATAGTTTTCTGTAATCAAAGACTCCGTAAGTGTCACTTTTTCACCCTTATACACAAGGAAAAGAGAATTATCCTTTATGTAAGTATACGACTTTACTGTTTCGCCATTTGCAAATGCCGAGCAAATAAGTGCAACAATCCCCACAACAACAGCTACAACCAAAACAAGTCCAACGAACAATGCTGCAATTCCCCTTTTGTTCGAACGTCTGCGATTTCTCTTGGGAGTATTGCGTGAAACCCTCTTGTATGTCCCCAATGAATTATCCTCTGCCTCATAAGAACTTCTTGCAGCGGTTTCAACCTCTTCTCCATCACTTGATCTTACAGTATACCTTGCCATACCCTCAGGCACAAACTCTGCTGCCTTCTGAGCTGCGGTCTTGGCAATCTCCTGGGCACGAACAGCTGCACTTTTTGAATCCTGGGATTCGGCAGACTTATCCCCGCCTGTAACTTCGGTATTCTTTGAAATTCTTCTGATAGTCGGAATATGAAGCCGTTTTCTCAGTTTAGCAAAACTAAAACCACTGAACATACCGGTCTTTTTCTTAATTCCGGCACGTGCAGTCCTCTCTATCTCTTCAAGTTGCTCTGAAGATTCTATCATGTATTTAAAATCGAAGTCTCTGAACTTGTCTTCGTCAGTATTCCCGGCTGTCAATGTTTTGCAATAAGGACATTTCTTAACGCCCTCATAAATATCTGCACCACATTCTAAGCATTTCACTGCTATCCCTCCTGCCTTGAAATTTCTTCAAATTAAAATTCTTTAAATGTTTATATAACTAATCACAATAAGTATATCACAAAAAAAACAAAAAAACAACATTTTATTACATATATTTTCATTTCTCTTGCCCAGCTTTGATTTCCTCTAAAAGCTTTGCTTCTTTTTCAGATAGCTTCGCACGACTAAGCATACCACGCCTTTTTTTAAATGTATTTTCAATAGCCGATCGACGCTTCCATTCCTCAATCAGTTTGTGATTTCCGTTTTGCAACACCTCGGGCACTTCCCGTCCGTGCCAGATTGCAGGCCGAGTGTATTGAGGGAACTCAAGAAGTCCCGAAAAATGTGACTCCTCCGAAAACGCTACCTCCGAAGAAAGCACCCCCGGTATCATACGTGCAGTCGCATCCACAACAGCCATCGCCGCAATCTCTCCACCCGTCAACACAAAATCGCCCAGCGATATTTCTTCATCAACAATTTCATCCAGAACCCTTTGGTCAACCCCTTCATAGTGTCCGCACAAAATGATGATGTGTTCCTCTTTCGAAAGTCTTTTAGCCACAGACTGCCTGAACGTCTTCCCCTGAGGTGACATATAAATCGTTTTGGGCTTATAACCCAAGCCTTCCGTCACGCTTTTAAAGGCTTGAAAAATCGGCTCCGCCTGCATAATCATCCCCTGACCGCCTCCATATGGATAATCATCAACCTGCCGATGCTTATTAAAAGCAAAGTCCCTGATTTGAACGCAGTTTATGGTCAACAGTCCTGATTTCTCAGCCCTGCCTATTATACTGGTTTTAAGTGCAGCCTCCATCATCTCGGGAAACAACGTCAAAATATCAACCTTCATCAGTCAATCAATCCTTTTATAGGTGTTATAACAACCAATTTCTCCTGTGTATCCACAGACTTTATAACCTCATCAATCACGGGAATAAGAACTTGCTGACGAGCCTCATTCTCAACGACATAAACATCATTACTACCTGTCTTTATAATATCTCGAATTTTTCCTAGCTCTCTGCCGTCATCACACACGACTCTGCATTCCAAAAGGTCACAAATATAGTAGGTTCCTTCAGGCAATTCTCCCAAATCCTCCCGAAAGACTGTCAAAATCTTATTCCGATATCTTTCAGCGTCATTAATATGGTCAATCCCCTTAAGCTTGAGAAGCACCATATTCTTATGAATTGAAGACTTTTCAATCTCAAATTCATTATCATCTATCAAAACATACTCAAGCTCATGAAAAAGTTCAGGTTCATCACACCAGGGCATAACCTTCACATCACCACAAAGTCCATGAGTATTAACTATTTGTCCCACTTCAATTTTTTTATCCATATTTTCCATAGCCTTTCCCTTTGTCAAAACCGACAAAGGCACAAATCTCAAAATATATTTCTTAAAAAAATAAGACTGTACCAAGGGTAAGTTTCGGCTCTTATCCGTTCTCCCCGACGATACAGTCTGATTTCTCAAAGTTACACAATATCAACCGTAACCTTTTTATTTTCGTGGCTGGCCGCAGCCTTCACAACAGTGCGGATAGCCTTTGCTATTCTGCCCTGTTTACCGATAACCTTGCCCATGTCGTTTTCTCCCACGTGAAGAGTCAAAACAACACCATTCTCCTGCACATTTTCTTCAACAGAAACTGCAGTCGGGTCTGAAACCATTGATTTTGCAATAAACTCCAAAAGTTCCTTCATTTTCTTCCTCCTAACTATGGCTAATATGCGGCTTGTCCCGAAACTCCCGGGACAATCCACAGCACTTTAACCGTTAATTAGATAATGCCCTTATTCTTAAGAAGACGCTTAACAGTATCTGTGGGCTGTGCACCATTTGAAATCCATTTTGCAACCTTTTCTGCATCAAAATCAACTGTTGCAGGTTCAGTCATAGGATTGTATGTTCCAACCTGTTCAATGAATCTGCCATCTCTGGGATATCTTGAATCTGCTACAACTACTCTGTAGAAAGGAGACTTCTTCGCACCCATTCTTCTTAAACGAATTTTTACTGCCATAATAAATTACCTCCAAAAAAATATATATAATTTAATAATTTTCATTTGTAACCTTGTGCAAAAAACCACTAAAAGGGAAATTTCATATTCCCCATTCCGCCTTTGCCCAATTTGCCAAGTCGTTTCATCTGCTTAGACATCTTTCCGCCGGTCATCATTTTCATCATTTTCTGCATTTGGTCAAACTGCTTCACCAAAGCATTTACATCAGCAACCGAAGTTCCGCTTCCCTTAGCAATACGTTCCCGGCGTCTAGGGGTAAGCTTATCCCGGGTTTCCCTCTCTCCCTCGGTCATAGACTTTATCATCGCCTCGATATGGTCCAGGCGTTTTTCATCTATCTGAACATTAGCCAAAGCCTTTTTGTCCACCCCCGGCATCATGCCAAGAAGTTGGTCAAGGGGTCCCATTTTTTTCATCTGTTGCATCTGGTCAAGGAAATCACTGTAGGTAAACGTGGAATTTCGGATTTTTTGAAGCTGTTCAAGGGCTTTTTTCTCATCAATGGCCTGCTCGGCCTTTTCAATAAGACTCAGAACATCTCCCATACCCAAAATTCTTGAAGCCATACGTTCAGGGTGAAACACTTCAAGTTCCGAAAGCTTTTCACCTACACCGCAGAACTTAATAGGTTTCCCCGTAACAGCTCTGACAGAAATCGCAGCACCGCCACGGCTGTCGCCATCAAGCTTGGTGAGAACAACCCCATCAATGTCAAGGGACTCATTAAAGCTCTCTGCAACATTCACCGCATCCTGACCGGTCATAGCATCAACCACCAGAAGAATCTCGGTGGGTTCTACCTGGGCTTTGATTTCCCTAAGTTCAGCCATCAGCTCTTCATCTACATGAAGACGGCCTGCGGTATCTATAATAAGCACATCATTTGAGTGCAGCTTCGCATGTTCAACTGCTTTTTTCGCAATCTCAACAGGATTTTTCGACCCCTCAACTGAAAAAACAGGGATTCCAAGCTGTCCGCCAACAACCTCCAACTGCTTGACAGCGGCAGGTCTGTACACGTCACAGGCACAAAGCAGCGGTCTCTTTCCTTGCTTCTTCAAAAGTCCACCCAGCTTTGCTGAGGTGGTAGTTTTACCGGAGCCCTGAAGCCCCGACATCATGATAATGGTTGGTGGTTTTGAGGAAATCCGTATCTTCTGTTCCTCTGTCCCCATAAGAGCAACAAGCTCTTCATTAACAATCTTTATAACCTGCTGCGCTGGGGTAAGAGATTCCATAACCTCGGCACCCTCAGCACGCTGGGAAACTGTCTTTACAAAATCCTTTACCACCTTAAAGTTAACGTCTGCTTCCAAAAGAGCAAGTTTAACTTCTCTCATGGCTTCTTTCAAATCAGCAGGGGAAACCTTGCCTTTACCACGCAACTTTTTAAAGGTATTTTGCATTTTTTCAGCTAAACTTTCAAAAGCCAACGCGACTGCCCCCTTTCAAAGTGGTCCTATTGTTCATCCTCGTTTATCTCACCGATAATAGTAAGTATCTGATTAATTTGTTTTTTCATGGAAATAGAAAGAGTTTTTGACTCAGGCGAAGCCTCTATCTCAGCAATAATGCTGTCAATTTCTCCCAGTCTTGCTTTGATTCCCAAAAATCTCTTAACCAGTCCCAGTCTTTCTTCTGTGTCGTACAAAACAGTCTCAGCACGTTTCAGATTATCCCGAACACCCTGGCGGCTTATTCCAAGCTCGGCACCCACCTCTGATAATGACAAATCATCATTATAGTACAAATCAATGGTATCCGCTTGTCTTTCAGTAAGCATTTTCCCGTAAAAGCTGAAAAGGAGAGAAATCTCAACATTTTTTTCCATTTCCATTCCCCCTTTTCATATCTGTAAAGGTCATCCGCTTTACACCTAAATCATTTTACATTAGTTTTCATCTTTTGTCAAGGGTTTTTTCATTTTTTTTCGATTTATTACAATCAAAGCTATCCCTATTGCAACCAAAAGCAAAGACAAAAGCTGCGACACCCTGAACTCTCCTATGTAAAGAGAGTCAGCACGAAGCCCTTCTATAACAGTTCTTATGCTTCCATACCATATCATATAGCCACAAAACAATTCACCGTCAAAGGTCTTCTTTTTTCTGAGGGAAAAGAGAATAACCGCTCCCAACAAGTTAAGTACTGACTCATAAAAAAATGTAGGATGAACACTTTCCGCAATCAGATAACCATTGCGTTCAATGGTCATAGCCCATGGCAGCAGGGTATCTTTGCCAAACGCCTCTCCGTTCACAAAGTTCCCCCATCTTCCAATGCCCTGACCGATAAGCAGTCCCACCGAAAGCAAGTCAAAAATCTTCCACTTGTTTATCTTTTTGACTCTGCAATAAATAAGTATTGATATGGCGGCACCTATTATGCCACCATAAATTGCCAGGCCGCCACCTCTTATGTTAAATATTTCCCACAGGTCATTTTTGTAATCCGCCCAGCTGAAAACAACATAATAAAGCCTTGCTCCCACAATTGCCGACGGAACTCCGATTAAAAACATATTGAGAAAGTCGTCCTGGGAAATCCCAAGACGCCTGCTCTCATAAACTGCATAAATAAAAGCCAGACAAACTCCCAATGCAATGAGAATTCCATAGGTAAAAATAGGAGTGTCTCCGATTGATAAAAACGACCTTGGCACTTCAAACCTGAGTCCCAAACCTGGAAAGGAAATTATATTCACCATCTTATTTCTCCTCCAATGGCTCTATAACCGAAAGCACGGCAGAATTTTTATCAAAATGGTCATTCAGGCGACGCATCAAATCATCTGCTGTCACCGAATTGACTGCATCACCGTACTCAAAGGGATTTATCCCATTCATAAAACAACGTATAAAATCATTGCCAATATTTTCAACACTGTTGTAAATACGAAGATTTTTCCCCAAAAGCACTCGCTTTCCACGAACTATATCCTCTTCCGAAAGTCCCGAAGCTTTTACGTTCTCAAGATACCCCATAACTCTTTCATAAACAACATCCGGGTCCTTTGACTCCCCGGTAATTGATGAAAACCCATACTTTTTCTCAAATTCACAATCCTTACCGAAACTGCTGTCAATAAGGCCCTCGGAATACAATTTCATGAAAAAGTCACTGCTCTTTCCAAACAAAATCTCGGTTAAAATCTGGGTTTCTACAGTCTTTTTAAGAAGCTTTCTTCCCTCAATATCCACGGTTTTTTCTTTGAACCCAATAAGGAACAAAGGCTTTGAAACACTCATTTTTTGAACAACCTTAGTTTTTACCACTTCCTTCGGTTCGTCAACAACTTCCCTGTTTATCCTGCCCCTGTCTCTGTCGGCACTGACTGCCTTGTTGACACACTGAACAATCTTTTCCTCACTTATATCTCCCACAAGCACCAAAAACATATTTGATGGATTATAAAACGCATCTGTGCACTTAAAAAGAAGCTCAGGTGTAATCCGGCTTATGCTCTCAACCGTACCGGCAATATCGGTTTTTACCGGATTGTTAAAATACATTCCCTGAAGCATATTGAAAAACAAACGCCAGGACGGATCATCTTCGTACATCTTTATCTCCTGTCCGATTATGCCCTGCTCCTTATCCACATTCTCCTTTGTGAAATAAGGATGGTTAACAAACTCAAGAAGAATATCAAGATTTTCATAAAAATCCTCTGTGCAGGAAAACAAATACGCTGTCATATCAAAGCTGGTAAAAGCATTGGCATTAGCCCCGGTCAAAGCAAACTTATCAAAAGCATTCTGGCCATCCTCTTCCTCGAAAAGCTTGTGCTCAAGAAAGTGGGCAATACCATCAGGCAAATTAATCACTTCATCGCTGCCCGGAACTTTAAGCTTTGTATCAATCGAGCCATATTCCGTACCATAAATTGCATAGTATTTGCTGAATCCCTTTTTAGGAACAATATATATTTTCAATCCACTCTCATGAGTCCCAAAAAGAATTTTCTCACGAAGCTTTGTGCTTTCTATCATTTCAAATCTCACTGTTTCCCACTCCCTTCAAAAAATAAACTGTATCAAGCTGCACAGAATTTGCAGCTTTTATTATATCGTCACGTGTCACAGCATTCAGTTTTTCCGTCAACTGTTCAAGACTCTCCGAAAGCCCAAGAAGACTCTGCCCAAGATAAAAATCCTCCATAGCAGCCATGCTGTCATTTTTTGAAGCCATAGCCGTAGCAAGATATTTCTTAGCCGATACAATCTCTTCCTCTGAAAAATCGCCCTTTTTCATCTTATCAAGCTGAACAAAAATTTCATCATAGGCCGCATCAAACTTATCCGCCTCAATCCCAGCAGCTATATGCATAAAGCTCTTTTGCCTGTCCAGTGCCGCATAAACATAATAGGCAAGACTAAGCTTTTCACGAACATTGTTGAAAAGCTTTGAAAACGGGCTTCCCCCGAATATACAGCCAAACATCATAACCGCATAATAATCCGCTGAAACAGGCTCAACTCCGCAGTTAAAGCCCATAAACAACTTGCTTTGAGAGGTGGGCATTTCCTCTGTAACCCTTTTTATGTTTATATCTTCTTCAACAGATGCAAGACGGCTTTTGGAAGCATTTGCCACTCTGTCCTTTATCAATGTGCCGAATTCCATCTCCACCGAAGATATAATTTCATCACGGTCAAAGCTTCCGCAAACAAAAATATCCACAGCCGCCGTCTCTAACAATTCTCTGTAGAATGCAAAAAGATTCTCGCCGTCAATTTCATCAAGGTCGCTGGTGTACCCGTGTGCAAAAACTCCATAAGGATCACCCTCAAACATAATCTCAGTTCCCTTAACCAAGGCATATTCCTTTTTATCATTGATAAGTCCCTCAATAAAATTCTTTGCATTTTCTTTTTCCTGAGTTACATATTCATGGTCAAAAGCGCCTTTTTCAATTTTGGGTCTGAGCACAAATTCCGCAAGAAGCTTTATTACATCCTTTGAGATTTTTTCATCAATAAAGCTGTCACTTACCGACTGCACCGAAAACCTTAGAAGCTGATTGTCACCTTTTTTTGCCGTACCTGCAGAAATAGTGGCACCATAAAGTTCCTCCGCACGTTTTGACAGTTCAGCAAGAGTAGGATAGTTTTCACTACCCCTTTTCAAAACTCTGGGAACAAGAGCCGCCCTCGTCACAGTGGTGCGGCAAAGCGGCAAACGAAGCACAAGACTTATGCTGCTTGTCTTGAACTTATCTGTTTCAATAAAATGCAAATTCACATTCTTCGCAAGTTCACTTTTCTCAATTTTCATTTTTCTCACATCCCCTTCAAAAAAACAATCTAAAATTCTATTTTATCCCAATGATAATTTTCGATACTACTATCTTTTCCCGATTATTGTGCAAACTCCGAAACAAACCATATTCATAAGAACAATCGAAGGCCCAACCGGAGCCTCTGTGAGAATAGAAAGTATAATTCCTCCCCCTGAACAAATCACAGATACCAAAGCCGAAAAAACAACAACCCCTGAAAATCTCTTAAAAATCCGCATCGCCGAAAGAGTCGGAAAAACAATAAGCGCGGAAATAAGCAACGACCCAACCAGTTTCATACCAAGAACAATAATCACCGCCGTCACTATAGCAATCACTGTATTATAAGCTTCAGTCTTTACCCCCGTAGCTTCTGCAAAGCTCTCATCAAACGTAACTGCAAATATTCTGTTATAAAACAAAACAAATAGGGCTATAACAATCACCGAAAGAACCACACTCAAAAGAACATCCAGTTCCGACAATGTCAAAATTGAGGTTGCCCCGAAAAGGGTACTGCAAACGTCTCCCGACACATTTCCGGTCGTTGATGAAACACTAAGCAAAAGATAGCCAACAGCAAGTGCACCTACCGAAAGCACAGCAAGTGCCGCATCTCCCTTTATTTTTCTTTTTCTGCCTGCCCGCAGCAGAAAAACAGCCAAAACAGCCGTGACCGGAAGCACCACAAAAAGCTCATTTCTGACGCCAAGAACCGTCGAAACTGCCAAAGCCCCAAATGCCGCATGAGAAAGACCATCACCAATAAACGAAAATCTTCTGAGCACAAGAATAACACCAAAGATTGCCGAGCAAAGAGCAACCAAAATTCCAACAACCAATGCATATCTCACAAAGGGAAACTGAAAATAGTATAAAAGCTTTTCAAATATCTCACTCATATCTACTAAACCCCTTTCTCAAAATTCAAAAACTCACGACTTATGGGGTTTTTAATATATTCATCCACCGCTCCGAAAAACATTTCACCATTACCAAGATGAAGTATGTGCTTTGCAAACTTTGCCGCAGCCTGAATATCATGTGAAACCATAACCACTGTTATGTTTTCTTTTTCGTTTATCTCTTTTATAAGTCCATAAAGCTCAGATGTGCCCAAAGGGTCAAGTCCCGAAGCCGGCTCATCAAGCAAAAGAATTTTTTGTGCAGCACAAAGAGCTCTTGCCAGAAGCACCCTCTGTTGTTGTCCGCCTGAGAGCTGTCTGTAGCTCTCATTTTTAAGGTCCAAAATCCCCAGTTTCTTAATATTCTCATAAGCAAGTTGCTTTTCTTCTTTCCCGAAAAACAATCTGCCATGGCGTCTGCCTAAGTTTCCCGACAAAACAATCTCCCAAACTGTTGCAGGAAAATCCCGTTGAACCTCTGCCTGTTGAGGCAGATATCCAATATCTCTCTGCCTTATATTTTCGCCAATCCTTATTTCCCCACAGAGAGGTTTGTTCAGCCCAAGCAGGGTTTTCACAAGTGTACTTTTCCCCACTCCGTTTTCACCAACAATGCAAAGATAGTCCCCTTCATCAATTTTGAAGGTAATATTTTCTGCTATTATTTTTTTGTCGTACCCCAATTTCAGGTCCCGGCAATCAATCTGTGTCATATATATTCTCCCTTTTAAATCTAAACCCTTCACGAAAGTCCACGCAAAAGTGCATTCAGATTGTCTTCCATAATTTTAATATAACTGTATTTTTCAAAATCTCTGCCCAAGCTTTGACAGGAGTTCATAACAAAAACATCAATTGTTCTTCCACTCAACAAAGCCAAAACCGATTCAGCTATGGACTGGTTAGAGTTTTCAAGTACGATAATTGCATCCTTGTTTAATTTTTCTACACATTCCGAAAGTTTAACAACGGTCTCAAAACTCGCCTCCGTATCCGAGGAACATCCTGAAAATGCAGTCTCACATCTTAATCCATAATCCTCTGCAAAATACACAAAGGGAAATCTGTCTGCGACTACCACCGTTTTATCCGCAGAACTCTCCGCAGCTTTTTCAAATTTCCTGTCTAAAGCCCTAAGCTTTTCACAATAAAAATCCACGTTTGTTCTGTACTTCACTGCATTTTCCCTGTCAAGGTCTGCCACTTTTTCACCCAAAGCGCCAACTAATCTCTCAGCAAGTCTGAGTGAAAGCCAGATATGCTCATCATATTCCGAAGATTCATGCTCATGTTCGCCACCAATATGATGTCCGTCAGCAAAAAGCAGTTCACTTTCGTCAATGGCATCCATAAGACGCATCACCGGAATATTTTCGCTACCCTGCAGGTTTTCAGCCCAAATGTCCGAAATCCCTCCTACAGTCACAAACAAATCACAACTATGAATTTTTGCAATATCTGCAGCCGATGGTTGATAGCTGTGAACATCTCCATTTGACAAAAGGCTGACCTCAAAAGTGTCCTCATATCCTTTAATAATCTCCCTTACCCAATCGTATGCAGGAAAAATCGTACAAACTATACTGATTTTGTCTTTTTCAATCCTTTTACTTGGTGCACACCCTGAAACCAAAGTGCAAACCAACAAAAATATCAGTGCAAGACAAACAATCCGTCTTTTCATAAGAGTTCCACCTCGCTGTCACTGCTTTTGTTGCAATCCTCACAGTTTCCCATCAACACAGTCTGCTGACGGTCAACCAAAAAGCTGTTTTTCCGAAGAACCTCACGAAGAATTTTTGCAGACTCATCACAGCCCATATGCAAAAGCCTCCCACACCGCACACATTTCAAATGCAAGTGCTGAGCACAGTGTTCTCCCGCCGCTATCTGGTATATAAACTTTCGGCTGTTGCCTTTCACAAGCCTCTTCACAATGCCATCATCAGAAAGCTGACGGATAAGCCGATAAAGAGTGCTCCTCCCGGGAACAAACATTCCCATAGTTTTTCCCATCTCTTTCTCAAGCTCCTCAACCGTAAAGGCCTTTTCTGAATTTAGTGTAAGAAAATCTATTAAGTTTTTTCGTTGTACCGTTTGATAATGTGCCATTTCTCATTCCTCACGTTCTCAATTTGAGACTAATTCTCAATTTATTATAGCTTTCATTTACTCCGTTGTCAAGCAATTTAAATAAAAAAAGACTGTTTGAAAGTGTATGACTTTCAAACAGTCAAGGTTCAAACAAACAACCCCGAAACATATGCTACCAAAGCCGACACCGCCGCAACGGTAAGCAGTGATTTTCTCATAAAAGCGAGAACAAAAGCCACCGCAGCACCTATTGCCCCCGTAAGTATATTCCCCGTAGAATAAAATATGTACGGAAAAGTCATTGCGCCCAAAACCGCATAGGGAACATAATACAAAAAGCTCCGTATATATGCTGATTTTATCTTCCCTCTCACCAGGGCAAAAGGAATCATCCTGATAAGGTACGTAACACCCGCCATGGTAGTGAGATAAAGCCAGAACTCTTTTGTCAAACCAATCAAACCACTCACCTCAATTTCTAGTCTTCATCTGTTTTCGGAGCAAAATATGCCATAAGCCCCGCGGAAACAAAAGCACAAATTACAATAGAAATTCCTTGGGAAATTCCGCTTAAAAATGGAATAAAGCAAAAAGCACAGCTAAGCCCCGACGATACCAAAACAGTCACAAGCACACCCTTATCGTCCCTTGACGGCGGAATAATGATTGCCATAAACATACTGTAAATAGCAATCCCCAATGCCATACAAACATTCTCCGGAAGAAGCTTGTTCGCATATACCCCAAGTGCAGTCCCGACAGCCCAGCCAATATAGGGAAGCGTTATAAGCCCGTACATAAACCGCCTTCCTATAAGTCCACGCTGTGCCGCAGCCACAGCAAACACCTCATCAGTTATCCCAAATGAAACTAAAAATCTGTGAAGTGTTGTAAAGCTTTTGTCAAGCTTTTGAGTGAGGGCAAGTCCCATAAGACAATATCTTATATTAATAACAAGTTGCACCATCATCATTTCAAGCAATGTCCCCAAAGCGGCTATAACCGCCACCCCGGCAACCTGTCCGGCAGAGGTAAGATTTGTCATAGAAATAAGTATTGTTCCGAGCGGGTCCAATCCTTGAGCAACTGCTGTAATCCCAAACCCAAAAGACACCGACAAATACCCCAGTGCAATGGGCAACCCTTTTCCAAGTCCATATTTATATGAATTTTGTGTTAACGTCTTCTCCATTTTAAAAATCACCTGATCTTTTGCATTATTGCCAAACAAAATTATACCTTTTCCACCACCCGAAAGTCAAGTACCACGCCGAAAATAATAAAAATTTCTACCACAATAAAAATCTTTTTTAAAAAATTTTTGCAAAATTGTATTGACAAAAACATTTTAGGTGATATAATAAAATCAAAGGTCAAAGAAAGTCAAAGTCAAAAAACGAGGTAAATATTTATGAAGCTAAGCAACATAATTGAAGAATTTATAAAAGAAATGCTTGAAGAAAACCGGGAAATTGAACTGCAACGGAACGAACTTGCAACCCGTTTCAACTGTGTCCCCTCTCAAATCAACTATGTGATTTCCACAAGGTTCTCGCCCGAACGTGGTTACAGCGTCGAAAGTCGCCGTGGAGGCGGCGGATATATTCGCATAACCCGAACTGCACCCCGTGATGAGTCTTATATTCTTCACGCCGTAAGAGCAATCGGGTCCTCTGTTACCGCATCTGACTGCAGCGCAATTCTGCAAAATATGTTCAACTCCGGTATCATAAACCAAAGAGAGGCAAAAATAATAATGGCAGCACTCAGCGACAATTCAATTCCCATTCCCTATCCTGATAAAGGAATTATCCGGGCAAAAATGCTGAAAAATATTCTTGTAAATCTTGTTTAAGAAAGGGGATTTAATTCTATGAAATGTGAAAAATGCGGAAAATATGATGCAACTACTCACGTAACAACAGTAATCAACGGTCAAAAAACCGAAAGCTATCTCTGTCTTGATTGTGCAAATAAAGGAAATACTTTTTCTCTTGGCTCTGTGTTCAGCAACGAATTTGACAACTTTTTCAGTGGGTTTTTGGGGAATACAAAGTATAATCCCCAATCTCTTTCCCAAAATGCTCTGGTCTGCCCAAATTGCAATTCAAACATAAGAGAAATCCAATCAAGGGGGAAGCTCGGCTGCAGCCAGTGCTACAAAGTATTCTCAGAACTTCTCACAAGGCCCTTGAAAGAAATCCATGGCAGCCTTGAACATACAGGAAAAATTCCCAAACGGGCACAGCATGGGCTTCGCCTGGCATCTGAAATCGAAAAACTTAAAAAAGACCTTGCAAATGCCATTTCAGACCAAAATTTTGAAGAAGCGGCACTTCTGCGAGATAAAATAAAAGAAATGGAAAACAATTAAAGAAAGGACGGAGACTATATGTGGTACACAAAATTCGGGCAATCAGGAGACATAGTTTTGTCCTCCCGGGTACGCCTTGCACGAAACTTTGAAAATATTCCCTTTGGTTCAAAGATGACCGAAGCAGACAGACAAAAAGTGATAGACAATTGCAAAGAAGCCTTGCCTGATTTAAAATATATTGACCTGTCACTTATGACCGAGACCGACAAAGCCGCCCTTTCCGAATGTCATATCATAAGTCGCGAAATGGCGTCAAATCCTGACAAATGCGGAATTCTTACAAATCCCGACTGCACAATATGTATCATGCTGTGCGAAGAGGACCATATAAGAATCCAGTCCATGTCACCCGGTTTTTCCCTTGCCTCTTGTATGGAAAAAGCCAACGAGCTTGATGACCGCATAGAGGAGAAATGTGATCTCGCCTTTGACCAAAAACTTGGTTACCTTACCTGTTGCCCAACTAATGTGGGAACAGCCCTCCGCGCCTCGGTTATGATGCATCTTCCCGCTCTGACCGAAAACAAAAATATGGAATCCATCATACGCTCACTCTCAAAAATCGGCATTACCGTCCGTGGCTTTTACGGTGAGGGTAGTCAAGCCCTGGGGAATATTTACCAGATTTCAAATCAGGTCACTCTGGGCGTTTCCGAAGAAGAAACTCTTACAAAGCTAGAGCAAATCACCCTTGACCTTATTGAAAAAGAACGAACTCTCGGGCAAAAAATGTACGAACAGAATAAGTTTGCTTTTGAGGACAAAATTCAAAGGTCATTTGGCACACTCACCAACGCCCGTCTTCTATCCTCAGATGAAGCTATGAATTTGGTATCAAATGTAAAATGGGGAATAAACTTGGGTATAATCAATAATATAAGTCACGAAACACTGAATCGGGTCTGGTACGAAACCCTACCGGCAAATATAACCAAAACGCATAACACCTCAAATGCAGTTGAACGTGACTTGAAACGTGCTGAACTTTTTAAAGAAGCACTTACTCTCTCTGAATAACAGAATCTTTAAAAGAAAGGATTGATAGTATGTTTGAACAAAAACTAACTCAAAGAGCAAAAGCCTCAATAAATTTAGCCGGTCAAACCGCTATGGAGATGGGGCATAACTACATTGGAACAGAACACCTTCTTCTCGGTCTCCTGAAAGAGGGTGGCGGCGTTGCTGCCAAGGTTTTGCTTGACAACGGAGTGACTGACAAAAAAATCATTGAAAAAATAAGCTACCTTGTGGGCACTGATTTGCCAATAAACAACCCTTCAATCGGCTTTACCCCAAGAACAAAAAGCGTCCTTGAACACAGCTATTCGGAAGCCAGAAAGCTGGGTCACAATTATATAGGCACCGAACACATTCTGATTTCTCTGCTTCGCGAAGGGGAAAGCCTGGCAGTCAGAATACTTACCGAGCTGAATGTAAATACCCAAAAACTCTATAACGATATTATGAAAATAATGAGTGAGAACAATTTCGGAGAAATCCAAAGCGACGGCACAGCCTCCGAAAGTGTAAATCCAACTAAAAAAAGCTCCCGGGGAGAAAAAACACCCACCCTTGACAAATATGGCAGAGACCTGACAAAAATGGCAGCAGAGCTGAAGCTTGACCCAATCATCGGTCGTGATGATGTCATCGAAAGAGTAATCCAGATTTCAAGCCGCAGAACGAAAAACAACCCCTGTCTCATAGGAGAGCCGGGTGTTGGTAAAACTGCTGTAGCAGAGGGTCTGGCACAAAAGATTGTCCAGGGTCAGGTACCTGAAATACTGAAAAACAAAAAAGTCATAACTCTCGACCTTTCTTCAATGATTGCCGGGGCAAAATACCGCGGAGAATTTGAGGAACGTCTCAAAAGTGCTATGGAAGAAATCCGCAAAAACGGAAACATAATTCTCTTTATAGACGAAATCCACACTATAATTGGCGCAGGTGCAGCAGAAGGTGCAATTGATGCCGCAAACATATTAAAACCTGCCCTTGCCCGTGGTGAAATCCAGATTATAGGTGCTACAACCCTCGAAGAATACCGAAAACACATCGAAAAGGATGCCGCCCTTGAAAGACGCTTCCAGTCAATTATACTTGAAGAACCAAACTACGAAGAAAGTCTTGAAATATTAAAGGGCATCCGGGATAAATACGAAGCACATCACCGGGTTAAAATCACAGATGCAGCTCTTGAGGCTGCTATAAAGATGTCTGTTCGTTATATACCCGACAGATTTCTTCCCGACAAAGCAATTGACCTCATAGACGAAGCCGCATCAAGACTCCGTATAAAAAATCTGACTGCTCCTCCCGATGTGAAAGAAATAGAAGACAAAATTGAAAAGGTTCGTCAGGAAAAAGAAGCCGCAATAGCTGCCCAGGAATTTGAAAAAGCCGCAAAACTCCGTGACGAAGAAAAATCTCTGTCCGACGAGCTCAAAACACAAAAGGAAAATTGGGAAAACGAAAGCCGCAACGACTCTGCAGAAGTAACCGAAGCTGAAGTTGCAGAAATCGTTTCATCCTGGACGGGCATACCTGTTAAATCCCTTGAAGAGGGCGAAAGCGAACGACTTCTCAAGCTGGAAGAAGTCCTTCACAAACGTGTTATTGGCCAGGACGAGGCAGTAAGCGCAGTTTCAAAAGCAATTCGCAGGGGCAGAGTCGGGCTTAAAGACCCAAAACGCCCCATAGGCTCATTTATCTTCCTTGGCCCAACCGGCGTGGGAAAAACCGAACTCTCTAAAGCCCTGGCAGAAGCTATGTTTGGTGAAGAGGATGCCCTGATTCGCATAGACATGTCCGAGTATATGGAAAAACACGCTGTATCCCGTATGGTTGGTTCACCTCCCGGATATGTAGGCTACGATGAGGGTGGTCAGCTTACGGAAAAAGTTCGCAGAAAACCATACTCCGTAATATTATTTGACGAAATTGAAAAAGCTCATCCCGATGTATTTAATATTCTTCTGCAAATCCTTGAAGACGGGATACTGACAGATTCACAAGGCAGACGAGTTGACTTTCGAAACACTGTAATCATAATGACCTCAAACCTGGGTGCAAGACTGCTCACAGAAAGCAAAAGCCTTGGCTTTTCAGCAGGTGATACCGACATAAAAAAGGACCAGTCAAAAATCAAATCCGATGTTATGGGCGAACTCAAAAAAGCATTCCGTCCCGAATTTCTGAACAGAATTGATGACACCATTGTTTTCACTCAGCTTGACCGTGAAGACATAAAGAAAATTGCATCAAAAATGCTTGAGCTTCTTAAAGAGCGTCTGCAATCCAACGAAATAACAGCAGAATTTACAGAAAATGTCCTTGAACATCTGGCGAAAGTTGGCTTTGACCCGACATACGGTGCACGTCCACTGCGTCGTGCTATCCAGTCCGACATTGAGGACATCCTTGCAGAAAAAATGCTTGATGGCACAGTAAAAAAAGGTGACACCATAACCATTGACTATCAAGAAGATAAGTTTACCGTCACCAAATAATAGCCCGATTTCTGCCTATAAATCAACCACCAACACTATGTGTTGGTGGTTATTTTATTTCCCGATTTAAAAATTTTCGTTTATATATTTAACCGCCCCAAGAGCAGCCACAGAACCATCTCCCGCAGCAGTCGTCAGTTGTCTTACTCCTTTGCTCCTGCAATCACCGGCAGCAAATACACCAAACGCCGAAGTCTCACAGTCCTCACCAGCCTCAATATATCCCGAATTATCAATTTCCACAATATTTTTAAACGCTCCGTTTTGCGGTATATAGCCTATTGCAACAAAAGCTCCATCCACAGAAAACCTTTGACGTTCACCCGTCTTTCCCAAAGACAATTCAATAGCCTCCAACCTCTCTTTACCGTGAAAAGCTGTTACTGCAGTATCAAAAAAATATTCAATGTTTGAATAACTTTTTAATCTCTGCACAAGACTTTCCTCTCCGCCAAACCGGTCTCCCCTATGCACAATGTATACTTTCTCAGCAAGATTCGCCATTGTTTCTGCATCCTCAAGAGCAGTATTGCCTCCACCAATTATTGCAACTTTTTTCCCCTTGTACAAAGCTCCGTCACAAACAGCACAAAATGAAACACCCCTGCCAATCAGTTTTTCTTCTCCCGAAACCCCAAGTCTGCGACTGACCACACCAACTGCAATAATAACCGCTTTTGCTTCGTACTCCTTGTTCTCTGTTACAACTGTTTTCGTCTTCCCGTCATTAACCCTGACAACTTCCTCAAATACAAACCTTCCGCCCAACTCATCCACTTGTTTCTTTAAAGCGGCTGCGAAATCCATCCCATTCATTTTTTTAATGCCGGGATAATTTTCAACCGCGTCCGTCAAAGCAATCTGTCCGCCGGCATACATCTTTTCTATGACCAATACCGATTTCTCGGCACGAAGTGCATAAATCGCCGCAGACAACCCCGCCGTTCCACCGCCAATAATTATAATATCAAACATACTACTGTCCTCCAATGCCTTTCTGACCATATTATCCCCAAAAAGGGAACTTCTATAATTTAATATATTTGACAAACTATATAAAATATGCTACACTAAAATTGCCAAATAAGTTTTAATATTTTCAACTCGCTTGTGTATGTGTTTTTGTTTTATGGCAAAAATACAGATGCTCCGTTTTTTGCATACACTTTTGTGAGTTGCGAAAACTTGTTTGGCGACAATTGGAGCTATGTGTTTTTCATGCGTGGCAGAGCCACGCATTTTTTTATTTATGTTCTATTCACAAGCTCCTTATGTTGTCACACACATACGAACGCGAACACCCCTATGCATATCGCATAGGGGTGTTGGCAATCTTAAAAAATAAAGCCCTCGTACAATGTACGAGGGCTTTATAAGTCAAGTGCAAATGCACAAAAGTTACAAATTACTCAATAACTTCAGTAACAACACCAGAACCAACAGTACGTCCGCCTTCACGAATAGCGAAACGAAGTCCTTCTTCGATAGCGATTGTAGTTGTAAGTTCAACAGTCATTGTAACGTTATCACCAGGCATACACATTTCTGTGCCTTCAGGAAGGTTTACAACACCTGTAACGTCAGTTGTTCTGAAATAGAACTGAGGTCTGTAGTTTGTGAAGAAAGGTGTATGACGTCCGCCTTCTTCCTTAGTCAAAACGTAAACCTCACCCTTGAACTTTGTATGGGGTGTGATTGTGCCGGGCTTTGCGAGAACCTGTCCTCTTTCAATTTCGTTTCTCTGAACACCACGGAGAAGCGCACCAATGTTATCACCAGCTTCAGCTTCATCAAGGAGCTTTCTGAACATTTCGATACCGGTAACAACAACTTTTCTTGTTTCGTCTGAAAGACCAACGATTTCAACTTCGTCAGATACCTTCAAAGTACCTCTTTCAACTCTACCTGTAGCAACAGTACCACGGCCAGTAATAGAGAATACATCCTCTACGGGCATCAAGAAAGGAAGGTCAGACTTTCTTTCAGGTGTGGGAATATAGCTATCAACAGCAGCCATAAGCTCGTGGATACAAGCATATTCGGGAGCGTTGGGATCAGTAGATGTGCTTTCAAGAACACCAAGACCTGTACCCTTAACAATCGGGATATCGTCGCCCGGGAATTCGTATTCGCTAAGAAGTTCACGGATTTCCATTTCAACGAGTTCAAGAAGTTCAGGATCGTCAACCTGGTCAACCTTGTTCATGAATACAACGATGTAAGGAACACCAACCTGTCTTGAAAGAAGGATGTGTTCTCTTGTCTGAGGCATAGGACCATCAGCTGAAGAAACAACGAGGATAGCACCGTCCATCTGAGCAGCACCGGTGATCATGTTCTTAACGTAGTCAGCATGTCCGGGGCAGTCAACGTGAGCGTAGTGACGATTTTCTGTTTCATACTCAACGTGAGCAGTAGAAATCGTGATACCTCTTTCTCTTTCTTCTGGAGCCTTATCGATCATATCGTAAGCTTCGAACTGAGCCTTACCATCAAGAGCAAGCACCTTTGTGATTGCAGCGGTAAGAGTAGTCTTACCATGGTCAACGTGACCGATTGTACCAATGTTAACATGGGGTTTAGTTCTTTCGTATTTAGCTTTTGCCATTTTAAATTCCTCCTAACTTTATATAAGTTAATAGTTTACTTAATAATTATTTTACCACTTAATTTGAAATACTTCAAGGGCTTTTTGAAAATTATCAAAGATTATTCAGCTTGTGTTCTGTCTTTGATAATCTTCTCCTGAATATTTCTCGGAACTTCACTATAATGTGAAGGCTCCATTGTATACTGACCACGGCCCTGAGTACCACTTCTGAGGACGGTTGCATAACCGAACATTTCAGAAAGCGGAACGTCTGCTGT
This sequence comes from Clostridia bacterium, assembly GCA_045591035.1. Taxonomy (GTDB): domain Bacteria; phylum Bacillota; class Clostridia; order Monoglobales; family Monoglobaceae; genus SIG440. The sequence continues at coordinate 14,618 of JAZNSG010000003.1, read as the reverse complement.
TACCTGAGTAACACCACCACTACGAGCTTCCTGGCTCTTAATCATACCACGTCTTGAACTAAGGTCACCGATAACAAACCCAAGATAGTCATCGGGAGTAATAACGTTAACAAGCATGATAGGTTCTTTAAGAACAGGGTCAGATTTCTTCATAGCGTCCTTAAACGCCATTGAAGCGGCAATCTTAAATGCCATTTCAGATGAGTCAACTTCATGGTAAGAACCATCATAAAGAGTAGCCTTAAGGTCAACAACGTTGTAACCTGCAAGAACACCGTTGAGCATTGCGCTCTGGATACCTGCATCAACTGCGGGGATGTATTCCTTGGGAATAGCACCGCCGACAATGGCATTTTCAAAGATGTAACCATCGCCTTCTTCAAGGGGTTCAAACTTAACATGAACATGACCATACTGACCTTTACCACCTGACTGACGAGCATACTTGTGCTCAACACTAACAGGATTTCTAAAGGCTTCACGGTAAGATACCTGAGGCTCACCAACGTTTGCCTCAACTTTAAATTCACGAAGCAAACGGTCAACGATAATTTCAAGGTGAAGCTCACCCATACCAGCGATAATTGTCTGTCCGGTTTCTTCATCGGTATAGGTCTTGAAGGTCGGGTCTTCTTCTGCAAGTTTTGCAAGAGCAATACCCATTTTTTCCTGACCAACTTTTGTCTTTGGCTCAATTGCAACACGGATAACCGGTTCAGGGAATACCATAGACTCAAGAATAATCGGATGCTTTTCATCACAAAGAGTTTCACCTGTTGTTGTGTTCTGAAGACCAACAGCAGCAGCAATATCACCTGAGTAAATTACATCAAGGTCTTCTCTGTGGTTTGCATGCATCTGAAGGATTCTACCCATACGTTCACGTTTGCCTTTGCAAGAGTTCAGAACATAAGAACCCTTCGCAAGACTACCTGAATATACACGGAAGAAACAAATCTTACCAACAAAGGGGTCAGTTGCAATCTTAAACGCAAGAGCAGCAAAAGGAGCATCGTCAGATGACGGTCTCTCATCCTCTTCCTCTGTGTCAGGATTAATACCCTTAATGTTGGGGACATCTGTGGGAGCAGGCATGTACTCGATAACAGCATCGAGAAGCATCTGAACACCCTTGTTTCTGTATGATGTACCGCAAAGAATCGGTACAATATCATTGTTAATTGTAGCTTTTCTAAGAGCCTTTTTCAGCTCGTTTACTGAAATCTCTTCTCCTTCAAGGAACTTTTCAAGAAGCTCCTCATCGGTCTCACAAATAGATTCAACCATCTGCTGACGATATTGTTCAGCCTTATCTTTCATATCAGCCGGAACATCTTCTTTGTGGAACTTCTGACCAAGCTCATCCTCATAGATTTCAGCTGTCATAGTCATAAGGTCGATTATACCAACAAACGTATCCTCAGCACCTATAGGAAGCTGAATGGGAACACCGTTTGCATGAAGTCTCTCATGAACCATGTTAACAACATTATAAAAGTCTGCACCCATTATGTCCATTTTGTTGACATAAATCATACGGGGAACCTTGTAATCATCAGCCTGACGCCAAACAGTTTCAGACTGAGGCTCAACGCCGCCTTTAGCACACATAACAGTAACTGAGCCATCAAGAACACGAAGTGAACGCTGTACCTCAACGGTAAAGTCAACGTGTCCGGGGGTATCAATTATGTTAATTCTGTGATTAACGCCGCCAAAGGGACCCTCTTTGGGCTGCCAGAAACAGGTTGTAGCAGCAGAGGTAATAGTAATACCACGCTCCTGCTCCTGGTCCATCCAGTCCATGGTTGCAGCACCCTCATGAGTTTCACCGAGCTTATGATTAACACCTGTATAAAACAGGATTCTCTCGGTTGTAGTAGTCTTACCGGCATCAATGTGAGCCATTATACCGATATTTCTCGTATTTTGAAGTGAGAACGCTCTACCCATTAATTTTCTCCTTTCGTCAAGGCGGAAAAACCACCCCATTCAATTTAAACACGACGTAGTCGCAAAGTAGTATTCTGTAATTTTTCCCAAAAAACGGGAAAATATTTCGCTGTGCTTCAAAATCAATTCATCAATAAACTAAATCTCAAATCAAACCGTATTTTACAAAGAAAATCGTTTTAGATCTGGTGAATGCGATACTGAAAAAAGCGGAGCATATATGATATATGTGAGCATTTTTTCAAGTTGAGCACGTTCGCCGAAGATGAGACAATTTTCAAAGCTAACCATATTTTGCAAAGAAAATTGTTTTAGATTTGGTGAATGCGATACTGAAAAAAGCGGAGCATATATGATATATGTGAGCATTTTTTCAAGTTGAGCACATTCGCCGAAGATGAGACAATTTTCAAAGCTAAATTACCAGCGGAAATGTGCGAATGCCTTATTCGCTTCAGCCATCTTGTGTGTGTCTTCTTTCTTTTTGAACGCACCACCTGTGCTGTTTGTTGCATCAATGAGCTCGTTTGCGAGTCTTTCAGCCATGGTTCTCTCATTTCTCTGTCTTGAGTAGAGAGTAATCCATCTGAGGCCCAAAGTTTCTCTTCTTTCAGCTCTAACTTCGATCGGAACCTGGTAGTTGGCACCACCTACACGTCTTGCTTTAACTTCCAAAACGGGCATTACAGCATTCATAGCTTCCTCAAACACTTCAACAGGGTCCTTACCTGTCTTTTCCTTTATGATTTCAAATGCATCATAAACAATTGCCTGAGCTACACCCTTTTTTCCGTCCAACATAATGTTGTTTATAAGACGAGTAACAGTTTTGCTTCCATACATAGGATCCGGCAACACGTCACGGCGTGCAATATGTCCTTTTCTTGGCACTTATCTTCCCTCCATTCTTTGTGGTAAATGCTATCCACAAGGTACTCAATACCCCATCGGATACTGCTAGTGCTGTATTGACTATCGTGCCGAGACTGATGCCTCTATATAAAAAATAGTAATACGCACTATAAAATTAATTTCTGATTAAAACTTTGTCTTACTTGCTTTCCTTCGGGCGCTTAGCACCATACTTGGATCTGGACTGATTTCGTTTCTGAACGCCCTGTGTATCCAAGGTACCACGAATAATATGGTAACGCACACCAGGGAGGTCCTTAACTCTACCGCCACGAATAAGCACAACGCTATGTTCCTGCAAGTTGTGACCTATACCGGGGATATAAGCTGAAACTTCAATACCGTTTGTAAGACGAACTCTGGCAACCTTACGGAGAGCAGAGTTAGGCTTTTTAGGTGTCATTGTTCTAACAGAAGTACAAACACCTCTCTTCTGAGGAGAAGCCTGTTCGGTATGCTTTTTCTTAATGGTATTGAACCCATCCAAAAGAGCAGGAGCCGTAGACTTTTTCTCAGCAGTTTTTCTGCCTTTCTTAACTAACTGGTTAAATGTTGGCAATTATTTTCACCTCCTGTATATAGTTTAGCGAAAGCAAAGCTTTCATTATATAAAAACGCTCACGCGTCTTTAACAATAGTAGCCACCGCAGTAGGAACATCAACACGACAAGCCCTGGCAAGTTCTTTCATATTGTTGACGTAAACCACCGTAAGTGAATTTTCCTCGCAGGATTTTTCCAGCGGGAACACCACATGCAAATCTGCATCCCTTGCAATAAAAACAATCTCAGCCCGTCCGCTTTCAATCGCCTTTTTTGTTTGCTTCAGTCCGACCACATGAGGTTTTTCTTTAAGTCTTTCCATTTTCTCACCTTTGCATTTTTAATGGGACAAAATAATCAAATACACATACTATCCCAATATTAAAAATCATCTTATTGTACCAACATTTTTCACGTTTGTCAAGTACCATAAGTGATTTTTTATAAAAATTTTCTACAAATTAAAACTTACCATTTGCAATTTCTGCAACAATTATTACAAAGTCCCCTAAAGCATACGAAAATCGTACCTACTTTTCATTTATTGCCTGGCTTAAAGCTTTTGCCAGCTGGTCCGGACAAGAAGTTCCCCTGCCGTTACAGTTTATCCCTTCAAGCCGTCTTATTGCCTCATTTGCATCCATTCCCTCTACCAAACTTGAAATCCCCTGGGTATTTCCGTTACAGCCCATAACAAACTGAACATTTCTTACTATGTTTCCGTCCAAATCAAAATTTATTTCTCTGGAGCAAGTCCCGTATGTTTTATAAGAATATCTTTTCATAAGTATCACCTCCATTTTAAATTTAATAGTGGGCAGAGAATCGCATACACATTTCCCCTGAGATACTTTCGTTATAACGAAAAAAGAACGCCCCAAGGCGTTCTTTTTTTGAGCACATAGTGCATGATTATTTGTTGATAAGGTCTTTAAGAGCCTTGCCAGCCTTGAAAGCGGGAACCTTAGCAGCAGCAATCTTCATTTCAGCGCCTGTCTGAGGATTTCTACCGGTTCTAGCAGCTCTTTCTCTAACTTCAAAACCACCAAAGCCAACGAGCTGAACCTTGTCACCCTTAGCAAGTGCGCCTTCAACAGCACATACGAAAGCGTTCAAAGCAGCTTCTGCATCTTTCTTAGAAAGATTTGCCTTTTCAGCCATAGCTGAAATCAATTCCTGTTTATTCATTTTAAAACTCCTTTTCTTATTGATATAGTTTTCTTAAGCTGTATCATAATGTTAGCTTTATTCTACTACATTCTTTCATAAATTTCCATAGTTTTCTGCATTTTTCTCTAATTTCGTGACTTTGCACAAATTTTTATAAGCCCGTTTGTCAAATTCCGCAAGAAAACAACCATTTTTAGGGCATTATGTCACCTAATCTATGTCATTCATCAGCATTTCGTTTAACTCGCTCCGTGAAATAAGCACCTGGCGAGGCTTTGTCCCCTCATAGGGACCAATAATGCGATTCTCCTCCAGCTGGTCAATTATCCTGGCTGCCCGTTGATAGCCTATCTTGTATTTTCGTTGAAGCATCGCAACAGACGCTTGTCCGGATTCAAACACAAGCTCCGCCGCTTTTACGAATAATTCATCCTTGTCACCATTTCTTGTGTGGGAATTATCCTCGTCTGCCTCCGCCCGGTTTTCCTGCTCTCTCTCAATATGTTCAAGTATGCTCTCATCATACTCTGCTTCATATTGCTTCTTTATATATGAAATAATACTTTCAATTTCATCATCCGACAAGAAGTTACCCTGAATACGTACAGGCTTGTTTACACCACGGGGAGCATAAAGCATATCGCCCTTACCAAGAAGTTTCTCAGCTCCCATGGTATCAAGAATCGTACGACTGTCTACCTGAGAAGAAACCGCAAATGAAATTCTTGAGGGAACATTGGCTTTTATAACACCGGTAATAACATCTACCGAAGGTCTTTGAGTTGCAATAACCAGATACATTCCCGCCGCTCTTGCCAGGGCAGCCAGGCTGTTTATTGCATCCTCTACCTCACTTTTGGCAGCCAGCATAAGGTCTGCAAGTTCATCAATAATAATGACAATTTCCGGAAGTTTGCCTTCGGGTGTGTTGTTTTCCTCCATAAGGGCATTGTATCCCTGAAGGTTTCTGACCTTGTTGTCCTTCATAAGCTGATAACGATTCTTCATTTCCGCCACAGCCCAATTAAGAGCACCCGCCGCATGTTTCGGGTCTGTTACAACAGGAATCAGCAAATGGGGAATTCCGTTGTATACCCCAAGCTCAACCTTCTTAGGGTCAACCATTATCATCTTTACTTCATTTGGCTTTGCTTTGTAAAGTATGCTCGTAATGAGAGAATTTATACATACACTCTTACCTGCACCCGTAGCACCGGCAATAAGAACGTGTGGAAACTGAGCAATATCCGCAATAACACAGTTCCCGCTTATATCCTTACCCAATGCAAAAGCTGTCTTGGACTTGAAATCACGGAACTTGTCCGTATCAAGCACTTCACGAATAGGTACACCACTGGGTTCGGCATTTGGTATTTCAATTCCAATCGCTGCCTTTCCGGGAATGGGTGCCTCAATACGAACGCTTGGAGCCGCAAGGCTAAGGGCAATGTCGTCTGCCAGATTTGTAATCTTTGAAACCTTTATACCAAAACCCGGTTGAAGCTCAAACCGTGTCACTGTGGGACCTTGGGTAATATTTAAAATTTTTGCATCCACCTTGAAACTTGCCAGGGTTTCAAGCAGATGATTTGCCTTATCTTCAAGTTCCTGCTTTACCTCGCTGCGAGTTTTAGCCTTAGCCTTGGGCTTTGAAAGCAACGAAATTGGCGGAAGCTTGTAGTTCAAAATTCTTGTAGCTTCAATATTATCCTTTGCCATAACATTAATGCTGTCAGCCGCTGCCTGTGCTTCCTCGTGCTTTATGCGTTTGCCCGCTGCAACAGCCCGGTCAAAAGACACCCCATCATCAAGGGCAGCCTGAGTCATAGGGTCAACCATTTCTTTCATTTGTTCAAAGGACGGTGGCTCAAATTCATCCGTCTCTTCCTTGAACTCTCCACTTTCATCAGGGAGATTGGTGAGCACACCTGAAGTTGAATCTGTTATCTCAAACTTTTTACTTGGGACAGTTTTACCCACAGCCGGTTTTTCATTAACCGTCTCCTTCTCATCAATCTTTATATTCTCACTGTCCTCATCAAATCTAAACCTTTTTCTCGGCTTATCATCATCTGCAATCCCAACCAACGCATCTTCCTTGAAATACAAATCAAAATAGGCGCTGTTTGGGTTTTTCTCAGTGCTTTCCCCCTCGACACTTGTTTCAACCGGATTTTCAGGCTTGGACTTTTTCCGTCTGAGTTTTCGTGAAGGAGTCGGCTCTGTTTCCAAATCAACCTCCTCGTCAAGGGTTTCCCTGATTTCATCCCGGTTTTTCTTTAAATGCTTCAGAATCTTATCAAAAACTTTTTCAAGAGAAACCTCTGTGAGTATGAGAATCAAAATAAGTCCAAGGGCGATGGTCAAAACCGTTGTGCCCACAGTACCAAGGAACTTTACCAGTCCAATACAAAGTAATTCCCCAAGCACACCGCTTCCGCCACTTGCTCCGTTTATGTACATATTCTTTATCCCATCAACAAAGCCCTGATATTCCCAACTCGTGGTTCCATTCCAAAGTGCACCAAGTACAGAAGTAACAACCATAAGCGCTATCAGTATCCATATTTTATATTCAGCTCTGTCCTTATGCTTCTCCACAAACAAATTTATGCCTGTCCATATACTGAACACAAAGAAAACCACCGCTGAACCACCGAACAAGCCCATAAGCAAAGACTTAAAGCCTCTTCCTACAACCCCCGTAGATTCGCCAAAAAAAGAAAGCATCATAAATATACCAAGAGCAATAAGGATAATACCCTTTATTTCAGCACTCCTCTTCTTGGTTTTAGCCGAAACAGAAGAACCCCGTTGTTTATTTGACGTGTTTTTTGCCGTCTCACGCGTTGGCTTTCGTGAAGCACTGCTTCTGACCGATTTTGTTTTTCCTTTGTCCGCCATAGCTAACTTACCATCCTCTCATAATAAAAGCCACAAGTAATCCCGCTTCTATCAATTTTGACACTCCGAAATAAAGTATCACTAATATTCCCAATACAATTCTGTATTTCCCAAAAAACTTAAAATCATGGTTTTTCACATATCCTGTCAAAAACTTGATAGAAATCATTGAAACAATGTATGCAATCACCATACCGGTAACAAGAACAAATGCATCCTGACCACTCATCAAAAGCCCGTATTTCAATATCTTAAGAAGGCTCACCCCGAGCATTACAGGTATAGCCATAAAGAACGAAAACTCTGCCGCAATACCCCTGGTACAACCAACAAGCATTGCCCCAAGAATAGTGGCGCCTGAGCGTGATGTTCCGGGAATAATTGAAAGAACCTGAAAAAGTCCTATGTAAAGAGCCGTCTTATAGCTCATTTCACCAATACTTTCGGTTGAGAACTTTTTCTGCCGTTTTTCAACCAGAATGAATGCAACACCATAAACAATCAGCATAGCAGAAACAACATACCAATTCTCTAGTTTGCTCATAATCGGGTCAAGAGCAAGACCGATAATTGCTGATGGCACACAAGCCACAATTACCTTGCCCCACATATTCCATGTATCAATCCGTTCTTCTTGGCTTTTCTTAAGAGAAAACGGATTAAGCTTTCTGAAATAAATTGTAACAACTGCAAGTATCGCACCAAGCTGAATTACATAAAGATACAAATCTGATGCTGTAAACGAGCCCTCATTTTTCATAAACTCATTTACCAAAATCATATGACCTGTTGAACTTACAGGGAGCCATTCGGTTATACCCTCAACAATACCCAGAATAAAGCTTCTCAGCATTTCTGCTATAAACATTATTTTGCCTCCAGTTAAGAAAAGTCTATACCTATCATATATATAGTATATACATAGTTTATTTTACCACAATTTTTTTCGTGTTACAATAGTTTTTGTAAATTTTTTATACATCAGCTCTCCACAAATGGCATACAAGCAAAAAAAGAGACTCTGGTTTTCCATTGAGTCTCTCTCAAAATATTATTTATTACCTACTTACTGCATAAGATAATCCCAGGGGTTTTTGTGTTCACCATCTGCCAATACCTCAAAATGCACATGTGTCTGAGTTCCCGTTTCAAGGACACCGGGCTGACCTACCTTCCCTATAACATCGCCAACATACACCTCGTCCCCCGGTCTCACAAGCTCCGTATTCTGCAAATTCCCATACCTTGTAATGAAGTTTTCCCCATGGTCAACCTCCACTACAACACCATACATATCATCCTCGTATACCGAAGAAACAACACCATCAGCAGCCGTGACAACCGGTTCTCCTATGGATGCCGCAATATCTACGCCGTTATGCGTTCTCCAATCCTCCATCGTCGAGCAATACACAAGTTCATCCAACGAACAATCCGCTATAACCTCGCCCTGGCAAGGCATTTGCATAATAACGAATTTATCCTCAACAACTATCTCTGCCGATACCGTTACGGTTTCTTCATCAAATGAGGACTGCCGGGCAATTACCGATTCTTCATCCTGTGCTCTCCATACAGCTTCTTCCTCATTATCCAACGCAAATTCGCCTTGATTTTCTTCGTTTGAAATACTCAGATTACTTTCTTCAATTGCCTCCTGCCATGCGTTTTCGTCGAAACTTGAACTTCCTGCCAAAAAATCATTCTGAACCTTATTTACATAAAACGAAGCACCAACCACCGCAGCCAAAACAAGCAGGGTTATGTAAAACCCTCTGCTCATAACTGCCTGTTTCAATATTCCTTCTTTTCCCGCCTTTCCTTTTGCGGGTACTGCCTTTTTCTTTTTCATAGTCAACACCTCCACATTGGAAAGTATTGACCTGATTCCAAATTTTATACAGCTCTTTTCATATTCTTGGAAATTTTAATTGTGTATTCGATAAAATCCTCATTTTCCGTCTTGTGTGTCACAGCGTCAACTCCGGACCTTTTCATCATATCAACCGCTTGTCTTATGGTGTTTGAAAATATCCTGACATCATTGAACATACGGATATTTTTAACCACGGATTTTTCCTCGCTGTTTTTGGCTTTCTCAAGCATATCCTTTATGTATTCCTCAGCTTTTGCAACATTCAATCCTTTCCCCACAATTGAGTCTAATGCCCTTCCCTTCATTTTTTCGTCAGGAAGTTGCAAAAGTGCCCGTGCATGACGCTCACTTAATCCGTTTTCTTTAAGGCTTTTCCTTATCTCAGGTGACAGCTTGAGTATCCTGACCTTATTCGCAATAGCTGATTGGCTCTTCCCAACTCTCGCAGCCAACTCCTCCTGTGTCATACCATGTTCAGAAAGCAGACTCGCATATGCCTCCGCTTCCTCTATGTATCCAAGGTTTTCCCGCTGAATATTTTCTATAAGCGCCATAACTGCACTATCTGTTCCCCCAGCTCTCACAGCTATTGCAGGTATTTCTCTCATTCCGGCAAGTTTACACGCCCGAAGTCGCCTTTCCCCTGCAATCAATTCATAGTCACAGTTATTTATCTGCCTCACAACAACAGGCTGCATAAGTCCATACTGCTTTATGGAAGCACACAAATCCCCAAGCGCCTCCTTGTCCATCTCACGCCTTGGCTGATATGGATTTGGTCTTATTGATTCTATGGGTAAATACAAAACCTTTGATTCCTTGTCCTCAAAAAACATAACACATCACCTTTCTTTTGTAATTTTTATCTTTTTCCATATTTTACCATATTTTAATTAAAATTACAAACTTTTTCGTAGACGAAAAAATGATTGAAAAGCTCAAAACCCATTTTGAAACGACACAAGATAGCGTATTCACCTCATTTTCAGCAAAAAAATAATCGGGTTGCCCCGATTATTTAAACATATCGATATCTAAAAGGTCCTCATCAAGCATAGCCTGAACCGACCGAAGTATCCCCAGCTTTGCATGATACCAGGTTATTCCGCCTTGAAAATATACCGCATAGGGCTCCCTGAGAGGTGCGTCTGCACTGAGTTCAATTGACGAGCCTTGAACAAATGCCCCCGCTGCCATAATCACCTGGGAGTCATATCCCGGCATATCTCCCGGGATTGGTGTTACAAAGCTGTCAACAGGCGCCGCCGACTGTATTCCTTTGCAAAAAGCAATCACCCGTTCAGGGCTTCCAAGCTCAACAGCCTGAATTATATCGTGTCTTGATTCACTTCCATTTGGCACCACCTTAAACCCAAGGCGTTCATATATATTTGCCGCAAATATAGCGCCCTTAAGTGCCCCGGCGACAACCGTGGGAGCCAAAAACAAGCCCTGATAGAACTGTCTCATAAGCCCCATATTCGTGCCGACCTCTTTCCCAAGTCCAGGAGCAGTAAGCCGGAAACCGCAATTTTCAATGCACTCACGTGTGCCACAGATATATCCCCCCGACGGAGCCAATCCTCCGCCAAGATTTTTTATGAGAGAACCCACAATCATGTCTGCACCATAATTCGAAGGCTCTTCTTTCTCAACAAACTCACCATAGCAGTTATCTACCATACAAATTACATCCGGCTTAATTTCTTTTATAAATTTTATAAGCCCCGCAATCTTTTCAACAGAAAAGGTCTCCCGAGTCTGATAGCCCTTTGAACGCTGAATGGTGACAAGCCTTGTCTTTTCATTTATTGCCTTTCGTATCCCATCAAAATCAAAGCTGTCATCAGAAAGCAAATCCACCTGGCGGTATAAAACTCCATACTCTGCCAAAGAACCCTTTTGCGGACGAATACCGATAACGCCCTCCAATGTATCATAGGGTTTCCCGACAGGTGACAAAAGCTCATCTCCGGGTCTGAGATTTGCACTGAGTGCCAAAGCCAAAGCATGGGTTCCGCAAGTTATCTGTGGTCTCACAAGGGCGTCCTCCGTACCAAAGCAATCCGCATAAACACGCTCCAAGGTATCTCTCCCCATATCATCATAGCCATAACCCGTAGATTCATTAAAGCAAGGGGAGCTTACATTGTTTTTCTGCATTGCTCTTATAACCTTTATCTGGTTAAACTCCGCAACCTCATCTATTTCCTTAAACCGGTCCTCAAGACCCCGAAGTATTTTCTCTCCAAAACAAAAGAGCTCATCCGAAACCCCTACACTTTTATAAATATTTTCCCTCGCCACTTTACTTACCTCCGATTCTTCCTGCAATACCCCAAATACGACATATTGCATCCAATAACAATCACATAATATACCACAACGAGTATTCTTTAAAAATTTCTCAAGTAATTATATCCTATTTCCAAAATTTCGTCAACAATTCTATAGATTTTTCAAAAGTTTTGTGCTATACTGATGAAAACATTGAATATACTTTATGTATATCCCTTTTTGATGATGATTTGGAGGTTATAAATGAATATTTGCGTATATGGTGCATCAAGCAACACAATCGATAAAATTTATATAGAAATGGGCGAGGCTTTGGGCGAAGAAATGGCTAAACGCGGACACTCTCTGGTATTTGGGGGCGGAGCCAACGGGCTGATGGGAGCCGTAGCCCGGGGAGTTTCACGTTTTGGCGGAGAGATTGTCGGAGTTGTCCCCTCTTTTTTCAATGTTGACGGAGTCCTTTTTGACAAATGTTCAGAGATGATTTTTACTGATACCATGCGTCAGCGAAAGCAAATCATGGAAGAACGCTCCGACGCATTTATTATGACACCCGGAGGAATAGGTACCTTTGAAGAATTTTTTGAAATTCTCACTTCGAAACAGTTAGCAAGACACAGCAAAGCAATTGCAATTCTCAACACCAACGGTTTTTATGACCCAATTGAAACTTTCCTTTGCGATATTGTAGATAAAAACTTTATGCGTCCCGAGGCAACAACCCTCTATTCCTTCTTTAAAGAGCCAAAATCTCTTCTCGATTTTCTGGAAAGCTATGTTCCAAGACAATTCAGTATCGAAGAATTAAAAGAAATCCGCGACAAAAAATAATCCACAAAGAGCTGCGAAATGCAGCTCTTTATTTTTTAATGTACTTTCTGCTTCTTGATTTTTTACCCCTTATGTGGTACAATTTAATGTAATGAGGTGATATTGAAATGCAAGAACTTGATATTAAAGGAAAAGCTGCAAAATCCGCAGCCTTAAAATTAGCAACTATACCATCAAACAAAAAAGAAGAAGCCCTGATTGCTTGTGCCGAGGCCCTTCTTTCTGAAACCAAATATATCCTCGAGGAAAACGAAAAAGACATATCGTCCGCTATTTCAAACGGAATTTCAAGCGGACTCATTGACCGTCTTCGACTTGACGAAAACAGAATCAAAGCTATGGCAGATGGCATCCGCCAGATTGCCGCTCTCCCCGACCCACTGGGAGAGATAGTCAACCAATATAATCGTCCCAACGGATTAAATATTCAGGAAATTCGTGTCCCCTTGGGTGTTGTTGGGATTATATACGAGGCAAGACCCAATGTGACCGCAGACGCTGCGGCTTTGTGCCTTAAATCAGGGAATGCTTGTATTTTGCGATGCGGAAAGGAAGCTCACAGGTCAAGCATGGCAATAACCAAAGTCCTTCGCAATGCTGTTAAAGCTTCAGGTATCCCCGAAGACAGTATCTCTCTTGTTGAGGATACAAGCCGCGAAAGTGCGGTGGCTCTTATGAAGCTTAATGACTATCTTGACGTTATCATTCCCCGAGGCGGAGCGGGGCTCATTCGCACCGTAATCGAAAACGCCACAGTCCCCGCCATCGAAACAGGCACAGGAAACTGCCATATTTATGTGGATGAAACCGCAGACTTTGAAATGGCAAAAAACATAATCATAAACGCGAAAACCTCACGTCCTTCTGTATGCAACGCCGAGGAAAAGCTTCTTGTTCACAAAAACATAGCCGAAGCGTTTTTACCCCTTATTTTACCTGCATTGAAAGAAAAGGATGTGGAAATTATTGGCGATGAAAAGGTGTGCGAAATCTATCCGTCAGCTACCCCTGCTCTCGATTCTGATTGGGGCACAGAATACCTTGATTTAAAAATCGGTGTAAAGGTTGTCAATGACTTAGCCGAAGCAATTCAACACATAAACACCTACGGAAGTTCACATTCAGAAGCAATTATCACTGAAAATATGGATACCGCGGAATGCTTTTTGAAAAGCATAGACGCCGCAGCAGTCTATGTAAACGCGTCAACCCGATTTACCGACGGATTTGAGTTCGGCTTTGGTGCAGAAATCGGCATCAGCACCCAAAAACTCCACGCACGTGGACCTATGGGTTTGAAAGCGTTGACAACAACAAAATATAATATACGTGGCAATGGCCAGATCCGCTGACCATTACCCCACAGTTAAATAATTCATATATAGCGAAAGGATTAAATTTTTATAATGGAAAAAGGTCTGAACAAAGCCATCCTCTCTCAAATCCCCATTCCTGAGGATTCAACTCATATTTTTGCAGAAATAGCCCAGCAATTTGAAGAGCTGATGATGGTATACCAATGTGCCATTCAAGAGGTAACAACAAAACTTGAAGTGCTTAATCAGGAAATGTCGGTCCGAAACAACCGAAACCCGATTGAATCAATAAAATACAGAATAAAAAAGCCTAAAAGCATAGCCGAAAAACTTGCACGGTCCGGGCATCCTATTTCCATAGAGTCCGTATCTCAACACCTGAACGACGTTGCAGGTGTTCGGGTGATATGCTCATTCATAGATGACATTTACACTATATCCAACATGCTTACAAGACAAGACGATATCAAATTAATCAAAGTCAAAGACTATATAAAAAACCCGAAAGAAAACGGCTACCGAAGCTATCACATGATTATTGAAATTCCTGTTTTCTTTTCTGACCGGAAACAGCACGTTCGTGTGGAAATCCAAATACGCACCATCGCCATGGACTTTTGGGCAAGTCTTGAACATCGGGTGCGTTACAAAAACGATATACCCAACGCAGAAGAAATCTCCGAGCGTTTGAAAAAATGTGCAGATGTAATCTCAGCAACCGACATTGAAATGCGAAATATCGGAGAGCAAATTAATCTACTTTAAAAACCAAAAACCCCCTATACGCATAATGAACAGAACCAGTAAAAACGGACA
>JAZNSG010000002.1:0-2156 GCA_045591035.1 Clostridia bacterium | reverse complement strand
ATTCATAACCGCAAATAGAACAAATTAGTTTAAATAAAATCTTTGATAAGCACCCCTATATATCAGACTTCCGAGTTCAGGAACGCGCAAGCCGTCTCCATGCCACGTTGAAGCTCGCCGGTAGTCTTCTTCAACTCCAGCGTGCGTGTTTCATCCTTAGCTATCAACTTCTTTATTTCATCTATGGTCATACGGTTACGCCTCCTTTCTCTGACATGGTAGATATTGTAACATTTGGATGATACAAGACAAGCAAACCACAGCAGTTATATCGTCATATTCCACGCAAGCAAAAGCGCAGGAGAAGACCATCCTCGTACTGTCCGAGATGGACGTCCGCTTGCAGACCATCGAGCACCGGATGGAGGTGCTGCACATGCGGCCCTCCGGTGACGACCACTAGCGGAATGACCGGCAAAGAAGACAAAAAGACCTCCGTCTTCTCGTTGATACGCCAAGACAGGTTGCAAGTGATTGACGGAAGACGATGCTGACAAGCGAACAGCCTAGGAGGAATCCTAGGCTGCAAGATGGCTTTTTATGCGTTATTTCCCCGCCGCAAGGCACAGGGCTGTGGTGGTCAGGATTCGCGGGATGGAGGGTATGGTCATTATTTATTAGGTCGTTTGGGAGACTTTTCGCGACAAGGTTAATGAAACTTACCCGACTTGCTTTTCAAAACGACGGGATCTTTTGAGTACTGTCTCAAATATTTCCATTCCAATGAACGGAAGAAGCCACACCACGCACCATCAGAATAAGCATTACGCAGACGAGATAAGGCTTCGTAGGCTTCCTGTGTTCCGAATTGAGCTATGCGCTCACACAAATACCATTTCATGCTCTCTTCTGCGTCCGTCCAAAGGCCCGTTGGCATGTCTTCGGGAACATCGGACCGCCACAAATCATGGCAAAGAGTTTCCAGCGAAGACAACTGCTTGATACCGGCAATATAATTTTTCACCCGGTCATCAAAGATTTTCTCCGCCTCTGTTTCTCTGTGAGATTTAGCGTAGTCTCCGACGGCATATCGCTCATTCCTAATCAGCAAGACGTCATTGACGTAGTCGCGTATAAACATCTCCAAGTCTCTTGCATATCCATGCTCTGCATTCTCTACCGGTGAAACTTTCGTACCGGTACAATCCCCGGTGGCGTGATAAGCGGTATAAACCCCTACCGCAAGGCACAGGGCTACGGTGGTCAGAATTTTGGGGAAGATGTTCATAACTAAGCGTGTATTTGTTACGGGGTATTATATCAATCCCCGCCACTCTGTTCAAGCAAGGATGGCATTTTGTTGCGCGTTTCCTGCATTTTGTTGCCGGTGGCACAAAAAACGAGCAGCAAGGGGAGGATTTACTCGAAGTAGAGCCCTTGGTCTGCCGGGTTGAGGAGAGGCTCGAATCGTTAAAAAGCTTGTCGATTTTCGGGCTGGAAAAGGGGCAAAAGTATAGTATTTTTATGGGTCAGATTCATAACGCATTCATTATCAACACCAAATTTATTTGAGAGGGGTAAACCATATACTTTTATCCAATCCACTCATCATTAGGCCTTTGCATCAAAATAGGGGGTTATTGTATGCCGCACCCCCAGTCCTTTAGAGTCCCCGGGGAGCAAGAAAGGGCAAAATCAGGGCGTTTTGAGCCTTTTAATATACATTCTTTTTAATAATTAAGGACTCCGCAATTCATTAAATATCAGCACATAAACAGAAAAAGGCAGCATCCCCTCAATTTCAGAAATGCAGCCTTTGGCAATAGCCTTTGAGAAGGGTACGTCTTTGAGGACACATACGAGTTGTCAAAAATTACAATGTGCTGATTGTGGATGGTTTACGAAACGCAAAAAAGGTTTAGGATGGGTCTTTTTGAAAAAACAGCCATATTCCGTATATGTCTTAATCATATTAAGAGTTTAAATTATAAGTTTATATCTACGCCTTTTCTTCTCCCTTTTATTTCTTTACTGTATATATATTTGAGGCTTGGTATGGTATCGATAATGAGGTATAGATGAACCTACTCAGAATTTTTGAATACTCAGGAGGGATAACTTCCTCGCCGTTTCTGTTTAAAGCACACATTTGTTTCTTTGTGCCGACTTTCTTAACCAAAGGAAGCAGCTCCCCAAAGAACAATGGGAAATCAATA
>JAZNSG010000001.1:0-37901 GCA_045591035.1 Clostridia bacterium | reverse complement strand
ATCCTTCTCCTTATTCTTTCGTGCTGTTGCGGCGGAGGCAATTCAAATTGCACTCCTGTTATGCCCCGCAACAATGATTGCTGTTGTGACTAAATTGTTCACCAGAATTTTATCTTGAAAGGAGGTGTGCTTTATGTGTTTTGGCGGTTTCGGTAACAACAGTTGCCTTTGGATAATCATATTGATTCTCTTAGTAAGCTGTTGCTGCGACAACGGCAACAACTCCGGATGCGGCTGTGGTTGCTAATTTTAAATCTTAAAAAAATTCAAAGCACCGATTAGAAATCGGTGCTTTTTCTCTTGCTTTTTTTTGTTTGCTGTGATACAATATGCTCTGTGAAATTTTTCAGGGAGGGGGTTTTTACTTATATGTCAAATTTTTGGGGACATTTAACCACAATCACAAAACATCGCAACAAGGTTATCTGCCACTGCAAAAAGACCGGAATTTTGTGGCGCGGTCTCCTTCATGACCTTTCGAAATACTCACCTGTTGAATTTTTCCCGGGAGTAAAATTTTTCAAAGGTTCCCGAAGCCCCAACGAGGCTGAACGAGAAGCTTTCGGATATTCTTCCGCATGGCTTCACCATAAAGGGAGAAATCGCCATCATTTCGAATACTGGACAGACTACAACCCGGCAAAAAAACAGGTTATGCCTGTAAAAATGCCAATTGTTTTTGTCAAAGAAATGTTTTGTGACCGGGTAGCCGCAAGTAAAATCTATCAGGGAGATAACTATACCGACCAACATCCCCTTGAGTACTTTATCCGCGGCAAAGCTCACCGCATTATTCACAGCGAAACCTCCGACCTCCTTGAATCATGGCTTACTATGCTTGCAGAAGTCGGAGAAGATAGAGCCTTTAAACACATCAAAAATACAAAAAACTACTAATTTTTTCAAAGAGGTGCTTTATAATGGGAATGTCAATAATTTTCGGTCAAGTAGCTATTTTATTCATTTTTTCTGTTATCGGATATGTCCTTGTAAAAACAAATATCGTAGACCCGCGTCACGCCAAAATCCTTTCGGTTTTGGCAGCTTACATATTTTTGCCTGCAAAGCAGTTTCAGTCATTCGCAAACGACTTTACTGTTACATATTTAACTGAAAACTATGTAATTGTCCTTATAGGTTGTGCAGTTCTTGCAGGGCAGATTATTCTGGCTAAACTGCTGACACGATATTTTTCCGAAGACCCATACGAGAAAAATGTTTATGAATATTCCTTTGTGATTTGCAATGCAAGTTATATGGGCTATGTTCTCGCAGAGGCTCTGTTTGAAAGCACTATGCTTTTAAACATTATTTTCTTTATATTCCCTTCCATAATTTACACATACACAAAGGGATACAACCTTCTTACCTTCGGTGGAAAATTCTCAATAAAAAGTTTCATAAACCCGATTTTTATAGCAACATTCTTAGGTTCAATCTGGGGTCTTTTCAGTATTCCCGTTCCAACGGTTTTGAATACTTTCCTTACTAACTCAGGAAATTGTATCGGACCTATTGCAATGCTGCTTCTCGGAATTTCTATCGGGGAGCAAAAAACCTTTTCATTCCTTAAAGATTGGCGGATTTATCTTATGTCCGTTATAAGACTCATTTTAATACCCTTAGCTTTTTCTGTTCCTATATATTTTATTATGGGACAAAAAATGGCGCTTGTTTCATTTCTAGTAATAGGAATGCCTAGTGGACTTAATCCCATTATATTCCCCAAATTAGTTGGAAAAGACTGTCGCACAGGCACAGGTCTTGCTCTTGTTTCAACAATTCTTTCTTTGGCTACCATTCCTGTTATGATTTCATTACTCGCTTAAAATGCTAAAGCAAGGAGCTGTTTAAAAAGCAAAGCTTTTTAAACAGCTCTTTTTTCATAATTTCTCCAAATTCCATATTTGTCTGTTATAATCCACTATTGAGCGGTCACTGGAAAAGTACCCTGCTTTTGAAACATTAATTATGGCTTTCTTGTTCCAAATGTCCGGCTGAGCATAGTCTTTTGCTGCTCTGTGCGCCGCATCCAGATAGCTCTCAAAATCCCGAAGGTGCAAATATGGGTCAGCAAACCCATTTTTGCCGAAAATTAAATCATAATAAATATCCCGGAAAAGGTCCTGGTTGTTTTTCGAAAAAGTACCGTCAATAAGGCTGTCAACAATGGCCTTTATAACCATATTCCGTGAATAAATATCACTGCTTTGAGAATGTCCCGAATGGTATAGGTTCAAAACTTCCTTCGCATTAAGACCAAAAATATAAATGTTATCATTTCCTACACGCTCTGCAATCTCCACGTTTGCACCGTCAAGGGTCCCTATTGTTATGGCGCCGTTTAGCATAAGCTTCATATTTCCCGTTCCCGATGCTTCTTTACTTGCAGTTGAAATCTGTTCGCTCAAATTTGCCGCTGCTACAATCTTTTCAGCAATTGAAACACTGTAATTTTCAATAAACACCACTTTTAAAATATCCTTCGTTCTCGGGTCCGAGTTAACAACCTCAGCCACACTGTTGATTAGCTTTATTATAAGCTTCGCCGCATGATACCCCGGAGCCGCTTTTGCACCGAAAATAAAGGTTTCGGGCATAAAACTCGCCTGTTTGGGATTTTCACATATCATCTTATAACGATAGATAATGTGCATCACTTTTAAAAGCTGTCTTTTATATTCGTGAAGTCTTTTTATCTGCACATCAAACATTGACTCCGGGTCAACCGTTATCCCATTTGCGGACTGTATATATTCTGCTAAAACCTTCTTGTTCTCAAGCTTTATTTCACCAAACCTGCCACAAAATTTTTTATCCTCCGCATATTTCTGAATCCCCTCAAGCTCACAGGCGTCCTTTATCCAGCCATCACCTATTGTCTCGGTGATAAGCTCCGCAAGGCGTGGATTTGCCTTAAGCAACCATCGTCTCGGAGTCACTCCGTTTGTTACATTTTTGAATTTTTCGGGTGACATGATAAAATAATCATGAAAGGTTTCATTTTTCAAAATATCCGTATGAAGGGCAGCAACGCCATTTACACTGTGACAAGCCGCAAGGCAAAGATTTGCCATATTCACATTTCCCTTTGAGATAACCGACATATAATCAATTTTTGCCATATCGTTTCCAAATCTGTCTCCCAGAGCAATCCGATGGCGACGGTCAATTTCTTTGATAATCATAGCTATTCTGGGAAGCAGACTTTCCACCATGGAAAGTGGCCACTTTTCAAGAGCCTCGCTCATTATCGTATGATTCGTGTAGGCAAAAATCTTCCCAACCATTTCCCAGGCGTCGTCCCAGCCGAAGCCCTCCTCGTCCATCATAATCCTCATAAACTCAGGAATTGCAAGAGTAGGATGCGTATCATTTATGTGAATTCCGACAAACTTCGGAATTTCAGAAAGACTGTGCCCACGGCGTTTTTGCTTTGCAATTATCCATTGAATAGTGGCAGAAACAAAAAAGTACTGCTGTTTTAGTCTGAGTTGTTTTCCCTCATAGTGATTATCCTCAGGATAAAGCACCTGTGAAACTACCTCCGCAAGTTCCTTATCCCTCACTGCCATGGTGTAGTCTCCCCGGTTAAATTCATTCATATTTATTATTTGCGGAGACTTGGCACGCCAAAGTCTCAGCGTATTCACAAGCTCCGAATCATATCCCGAAATAGGCATATCGTATGGAACTGCAATAACAGTATTAAAGCCTTCAAGGCGAAACTTCATCCGCCCGTCTTCAAAATATTCTGCAATTTTGCCACCGAACTTTACTTCCACCTTGTCCTCGGGGCGTTCGATTTCCCATACATTTCCGCTTTCAAGCCAGGGGTCAGGCATTTCAATCTGGTATCCGTCAACAATTTTCTGTTTGAAAAGTCCGT
Organism: Clostridia bacterium; assembly: GCA_045591035.1. Lineage (GTDB taxonomy): Bacteria > Bacillota > Clostridia > Monoglobales > Monoglobaceae > SIG440. The sequence goes on along the minus strand of JAZNSG010000001.1, from coordinate 34,012 downwards.
ATTCATATCTTATTCCACAGCCAAACGCCGGAAGCCCAAGGGTTGAAAGTGAATCCAGAAAACACGCGGCAAGTCGTCCAAGACCACCATTCCCAAGCCCTGCATCGCTTTCTGTCTCTTCTACCTTCAAAAGGTCTGCCCCGAGCTCTTTAAGAGCCTCTTCATAGACCTTTGTCTGCATAATATTCATTATGTTATTTCCAAGAGCACGACCCATCAGAAATTCAAAAGAAAGATAATACAGTTCCTTTTTGTGGCTTGTTTCAAGAATTTCACGAGCATTTGCCCACTTTTCCATAAGCTCATCTCTGACTGTAAATGCACAGGCCTTATAAAGCTGTTCATCAGTGGCTGTCTCTACTGTTTTTGCAAAATAACGCCTTAGCTTTCCCTTTATTGAACTTTTAATTTCTTCTTTTTTTGCATCAAAATCCAAATCCCTTTTCTTGTCCTCCATCTAACCCCTCCGATATTTAAAATATTATTCAAGCAATCGACTATATACCGTTTCGTACTTTCTTGCAGCCTCTTCCCAGGAAAAATCTTCTGCCATACCATTTTCAACAATCCCCTGCCAGACTTTCCTGTCTCCAAAAAAATTAAGCGCCCGTCTCAGGGTGTAGACCATATCATGGGCGTATGGCGGCGAAAAACTGAACCCGTTTCCCTCCCCCGTAAATTCATTAAAGGGCTTGACCGTATCCCTGAGTCCTCCCGTTTCGCGGACAAGGGGAACAGTGCCATAAGACATAGCAATCAACTGACTCAGTCCGCAGGGTTCAAAGAGCGACGGCATCAGAAAAATATCCGAAGACGCATAAATCTTGTGCGCAAGTTCATCGCTGAACATTATATTTGCCGACAGCTTTTCAGGATAGCGCCAGGCATACTCTTTAAACATATTCTCGTACTGAGCTTCACCCGTCCCCAAAACAACAAGCTGAACATCAAGACTCATTATCTCGTCCAGGGCCTCACGAATAAGCCTGAACCCCTTTTGCTCCACAAGCCTTGATACTATGCCAATCATTGCTTTTTCGCCATCAACGAATAATCCCAATCGTTTTTGAAGAGAAATTTTGTTTTCACGCTTTCCTTGGGAAAAGTCCTCCCATCCGTAATTAGCCTCAATAAGGCCATCCGTTTTCGGACTGAATTCATTATAATCTATCCCGTTAAGAATGCCATACAATGAGTTCCCTCTTGCAAACAAAAGTCCATCAAGACCTTCTCCGCCCATAGGACCTTTTATCTCCTCGGCATAGGTCGGGCTCACGGTTGACACCAAATCGGAATATACTATTCCCGCCTTCAAAAAGTTGCAATTTCCATGAAACTCCAGTTTATCATCGGTGAAAAACTCGTCCCCAAGGGAAAACAAATCCTTTGCCGCCTCTATGGAATATATGCCCTGGTATTTAAGATTGTGAATGGTAAACAAGGTTTTTATTCCCCTGTAAAACTCATTCTGCCCGAAATATGCCTTTAATATTACAGGAATCATTCCCGTATGCCAATCGTTGCAGTGTATTATATCAGGACGAAATTCAAGTTTTATAAGAATTTCCAAAGCTGCCTTGTCAAAAAAAGCAAAACGCTCAAGGTCGTCTTCTCCATAAAGCCCGTCTCTTTTAAAATAGTATTCGTTATCCAAAAAATAATATATTACACCGTCCCGCACCAGCCTGAACACACCGCAGTATTTGTTTCTCCATCCCACGGGGACATATATATAAAACAAAAACTCCATTTCCGATACATATTCCCATGGTATTGACGAATACTTTGGCAGAACCACTCTCACGTCATTCCCAAGCTTTTTCATAGCCTGAGGCAGCGCCCCAAGCACATCACCCAGTCCACCGGATTTTGCAAAAGGGACCGCCTCAGAGGCAACCATTAATATCTTTTTCATTATGTCCCCACCTCACTATACAATCGTTCGTTTTCCAATTACCAGCGGATAGGTTTTTTGTCCAATAAGTCTTTTTCCGCTGCAGAGAATAACCTCTTTATCAAAAATAGCATTTTCAACCCGACAGCCATCCATTATCCCTGAATTTTGCATGATAACCGAGTCCTTAACCACCGAATTTTTTCCTATTTTCACTCCACGAAATATAACGCAGTTTTCAACCCTGCCCTCAATATTGCAGCCATCTGCCACAAAAGAATTCTTTACTTCGGCATCTTTTCCGTACTTTGTAGGGACACTGTCTTTTACCTTTGTATAGACCGAACCGATTTTCTCATTTCCAAAAAGCTCATCACGAATCTCCTTTTCCAGCAAATCCAGATTGAATTCAAAAAAAGATTTTATGCTGTCTATTCTTTTGTTGTATCCTTCAAATTTATATCCATAAATGCCCAGTCTCTCCACATTTGGAAGAAGAATGTCCTTTGAAATACTGTGTCTATCGTGAGAGATGGCATCACTGACCAACTCAATCAGCAATTCCTTTTTAAGAAGCATCATATTCATATACGAAAGGTTTGTTTTTTGTCGTTTGGGATAAATCTGTATATCTCTTACCCGGCCCTCTTCATCTGCATCAAGCAAAATTTGTTTTTTCAGTTCCTTTGGGCTAAGCTCACTTACCTCACTGAAAACCAGGGTAATATCTGCATCCTTTTCAAAATGTGCCTCCATCATCTTTTCATAATCAATATGGCACACCGTATTGCAATCACAGATAAGCACATAATCCTGGCGGCTTCTTGTGAGATAACTCATTGCACCATTTATTGAGTCCAATCCGTCTTTTCCCCAAATCATTGTGTCGGAATTTTCAGGAAATGGCAAAATGAACAAGCCATTCTCCTTTCGAGACATATCCCACGCCTTTCCGCTGCCCAGATGGTCTCTCAGTGAGCGATTTTTGAGCGCCGTGGTTATACCCACATTCACTATCCCCGAATTTACCATATTTGATAAAACAAAATCTATAATCCTGTACCGACCACCCACAGGCACAGCCGCAAGAGAGCGGACTTTCATAAGTTCACCCAGATTCACCTCAGGACTATTAGAAAAAATCAAACCCATTATATCTTTGTTTTCCATTTTATTTTCCCCTTCCTTATGCAGTCGCCGTATTTTTTGCTGAGACTTCTTTCCGCTTTTGCTTTATGTTTCTTGTCACCATTGAGCCTTCCGAGATAACCATTTCTGACCCGACAACAACATTGGGAGCAACAAGAGATATTCCGTCAGTACAAATTTTCTCGTTGCAAAAATCCCTGATTCCGTCGACTTTCCGTGAACCGATTTCAGTCCCTTCACTTATGACGGCGTTTGTTCCTATTATTGCTTTTTCAACCTTAGCTGAAGCCTTGATATGGGACATTGAGAAAAGAACCGAATCTTTTACAACTGCTCCCTCCTCGACAACAACCCCCTCAAAGATAATTGAATTTTCAACCGTTCCCCATATCTCACAACCCGCTGTCATATAACAATTTTTCACCTTTCCCTCAGGCGCAATATAATGAGGTGGCATAGCAGGATTCCGACTGAAAATCTTCCACTCTTCATCATCAAGCAAATACCCGGGATTATCAGTAAGCAAATTCATATTTGCCTCCCAAAGGCTTTTCACCGTTCCGACATCCATCCAATAGCCATCAAACTTATATGCAAACATTTTGTTTCCGTCAGCCAACATACGAGGTATAACATTTTTCCCGAAATCATGGTCAGATTTGGGGTCGTTTTCATCTGCTATGAGATACTTTTTGAGCTTCCCCCAGTCAAAGATATAAACCCCCATAGACGCAAGATTGTTCTTTGGTTTCTTTGGCTTTTCCTCAAACTCAACAATGTTCATTTCGTCATCTGTATTCATAATTCCAAATCTTGACGCCTCCTCAAAAGGCACCTCGATTACCGCAATGGTCGCATCCGCCTTTGCCCGTTTGTGTGCTTTAAGCATTTTTGAATAATCCATTTTATAGATATGGTCGCCAGAAAGCACCGCTACATACTTCGGGTCAAAACGACTCAAAAATCCAATGTTTTGATATATAGCGTTTGCTGTACCCTTGTACCACTCTCCTTTTTCAGCCGACACATAAGGGGGAAGAACATACACCCCGCCGTCATTTCTGTCCAAATCCCAGGGCTGACCATTCCCTATATAAGTATTGAGTTCAAGGGGCTGATATTGAGTCAGAACTCCCACAGTGTCAATCCCCGAATGGGCACAATTGCTTAGCGGAAAGTCTATTATTTTATACTTGCCGCCAAATGGCACAGCAGGTTTTGCCACATCCTTTGTAAGTGCACCAAGTCTGCTTCCCTGCCCGCCGGCAAGAATCATTGCCACACATTCCTTTGACTTCATTTTATTTCCTCCGTTCTTTTTTTGTCTGGTTTTTTGTTCATATTTTTTACTTTTTTGATATATACAGCTGAAAGTTCAGGCAAATCAAACCTTACCTTATATCCACCGTCTTTTCCTTTTATCTTTTCCGCAACCATATTTTCCTGGGGCTTTGTTTTTCCTCCATAAATCTCCCAATCTGTGTTTAAAACAATGGCATATTCCCCCGGCCCCGGAACCCTGGTCTCAAAATCCTTGTAATCCTGAGCCGCAAAGTTTAAAACAGCAATCGTCTTATCCCGATGGCTTTTGCTTATCCGCATGAATGAAATAGTGCTGCGCTCACAATCCTTCTCATCAATCCATCTAAACCCGTTCCAATCGTCGTCATTTTCATACATTGAACGATTTTGGGTATAGAACCTGTTTAAGTCCTTCGCAAAATTCATAACGCCCCTGTGGCTGTCAAAGTCCGTAAGCATACGGTCAATTTCCCCATCAAACTTCCATTCCGAAAACTGGCCAAACTCATTCCCCATAAAGCTGAGCTTTTTTCCGGGATGTGCATACATAAAAGCATAAAGAAGCTTAAGACTTTTGAATTTCTGCTCATAGTCACCATACATTTTCCCAAGAAGTGAACCTTTGCCATGAACCACCTCATCGTGTGAAAGTGGCAAAATATAATTCTCCGAATAAGCATACATCATAGGAAACGTAAGCATATTATGATTTGCACCCCTGAAATACGGGTCCATGGCCATAAACCTTAAAATATCATTCATCCAGCCCATATTCCACTTGAAATTAAAGCCTAATCCCCCCTGGTGAACAGGTCTGGTAACCCCCTCCCAGGCAGTAGACTCCTCAGCAATCATCAAAACATTGGGGAACCGCATAAAAACCTCTTTGTTAAGCCTTTTTAAAAACTCAATAGCAAAAAGGTTTCCATTCCCGCCATATTTGTTAGGGAGCCATTCACCGTCGCGGCGATTATAATCAAGATAAAGCATACTCGACACCGCATCAACACGAAGTCCGTCCATGTGATACTCCCCAAGCCAAAAAACAGCATTTGAAATCAAAAAAGAGTAAATCTCGGTTTTTTCCCAGTTGAAAATTAATGTTCCCCACTCCTTGTGCTCTCCCAGACGGCTGTCAGGATGCTCAAAAAGACACGAGCCGTCAAACCTTGCAAGTCCATGGGCATCACGGGGAAAATGAGCAGGAACCCAGTCCATAATTACCCCAAGTCCCGCCCTGTGACAGCTGTCCACAAAGGCTTTAAGACTGGCAGGCTTCCCGAACCGACTGTTTGCGGCATAGTATCCGCCCACCTGATACCCCCACGAGCCATCATAAGGATACTCACACACAGGCATCAGTTCAATGTGGGTATAGCCCATTTCTTTAACATAGGGGATAAGCTCGAGAGACAACTCATCATAAGTCAAAAACTCTTTGTCTTCGTTTCGCTTCCACGAACCCAAATGCACCTCATATATATTTAAGGGCTTGTCAAATGGTGCAGTTTTGTTTCGCTTACTCATCCACTTTTCATCCCGCCATGAGTATTCCAAATCAGCCACAACTGCCGCAGTATTCGGGCGCACCTCGCACTCAAAGGCAAAAGGGTCGGTTTTGTATAAAATCTCTCCTCTTTGGGTCTCAATACAAAACTTATACCGTTCTCCAACACTAATCCCCTCAATAAATACATACCAAATCCCCGTTTTCCCCTGGAGAGACATAGGGTTTTCATTTCTGTTCCAATTATTCTTATCACAAACAACGCTCACCGACAAAGCATTGGGAGCCCAGACTCCAAAACGGCAACCGGTCCCGATAATATGAGCGCCCAGCAGCTTATAGCTCTCATAATTTCTGCCCTCATTAAATAAAAATATCTGTTCCTCTGACATATCAAATTTGTGCATCTTATCCTCCCACATAAATTTCTCCGCTTAAAGGCGGAATGTCTATTCTTATTTTACCGTCAAAACACTCTATGCTCGTTTCACTTAAATACCCTTTTAATTTTTTAGGGTACTTCTCAGCCCAGTCAAACTCCAGTCTTTGGGCATTTGAAGAACTGTTGAACACGCACAGAAAAAATCCATTCTCTGCTTTTTCCCCAAAAACATCAATTTCATCCGAAATTATCCGGCTGTATGCAATCAAAGAGCCTTTTGCATATTCGAACTTTATCTCACCAAGTCTCAAACAATCTGAATTTTTTCTCAGCTTCCCCAAGGCTTTGTATGTTTCAAGCAAATCAAGGTCAGCGCACTTCCAGTTAAAAGGCATACGGTTAAAAGGGTCCTCAAATCCCTGCATTCCTATTTCGTCCCCATAATATATACAGGGCGAACCAACATAGGTCATTTGAAGGATTGCCGCCATCTTCAATCTCTTCAATGCAATTCTTTCGGCGGTCTCAGGCAAAGTGAATTTAGCTTTTTCGGATTTTGACAATGCTTTTTCTGCACCGCCCAAAACTGTTTTAACCCGCACCGTATCGTGAGTGCCAAGCAGATTCATTGTTGAATAAATTACTTCTTTGGGATAATTTTCAAAAAGGCTCTCCAACCGCTCGGAAAAGTCCTCTCCGGGGATTTCGCCAAGCAAAAACCCCAAAGCAGCGTCCTTAAAGGGATAATTCATGACGCTGTCAAGCTCACTGCCTAAAAGATACTCCCGTTTTCTCCCGTAGCTTTCCTTGTTTGACGCATCTTCCCAAACCTCACCAATAATTACAGCATCGGATTTTTCAAGCTTTGCCTCTTTTCTGAGAATTTTTATAAACTCATCGGGAAGCTCATCAGCCACATCAAGTCTCCAGCCTGATGCGCCCTGCCTCAACCACTTTTTAATTATAGCATCCTTTCCGCACAAAATATGGTCGATATATGTCCGGCACATCTCGTCGACATTTGGCAGATTGCGGCATCCCCACCAGCTTTCATAGTCCCCGTTTTCTTTGAAAAAATACCACTCCCTGAAGGGCGATTCTCGATTTTGCCACGCTCCGACGCCCTCACCATAGGTTTTGTATTTGTTGAAATAAATGCTGTCGCTCCCCGTATGGCTGAAAACACCATCCAGAATAATTCGTATCCCAAATTCCTTTGCGCTTCGACAAAGTCTTTCAAAATCCGCTTCATCCCCCAGTCCGCTATCTATTTTTTTATAGTCCCCCGTATCATAACGATGGTTTGAAAACGCCTCAAAAATCGGATTCAGGTATATGACCTCAACTCCAAGGTCAGCAAGATACCCAAGCTTTTTTTCTATTCCCGAAAGATTTCCGCCAAAAAAATCATTACAGGCAGGACCATTCTCAAAGGGATGCATGTTTTGTGATAGCTCATCATACCAATCCTCGTGAAAAATGTATTCACCGCGTTTTTCAAAGGGCTTTGTCTCATCCCGAAAAAATCTGTCAGGAAAAATCTGATACATTACCTTCCCCTTGAACCAATCGGGAGTTTTAAAGTCTTTTTCATATACAGTAATCTGATACGCCCTGCAATCTCTTCCGCTTTGCATTATTCCTTCTCCGCCAAGGCCTCTTTCGTTGTTCCCACAGGTCCATTCATTCCATTTGTCCTTTACATAAAAACTGTACCACACCAGGCAAGGGCAAAGTGGAGCTGTATACTCAGCAGAATAAAGAAAGCTTTCCACCTCTCCCTCAACTATTTTCATTTCAATTTCCCTTTCCTCCCCATCCCAAACCCGAAGGCTCACAAATTCAGGCGGCATATCGTTTTCCACCCTGAAAGAAAACTTTATTTTTGTCCCGCAGCAGACCGCTCCAAATGGAGTTTTAAACCTTGTGTTTCTTGAGTCATAATATAATTTCATTTTCTGCCTCACTTTAAATTTTTTGTTGCATAAACCACGTTTCGGTGGTATACTAAAATTTAGAAATGTATAGGATTTTACCCTATTATCCTTATTATAAAACAAGGTTACTCAAATTATGACAAAGCTATCTTCATTGAAAAAATGTATAATTTTTGATATGGACGGTGTTCTGGTTAATTCCTTTCCCGTTTCGGTCCGTGCTGCACTTGAAGCCCTTAAAGGCATAGGTATAAGCGCCAAGGAATCCGACCTTACCCAATACATAGGCACGGGCGAAAAAAATTTTATCCTCGGACCATGCAAAGCATCCGGCAAGGAAAATCTTGCCCCTTTGGGAATAGCCGAATTTTACCGGCTTTTTGACAAATATGTGAAAACGGACCTGACTGTTTTTCCATCTGTGCATAAAGTTCTTTCTGCTTTAAAGAGCACAGAGCTTAAACTTGCACTTGCCAGCAGCTCGGAAAGAGAAAAGCTTTCTGAAACTCTTTTCTCTGCCCAGATTCCCGAAAACTTTTTTGATGTGATAGTTTCAGGCAGTGATGTCCCAGAAAAAAAGCCAAACCCCTCAATTTACTTAAAGACGGTTGAAGAGCTTGGCGCAAAGCCACAAGACTGTATTGTTGTAGAGGATGCCCTTTCAGGGGTTTTAGCCGCAAAGAGTGCGAATCTTCCCTGCCTTACCGTTAGCACATCTTTTTCAAAGCCCCTGCTCCTTGATGCAGGTGCCGACTATGTTTTAGATGACCTCTCGGAGCTTTTATCCTATTTAAATTTGAACTGAGGAGGACCGGAAAATGCTTGAATTTATTTGTGGAGCCGCCGGAAGCGGCAAAACAGACGAAGTTTACAGACGCGCCATGGCTGATGCAGCCTTGGGCAAGTCTGTCTATATCCTTGTGCCCGAGCAGTATTCCATGTACGCAGAACAAGAGCTTTTGTCCCGTCTTGGTTTTTCGGCCCAAAATAAAATACAAATCCTCACCTTCTCACGCCTTTCAAATCTCATATTCTCAAAGCTCGGTCCTCTCCGCAGCAGATATATTGACAAAGCAGGGAAACATTTGATGGCTTGTCGTGCAATTCAGCTTTCATCTAAAGAACTGACTGTTTTTTCAGGCAGCGCCTCAAAACCGGGCTTTGCAAAAGTCATTGTGTCCGCCATTTCAGAGTTCAAACGTTACGGCATCTCTCCCTCATCCTTGAAATCTGCCGCTGAAAAAATTGATGATGCCATGCTCCGTTTAAAGCTTTTGGACCTTGCTGTTATATACAAAAAATTTGATGAGCTTGTCTCAAAGGAATACTCAAATGCCGAGGACAGCCTTTCGGTCGCAGTGCCGAAAATCCCCGAGTGCGAATTCTTGTCGGGCAGTGTTTATGTTAATTTTTTCAGAAGTTTCACTCCAATTGAATACAAAGCACTTGAAGAGCTTATGAAAATATGCGATCTTTGCATTGTTCTTTGCACAAACACACTGTCTGAAAAGTCTATGGTTTTTTCATCTCAGGTAGCTACAATCAAAAAGCTTTCCTCAATGGCAGACAGTTTGGGCATAAAAAAACAAGCTCCGGTATTTCTTGCTGAAAAGAATGACGAAATCCCATCTGACCTGAAGTTCCTGAGGGAGAACTATTTTTCTTACAAGGCGGCTCCATTTTCAAAGGAGCCGGAATCCATTTTCATCTCCCGCCCGGGAAACTTCTACAACGAAGTTCACCAATGTGCCCAAACAATCTGTCGCCTTTGCAGAACTGAGGGCTATTCATTTAACGACTTTCTTATTCTGACTGGAGATATAAAAAACTATGAACTTATTCTTCCCTCGATTTTTGAAGAATACAATATCAAATTCTTTCTTGACAAAAAAATACAGCTTACCGAAAGTCCACTTCTCGGTATGCTGACTGCTGTTCTTGAGATTTCAGCCTACGGCTTTTCCTATGAGCGCATAATGACAATAATCCGCTCCGGCTTCTGGGAAATTTCTTTGGATGAAGCGGATATTTTTGAGAACTATATCCTTGCGGCAAACCCAAGCCACGCCGCTTGGAACAGTCCAAATCCGTGGGACTTCAATCCTGACCGTCATACCTTTGATATGGACACCATAAACCTTATCAAAGAGAAAACCGTAAACAAAATACAAAAGTATATGGGTCTTTTCAGCGGCAAAAAAACCATAGGCGACATCTGCCAGAACTTCTGTGACTGGCTTAACACCTTGGATATACATATGACTGTCAGCAAAAAAATTGACCGTTTCCGCGAGTCCGGTCAGATAGAAAGAAGTGAGCAGCTTTATCGTGTCTGGAACAGCTTTGTTTCGGTTATAAACCAGATATCCCAATGTATGCCGGATGTCCCTGCTACCTTTACGGACTTTTTTGAGCTTTTCAGTGCTACCTGCGGTGAGCTTTCCGTTGGTATGGTTCCCCCCACCCGGGACAAAGTCCTTATAAGCGAAATAGACCATTTCCGAAGCACTGGGGCAAAAGTAGTTATGGTCCTTGGTGCAGTTGACAAAATCTTTCCGGGGAGTGCCCCGGCTGAGGGCATAATTTCCGACTCAGACCGCACCAGGCTTTGTGAGATAGGGCTCACTTTGGCTCCTGACGCCTTTAATCGCCAAAAGGAAAATCTGTTTTTAATTTACTCGGTGCTTACCACAGCCACCGAAAAGCTTTTCCTTTTTTCTCCCATAAGTGACCGTGACGGCAAAAGTCTTGGCTCATCAGAAATAACAAACCGAATTTCAAAGCAGCTCTTCCCTCTGCTTAAAACAACAACCGAAGTTCCCGAAATTGACCAGATAGAGGGCAAAGAGCACACCTTTGTTGAACTGTCTGCCAGACTTTTCGAAGCAGACTGGGATATATCCCGCCTTAATCCCTTGTGGCAAAAGGTTTATGAATATTTTGAAAGGGATGCATCTTTTAACAAACGGCTTAAAGACCTTGAATCAATGCACCGGCGTCGAAACATAAAAAATGAGATTTCTAAACAAACAGCAAAAAAGCTTTATGGTGAGCCTTTGGTTCTGAGCGTATCAAAGCTTGAACGCTATAACTCCTGTGCCTTTTCCTTTTTTATGCAATATGGACTTTTTGCGAAAGAACGTCTTGTCGGCGGATTAAAAGCCACCGACACAGGTACACTTCTTCACAGCGTTCTTTGCGACTATTTCAAAGCCAATAAAGATTCCGATTTTTCTCAAATTGAAAGAAGCACCTGTTTCGAAGATATTTCAAGGCTCGTGGACAATGCATCGGCTTCAGACGACAGCTCAGCCCTGAGACAATCAAACTTTTACAGCTATATGATGCTTCGCATCAAAAACATTGCGGCATCAACTGCCTGGAAGCTGGTGAAATTTTACGAAAACAGTGACTTCCGCCCCTCAGGCTTTGAAGTCAGCTTCGGGCGCAGCAAAGAACTTCCTCCCTACAAAATCGAAAGTGAAAACAATGAAGTTTTTCTTGAGGGCTTTATTGACAAGATTGACTCTGCAAATATTGACGGAACACAGTATTTATGCATAACCGACTACAAGTCCTCTGAAAAAGGCTTTGATTCAAGGCTTATTGATGCCGGCATTACCATTCAGCCGCTTCTTTATGCGAATGCAGTGACAAAAAATGCCGAAAACGCAGAAACTGCAGGGGTTATGTATATGCAAATGACTGACCCCCTTCTGAAATTCAACCAAATCCCCCAAGACGATCAATGGGATGCGGCTATGAACGGGGAAATTAAAAATCACGGTATATTCCTTGATGATCCGAAAGTCATTAACGGTCTTGACAAAAACGCCGACGACAAAAATGCGATACATTATGTGAACTGCGACACAAAATCAAGACTTGCAAAAGAAATTTTTGACCAAAAGTTCAAAGATGCCGAAAAACGGGCAAGTGAAACTGCCAACAATATATGTGAAGGCATTATTGAACCAAATCCCCCGAAAATCCCCGGATTTGACCCCTGCATATATTGCCCCTTTGGCGATATTTGCCGGGAAGACTAACCAAAAACGCACCACGAAAGGACAGATTTTATGCTTAAAAAACTTGCGTCTTGCATAGGCGAATACAAACGTGACTCAATCCTTGCCCCGTTATTTATTACGGGCGAAGTAATCCTCGAGGTAATCATACCACTTCTGATGGCTTATATTATTGATGAAGGAATCGAGAAATATGATTTGAAAAGCTGCCTTCTTACAGGACTTATACTTATCGTTCTTGTGGGACTTTCAATGATTTGCGGCGCTATGTCCGGAAAATTTGCCGCACAAGCATCATCAGGGTTTGCAAAAAACCTGCGCAAAAAGATGTTCCACTCTGTTCAGGATTTTTCCTTTACAAACATTGACAGATTTTCAGCATCAAGTCTTGTTACAAGACTGACTACCGATGTAACAAACATCCAGAACGCTTACCAGATGATTATCCGCATCGCCGTGCGTTGTCCCTCAATGTTGCTTTTCTCACTGTTTATGGCATTTTTTGTAAATTGGCGGATTGCCCTTATTTTTCTTGCCGTTATTCCGTTTTTGGGATTTGGTCTCATCTTTATTGCATCCCACGCTCATCCCATTTTTGAAAAGGTTTTCAAAACATATGACAAGCTCAATGGTGTAGTTGCAGAAAATCTTCATGGCATCCGCGTGGTAAAAGCCTTTGTTCGTGAAGATTACGAGAAAGATAAATTTAAGTCTGTATCAAAGGATATTTACGACAACTTCTGTCGTGCAGAACGCCTTTTGGCTTTCAATTCACCTCTTATGCAGAGTACTATGTACGCCGTAACTCTTTTGATTGCATGGCTGGGCGCCAAACTCATTCTGTCGGGCAATATGTCCCAGGGAAATCTTGTTAGCATGATAACTTATGCCTCGCAAATTCTTATGAGTCTTATGAGCTTTTCAATGATTTTTGTTATGCTGACCATTTCCAAGGCATCAGCAGAGAGAATTACAGAGGTTTTGAACGAAGAAAGTGACATAACGGATGGATATCTCAATATCAAAACTGTCAAGGATGGTTCAGTCGAATTCAAAAATGCAGGGTTCAGCTACTATAACAATCCCGCTTCACTTTGTCTGAAAAACATAAATCTCTCGGTAAAAGCCGGAGAAACCATCGGTATTATCGGTGGTACTGGCAGTGCAAAATCCACTTTTGTTCAACTTATCCCAAGGCTTTACGATACCACCACAGGCAGTGTCTTTGTGGGAGGCACAGACGTCAGGGACTACAACGTTGAGGCTCTTCGAAGCAGTGTTGCTGTTGTGCTTCAAAAAAATCAGCTGTTTTCAGGAACAATAAAAGAAAACCTCCGCTGGGGCAACGAAAGTGCAACCGATGAAGAGCTTGTTTCCGCTTGTATCTCCGCCCAGGCTCACGATTTTATAATGAGCTTTCCGGATGGCTATGACACCCATATCGAACAAGGCGGAAAAAATGTTTCAGGCGGACAAAAACAACGCCTTTGCATTGCTCGGGCATTGCTTAAAAAACCGAAAATTCTTATCCTTGATGACTCCACAAGCGCCGTAGACACAAAAACCGACAGGCTCATTCGTCAGGCATTTGCCCAGGATATCCCCGGAACAACTCAGTTTATCATTGCCCAGCGCATATCTTCTGTTGAACATGCAGACCGGATAATTGTCCTTGAAAATGGCGAAATCAATGGTATAGGCAATCACAATGAGCTTCTCGAGTCAAACGACATCTATCGGGAAATTTACACATCACAGCAAAGGGAGGCGAAAAGCAATGAGTAGACCGGTTAATATGGGTCCCGGAGGCAGAGGCCGAAGTATGCACGTCTTCAGAAAACCAAAAAATACCAAGGCAACTCTTAAACGTTTGCTTGGCTACATATTTGGCGATTACAAACTCCATTTTGTTGCCGTTGTAGCATTTATTATCATAAGTTCGGTAGCGGGAGTTCTCGGCTCGGTGTTTATAAAAACCTTGCTTGACGACTATATCTCGCCAATGCTTGTCTCAGGGTCACGGGACTTTATGCCCCTTCTCTCGGCTATCGGCACTATGGCAGGAATATACACCGCAGGAGTATTATCCACATTTATATACAACCGGATAATGATAGTTGTGGGTCAGGGAGTTCTGAAAACCATAAGAGACCATATGTTCACGAAAATGCAAGGTCTGCCCCTCAGATACTTTGACTCTCACTCCCACGGAGACACAATGAGCCGTTACACAAACGACACCGATGCCCTAAGGCAGATGATAACTCAAAGTGTTCCCCAGACTTTTTCGTCTGTTGTGACCATAATTGCAGTTTTCTTTGCGATGCTTTTTTCAAATCTCTCTCTTACCTTTGTTGTTCTTCTGATGGTTGCTGCAATTCTTTTTATAAGCAAAAAAGTAACGGGAAAAAGCTCCCGCTACTTTATGGCACAGCAGCACTCTTTAGGTGAAATTAACGGGTTTATTGAAGAACATATAAATGGTCAGAAAGTAGTTAAGGTTTTCTGCCACGAAAAAACCACAAAGGCAGAATTTGATAAAATAAACGAAGAGCTTTGCTCAAATGCCACCTCCGCAAATGTTCTGGCAAACATTCTTATGCCAATAATGGGGAATATGGGACATCTTCAGTATGTTCTTCTTGCAATGTTTGGCGGAGCTATGGCAATAATCGGAATAGGCGGAGTTTCAGTCGGAACAATTGCCGCATTCTTGCAGCTCAGCAAAAGCTTTACAATGCCCATAAGCCACCTTTCCCAGCAAATAAATTCAATTATTATGGCTCTTGCAGGGGCAGAACGCATTTTTGAACTCATGGACGAACAGCCCGAACAGGACCAGGGCTATGTTTCATTAGTTAATGTAACAGAAGAAGACGGTATTCTGAAAGAAACAACCAAACGCACATCAAATTGGGCATGGAAGCATCCTCATTCCGATGGCACAACTACCTACACAAAGCTTTCAGGCGATGTTACGCTGACCGATGTTGATTTTGGCTATGTCCCCGAAAAAACCGTTCTTCACAATGTAACAGTCTGTGCAAAACCGGGACAAAAAATAGCTCTTGTGGGGGCAACCGGAGCAGGGAAAACTACCATAACAAATCTTCTTAACCGTTTTTATGATATCGAAGACGGAAAGATTCGTTATGACGGAATCAACATAAACAAAATCAAAAAACCGGACCTGAGACGAGCCCTTGGAATAGTTCTTCAGGATACAAACCTTTTTACGGGAACAGTTATGGAGAACATTCGTTTTGGTAGACTCAACGCAAGTGACGAAGAAGTCTATGCAGCAGCCCGACTTGCCAACGCAGACGGTTTTATAAACCTTTTGTCAGATGGTTACAATACCATTCTTAAAAACGGCGGAGAAAGTCTTTCTCAGGGTCAACGTCAGCTTCTTGCCATAGCCCGTGCCGCCATAGCTGACCCGCCTGTTATGATTCTGGACGAGGCAACCTCAAGCATAGATACCCGCACAGAGCGTATTGTTCAGCAGGGGATGGACTCACTTATGAAGGGCAGAACTGTCTTTGTAATTGCCCATCGCCTTTCAACCATTCAGAATTCCGACGTAATATTGGTGCTTGATCAGGGCAGAATAATTGAACGGGGCAACCATGATGAACTTATGGCAAAAAAGGGAAAATACTATTCCCTTTACACGGGAACCTTTGAGCCCGAAGAAGAACAGGCATAAAAATCTCAAAAAAATTTAAAAGAATTTTCAAAAATACTCTTTATTATTGTCGTAAATTGTGATATACTTGGATGTAGATGTTTTCAAAGGAGAAAAGACGCTATGGGTAAAATCGGTTTTGACAATCAAAAATATCTTTCAACTCAGTCTGAGCAAATTCGCAAAAGGATTGCAACGTTCGGGGGGAAACTATACCTTGAATTTGGCGGAAAGCTTTTTGACGATTATCATGCATCCCGTGTTCTTCCCGGTTTCGAGCCGGACAGCAAAATCCGTATGCTTCAGCAGCTCCGCGATGATGTTGAAATTGTCATCACCATAAACTCCGAAGATATTGAAAACAACAAAACCCGAAGCGACATCGGGATTACCTATGACAGTGATGTTCTTCGTCTTATTGATACATTTCGTGATATGGGGCTTTATGTGGGAAGTGTTGTTCTCAGCCGCTATAACGGTCAGCCCAATGCTACCGCATTTTTAAATCACCTTACCTCTCTTGGGGTAAAGTGCTACCGTCACTATACAATTGCGGGTTATCCCTCGGATATACCCCACATTCTCAGTGATGAGGGTCTTGGGAAAAATGACTATATTGAAACCACACGTTCTTTAGTCGTAATCACAGCGCCCGGTCCCGGAAGCGGCAAAATGGCAACCTGTCTGAGTCAGTTGTATCACGACTACAAGCACGGAATAAAAGCCGGATACGCTAAATTCGAAACATTCCCCATCTGGAATCTTCCCCTCAAGCATCCCGTGAACCTTGCTTATGAGGCAGCAACAGCAGACCTCTCTGATGTTAATATGATTGACCCGTTCCATCTCGAGGCTTATGGGGAAACAGCAGTTAACTACAACCGTGACGTTGAAATCTTCCCCGTTCTAAATACGATTTTTGAAAGAATTCAAGGGTACTCCCCTTACAAATCTCCCACCGATATGGGAGTTAACATGGCAGGGGACTGCATTATTGACGACGAAGCTTGTTGCATTGCTTCAAAGTTTGAAATTATCCGAAGATATTATCAGGTAAGCGCAAATGCTTTCCGTGGCAGATGCGACGAAGAACAGGTTCGAAAAATCGAACTGCTTATGAATCAGGCAGGGATTACACCCGAATATTGTCCCGCCGTTACTGCCGCTCTGAAAAAGGCAGAGGCTACCAACGCACCTGCAGGTGCTATGATTCTTCCCAACGGAAGCATTGTTACTGGAAAGACCTCATCAACTCTCGGTGCAGCATCGGCTTTGCTTCTTAATTCCCTTAAAGAGCTTGGCAATATCGATAAAAACCTTGATTTGATATCCGCTCAGGTCCTTGAACCTATCTGCGGTCTCAAAACCTCATACCTTCAGCACAAAAACCCAAGGCTTCATACCGACGAGGTTTTAATCGCCCTGACTATATCCGCACTTTCTGACCCTGTGGCTCAAAAAGCAAAGAAAGAACTTGCAAATCTCAGGGGAAGCAACGCTCACTTTAGTGTTATTATAAGTGAAGAGGACGAAAAAGTTCTCAAACGCCTTGGAATAAACGTCAGCTATGAACCAAGATACGAAAACAAGAGACTATATCAAAAATAAGATACCAAAAAAGCTACATTGCAAAAATTTGCAATGTAGCTTTTCTCTTTATTTCTCCAATGCCTCTTTGAGATATTTTGCCGTATAGGAGCTCTTGCTTTTTATTAGTTGCTCGGGAGTTCCTCTTGCAACAACCTCTCCGCCACGATTGCCGCCCTCGGGTCCCAAATCAATTATAAAGTCAGCTGTCTTTATAACATCCAGGTTATGCTCAATAAGCACCACGGTGTTTCCCGCCTCAACAAGTCTGTTTAAAACTTCTATTAGCTTATGAACATCTGCCGTATGCAGTCCCGTTGTTGGTTCGTCAAGAATATAGATTGTCTTTCCGGTGCTTCTTTTACTCAATTCTGTGGCAAGTTTGACACGTTGAGCCTCGCCTCCCGAAAGAGTAACCGAAGACTGACCTATTTTTATATATCCAAGTCCCACATCATAAAGAGTTCTCAGACGATTGGCAATTTTGGGGATGTTCTCAAAAAACTCAACGCCCTCTTCGACTGTCATTTCAAGAACATCATAAATACTTTTGCCCTTGTATTTCACTTCCAGAGTTTCCCGGTTATACCGTCTTCCGCCACAAACCTCACAAGGCATATAAACATCAGGCAGAAAGTGCATCTCAATTTTGATAATTCCGTCACCACAGCAAGACTCGCATCTTCCGCCCTTTACATTAAAGCTAAACCGTCCCGGGCCATAGCCACGGGATTTTGCTTCCGGAGTAGACGCAAAAAGCTCTCGTATATCCCCGAAAAGGCCTGTATATGTCGCAGGGTTTGAACGTGGAGTTCTGCCGATTGGCGACTGGTCGATGTTTATTACCTTGTCAAGATACTCAAGTCCCGTTATATTCTTATACTTGCCCGGTTTGAGCTTCGCCCGATTCAGTTCATTTGCCAATACCTTGTAAAGTACTTCATTAACCAACGAGCTTTTCCCGCTGCCTGAAACACCTGTAACGCAAGTCATTGTGCCCAGGGGTATTTTCACAGAAACATCTTTAAGGTTGTTTTGACCTGCTCCCACAAGTTTCAGGAACTTCCCATTCCCCTTTCGCCGTACATCAGGCACAGGAATTTTCTTTTTCCCGCTGAGATAAAGTCCCGTTTCGGAATTTTCGCACTTCATTATTTCCTCAGCCGTTCCCTCAGCTATAACATATCCACCATGTATCCCTGCTCCCGGGCCAATATCTATAATGTGGTCTGCTGCATGCATTGTGTCCTCGTCGTGTTCAACAACAATAAGGGTGTTCCCCAAATCCCGAAGACGCTTGAGCATATCAATAAGCTTGTGGTTATCCCTTTGATGAAGCCCTATGCTTGGCTCATCAAGAATATAAAGAACGCCCATAAGCCCCGAACCAATCTGACTCGCAAGACGGATTCGCTGAGCCTCTCCTCCCGAAAGACTTCCGCTTGAACGAGCCAGTGTCAAATATTCAAGGCCCACACTCACAAGAAACTTCATTCGTTCTCTTATTTCTTTCAGGATAGGTCTTCCTATAACCTCTTCTTTTTCACTCAGCTCTATTTTTTCAAAAAAATCCAATCCCTCAGAAATAGAAAAATTGCTTACTTCATCAATGTTATATCCCTTAACTGTCACCGCAAGACTTTCCGCTTTCAGCCTTGCACCATTGCAATGGGGACAAATGCGATTATACATAAGCTCCTGAATTTCCTTTTTTGCCCATTCAGACTTTGTTTCCTGATATCGCCTTTCAACATTCCTTACAATGCCTTCAAATCGGGCATACTGTTCACCCTTTGCAAACTTTCGCTCATAGGTAAGACGAACCTTTTCACCATCAGTTCCATAAAGCAAGATATTCACAATATCCTCGGGAAGCTCCTTAATCGGAGTATCAAGACTAAACCCGTATTGCTCCGAAAGGCCTCTGTAGTACATAGCTGCAATACTGTTCGGGTCACTTCCTGTCCATCCATATACATTTATGGCACCCTGATTTATACTCAAATTCTTATCAGGTATAAGCTTGTCTACATCAATGGACTCCACGCTCCCCAAGCCAAGGCAATGAGGACACGCCCCGTAAGGAGTATTGAATGAAAACATTCTTGGTGTAAGCTCTTCAATATTTATTCCGCAATCATCACAGGCATAATTCTGGCTGAAAAGCTGTTCCTCACCAGTATCAGGCATTTGAATAAGAACAAGTCCGTCAGCCATCTTAAGTGCTGTCTCAAGTGAATCCGTGAGTCTCTTTTCAATTCCCTCACGCACTACCAGTCTGTCCACAACAATTTCAATGTTGTGTTTTTTCTGTTTATCAAGCTTTATCTCTTCGGATGTTGGGTCATACTGTTCTCCGTCAACCCGGACACGAACAAAGCCATCCTTTGCCGCCTTCTCAAAAACCTTTGTGTATTCGCCTTTTCTTCCCCGCACAACCGGGGAAAGCACCTGAAACTTTGTTTTTTCCGGCAAAGCCAACACCGCATCCACTATCTGGTCAATGGACTGGGACTTTATTTCTTTTCCGCACTTAGGACAATGGGGAACACCAATCCTGGCATAAAGAAGTCTTATATAGTCATTGATTTCCGTTACTGTTCCAACAGTAGAGCGTGGATTTTTGCTTGTGGTTTTCTGGTCTATGGATATAGCAGGAGAAAGCCCGTCAATAGACTCAACATTCGGCTTTTCCATTTGTCCCAAAAACTGTCTGGCATATGCTGACAAGGACTCCACATACCGTCTCTGGCCTTCGGCATAAATTGTCTCAAACGCAAGAGATGACTTTCCTGAGCCGCTCAGCCCGGTCAGAACAACAAACTTATCTCTTGGGATTTTCACATCAATCCCCTTAAGGTTGTTCTCTCTTGCACCTTTAATTTCAATATACTTGTGCATTATTTTTCTCCTTCAAGCCGTCGTATTTCGTCACGCAGCTTAGCCGCAAGTTCAAACTGCAAAAGCTCTGCCGCTTTTTTCATTTCCATTGTAAGTTCAGCAATGGTTTTCTCTGTAACCATCTCATTTGAAAGGTCTTCTTGCCTTTCTTCATTCTCTGCTATGGTCATTTCAATAACCGAATGAACATTCTTTTCAATGGTTTTTGGTGTTATCCCATGGATTTTATTATATTCGCTCTGGAGCTTTCTTCGTCTTTCAGTTTCTGAAATTGCCCTCTGCATTGAACCTGTAACCGTATCTGCATACATAATAACTGTTCCGTTGGCATTTCGGGCAGCACGGCCAATGGTTTGGATAAGTGATGTTTCGGACCTCAAAAACCCTTCCTTGTCAGCGTCCAAAATCGCAACAAGTGAAACCTCAGGGACATCAAGTCCTTCACGGAGCAGATTTATCCCCACAAGAACATCGAAAACCCCAAGTCTCAAATCCCTGATTATCTCCATTCTTTCAATGGTTTCCACTTCAGAATGAAGATAGCGGACCTTAACTCCCATTTCTTCATAATATTCGGTTAAACGCTCAGCCATTTTCTTTGTAAGGGTGGTAACAAATACCCTCTCTCCTCGTTTTGTCCTTTTCAGGATTTCACCATAGAGGTCATCAACCTGACCCTCAATGGGGCGCACCTCAACCTTCGGGTCAAGCAATCCCGTAGGTCTTATAACCTGCTCAACCACCTGGGTAGAGCGTTCCTTTTCAAACTCTGCGGGTGTTGCGCTGACAAAAATCGCCTGGTTTATATGGTCATAAAACTCATCAAAATTAAGGGGCCGATTATCAAAAGCCGACGGAAGTCTGAAACCGTACTCCACCAGATTCTCCTTTCGCGCCCTGTCACCTGCAAACATAGCCCGAACCTGAGGAAGAGTCACATGGGATTCATCCACCACAAGCAAATAATCCTTGGGCATGTAATCCAAAAGAGTGAAGGGCGGACTCCCTGCTTTTCTTCCGCTTATGTGTCTTGAGTAATTTTCAATTCCCTGACAAAAACCCGTCTCTTTAAGCATCTCCATGTCATATTTGGTGCGTTCCCTTATACGCTGTGCTTCAATAAGCTTTTCATCTTCTTTGAACTTTGTCTCTTGCTCCTCCATTTCTTGCATTATGGCAGGAATGGCACGGTCCAGTTTTTCCTTACCTGCTACATAGTGCGAGGCAGGGTATATGGCACAGTGCTTTCTCAGTCCAAGAACTTCCCCCGTAACCGAGCTTATATCAGCAATTCTGTCAACCTCATCGCCAAAAAATTCTATTCTTATTGCGTCTCCGCCCGAATACGAGGGAAACACATCAATCACATCGCCCCGAACCCTGAATTTATTTCGGGTGAAATTTATATCATTTCTTTCATACTGTATTTCAATAAGTTTTTTTATGACCTCATCACGGTCTTTTGTCATTCCCGTACGAAGTGACACAACCATATTATTATAATCAATAGGGTCCCCAAGGCCATAAATACACGAAACACTGGCAACAATGATAACATCTCTGCGTTCAAAAAGTGCCGCTGTTGCAGAATGCCTGAGCTTGTCTATCTCATCGTTGGTCTGGGCATCTTTTTCGATATAGGTATCCGAATATGGAATGTATGCCTCGGGCTGGTAATAGTCATAGTAGGATACAAAATATTCAACTGCATTCTCGGGAAAAATTTCCTTTAGCTCACTGCAAAGCTGTGCCGCAAGAGTCTTGTTGTGAGCAAGAACAAGGGTAGGTTTCCCTACATTTTTTATTATGTTCGCAACCGTAAAGGTTTTGCCCGAACCCGTAACCCCCATCAAGGTCTGAAAACGGTCTCCCCGCAAAACACCCTCTGTCAGCTTCTTTATAGCCTCAGGCTGGTCACCGTCAGGCTTGTAATTTGAACAAACTTTAAACATTGTCTTCTCCTGCTTTCATTTTCACCCAAACAAAATCACTTCTTCTTGTTTTTATCAGTTCCCGACTCACTGTCTTTTTTTATTGGTGGCTCGATATATCCGTGCTCCCTCATGCTGAAGCACTCGTCACCCGAAACAACAACACAATCCATAAGTTCTATGCCAACAGCAAAAAAAGCGTCCATCAATGTTTTTGAAAGAGTTATGTCGCTAAAGGATGGATTTATGTTTCCGCAAGGATGATTATGCACAACAATAACAGCAGTGGCATTATCCCGGATTGCCTGACGGACCACATTATATACAAGTATCGGGGTTTCTCCGTGGCTCCCCTCAGATATTTTTGATATACCAAGCAACCGATACGCGGAATTAAGGCTTATCATATATGCAGTTTCTGTAAGTTTTCCATAAAAATACGTTTTTAAATATTCAGATATCTCCCACCACTCAAAAAGTCTTGGAGGCTTGTTTTCTTTTGTGCTTCGTTCAACAATTCCTAAAAGAGGGGGCAAGGATGTAAGAAACAACGCTGTTCGATGCCCAACACCCTCAATTTTCTCAAGCTCTTCGGTCGGTGCATTCAAAACCCCTGAAATGGTCCTGAATCTGTCCAAAAGTCGATGTGCAATGCGGTTTGTGTCGCCTCTCGGGATTACTGCAAACAAAAGATACTCAAGTTGCTCATGTGCCTCAAGCATCTCAAGTCCAAAAACGCTGACCTTTTTGTCAAGCCTTTTTCTGTGTCCGTCATTCTCGCCCATATTCTTTTCCTCTCAGCTTTTTTAAAACATTTTCAAAGTAATCCGGCACATCCCGCTCAAACTCCATATACTCTCCGGAAATCGGATGAATAAATCCAACCTTCCTTGCATGAAGCAACTGTCCGTTTAACTTAAATTCTTCTTTCTTTCTTCCATACACAATATCCCCCACAATAGGATGCCCGTTTTTTGACATATGAACCCTTATTTGATGAGTTCGTCCTGTTTCGAGTCTGCATCTTAGAAGCGTGTACTTTTCAAATCGCTCTTCAACAAAGTAATGGGTTATTGCATCCCTTGAGTTTTTTTCTGTTATAGTCATTTTTTTTCTGTCTTTTTCATCCCGCCCGATAGGTGCATCAATTGTTCCGGAATCATCCTTTATTTTGCCATGTACCAGCGCCATGTATTCACGGGTAAGGCTGTGAGCTTTTATTTGTTCAGACAGTCCAAGATGCGCCTTGTCATCCTTCGCGACAAGCAGAAGTCCGCTGGTGTCCTTATCAATCCGGTGCAAAATTCCCGGACGGATTTCACCGTTTATCCCCGAAAGGTTATCTCCGCAATGGGCCATAAGAGCATTTACCAGCGTTCCGTCTGTGTTCCCGGCTGCGGGATGCACGACCATTCCCTGAGGCTTGTTTACCACAAGCATATGGGAATCCTCATATACAATATCAAGAGGAATGTCCTCTGCCAAAATCATAGTTTCCTTTGGCGCAGGAAGCTCTATTTCAATTTCGTCTCCAATGCGAAGCTTGTAGTTTGCCTTGACAACATTTTTATTAACTGTAATATTGCCCTCTGCAATAAGCTTTTGAATTCTTGAACGAGTAAGTTCACCATATTCTTCTGCCAGGTAAACATCAAGCCGAATGCCACCATTTTCAACCAACATTTTCATCACACTTACATCCCTTGTCGTCTTTAACTTTTTCTTCAATAAAAGCAACGAAAACCACCAAAAGTCCCGCCGCAACACACACACATATATCCGCCACATTGAACACGGGAAAATTAATCAAACAAAAATCAAAGAAATCCACAACAAAACCATAAAAAAGCCGGTCAATCATATTCCCGAGAGCCCCTGCCGCAAGAAAGGCAAGACCAAAATTCAGTATCCGTGAACGGTTTTTATATATTTTAGCAACAAAAAATATTCCACCCAGGGCAATTATACTCACAATCACAAAAATCACCTGAGAGTTTTGGAAAAGTCCAAAAGCTGCACCCCGGTTCTCAACATACGTCAGGTGAAAAATCCCGTCCAAAACCGGGATTGAGCCGACTTCCTTCAAAACGCCGAGTGCCCATCTTTTTGTGACAAAATCCAAAACAAGCATTGCCATCCCAATCAAAAAATAAATCATCCGTATTCTCCGCCCCAAACAAATAGCAAACATAATGCTTTTAGTTTATACAAAAATCTGCTTTCCAAGTCCAAACTCAGAAAACAGATTTTCCAATGTCCTTATTATTCGGCAGTCTCGTCTTCCTGACCGTCTTTTGTTTCTTCTGCGGCTACATACTCGCCCCGTTCATTTTGAACAATCTTCGGAAGTTCCTTTGTCATTCTCTCAAGATCTTTGAGCTTTGTCATAGCAGGGTCAGAAGAGTTCTCCTGAAGTTTAGTAAAATCCAATTTCTCGTGCTTTATCTCAACCTCACTTCTTTGAACCCTTTGCTCAGGCATTGAAAAGTCTTTAATTATATCAAGCTGAGAATTCAGAAGAGAAATTATCCGAGTTCTGAAAACCTCGACATTTCGTTTCATTTCTTCATACTCAAAGCTTATGCGTGTAACCTCTGCACTTGCATCACTTAAAAGCTGGCTTGCCTTGTTTTCTGCTTCTCTTATAATAGTCTCTGCACGTACCTTTGCGTTCTTAACCACATCATCTCCGGCACTCTGGGCAACTATAATAGCACTTTGAAGAGTCTCTTCCATGGACTTATACTGCTTAACTGCATTGGTCAGCATATTTATTTTGTCCTTATTGGCAAGATTTTCTTTGTATATCAGCTCATAGTTCTCACTGATTACACTCATAAACTCTTCAACCTCGGTAGTACAATACCCCGACATCTTTTTCTTAAACTTTCTGTTTTCAATTTCCAATGGTGTCAGCATAATAAATCACCTCTATAATTTTTTTACAATGATTTTTCTATACAAATACACAAGCGGCCCTTCTTCGTTTCGTGCAGATGCTCAGACAACCTGAACCTTCCCACTCCGCGAACAGAGAACACATCCCCGGGTTTTAATTGCACAGACAAACTATTACACTCAAGCCAGTTAACAAAAACTCTACCCGAATGTATCATTTCAGTGGCCTGGCTTCTTGAACCTTTTGTTGCTGCAGAAACAATACAGTCAAGCCTCAGCGCCGCCACAGTGGTTTTTATTTCTTCAACTTTTCGCTTTGGAACTTTTATTTCACCAAGCTCAACACTTTGTACTTTTACGCCTTTTCTTCCGACCTTGTCCAAATTAGCCAATATGTATCCTGCTATATCCGAAAGAACAAATACCAACGCCCGGTCTTCCATGGTCAGAATATCGCCGATTTTTTCTCTTTTGATTCCAAGCCCCAAAAGACTTCCCAGATAATCCCTATGAGAAAGGGAGTCTATGTCGCGACCGCTAATCTCAATAGCTGATATAAACTCAAAAATCTCGTTTTCCTCAGCGTAATCTGGAGACGCAACAAACAAACATCTTTCAGCCTCAGGGTATCCACCAAAAAAAGAAATACTCACTCCGCAAGGCAACGTGGTTCCTGAAAAATGCTTTTTAACCAAAGCCGCCTCGCCGGGAGTCAAAAACCCCACAGTTTTAACCTGATATTGCTTTTCGCAAAGAAAAACCGCATCCTCTGCCTTGGCTAAAAGAATTTTTTCTTCAGCCTCATTCGTCATTAGTTGCTCCAGGGGAAGATGCCCTTATTTCTGAGTTCATCCTTAAAATCACCCATAATACCTACATTGTAGGGAGCAATTAAGAATATGCCGTTTGAAACCTTCTGGATATTCCCATCAAGTGCATAAACAGCACCGCTGAGAAAATCAACAATACGACGGGCAACCTCTTTATCAACAGATTCAAGGTTCATAACAACCGGCTTTTTGCTCTTAAGATGGTTCGCAATGTCCCTTGCCTCTTCGAAGTTCTCAGGTTGCATAACTACAAGCTTGAGTTGTGCAGTAGTATGAATTTTAACTACCTTGTTGCGCTTACCGCCAACATCAAGGGTTTCACTCTCGTCAGCTTCAAATCCTGTGCTGTTTGAAAATTCGCTGTTTCCAACAAGGTCATTTTCGTAATCGTCTGTTGCCTCAAAGCCAATAAGGTTTAACATTTTGTTTACAATACTCATTTCAGATTCCTCCTCAAACGTATATATAAATGTTTAATAATTCTCCATTTTTTACAACAAATGTATCCCAAAGAAAACCGTACTTTATGTTTTTCTCTATCAAAGCAATTTCCTGATACTTCATTGCATCAAAAGATTTGCTGCCGTGAAATAGCGTAAATACGCTATTTCATTAAAGGCTCCTTTTATTATATCATACTTTTTTTATTTTGTATAGTCCCGTTTTCCAAAAATTCCTGTGCCAACTCTTACCATAGTGGCTCCATTTGCAATTGCTAAAGGATAGTCATTTGTCATACCCATTGAAAGTTCTTTCATTTCAACATTTTCAATGCCCTTGGCATAAATATCCTCTGAAAGTTCTTTGAGCCCTTTAAAAACCGCTGAAAGAACATTTTCATCATCAACAAAAGGAGCAATAGTCATAAGTCCCTCAATCTTAACGTTTTCAAATTCTTCGGCAATCCTTCGGCACAAAGACTCACATTCACAAGGCTTAATGCCGAACTTGCTTTCTTCACCCGAAACATTGACCTCAAGCAAAACTCTTTGAATCTTTCCCGCTTTTTTTGCCTGTTTGTCAATTTCTTTCGCAAGTTCAAAGCTATCAACAGAGTGTATAAGCTCTACCTTATCTATTATATACTTAACTTTATTTTTTTGCAAGTGCCCAATTAAATGCCACCGAACAGGCTTTACCTTTTCGTATTTCTCCATGATTTCCTGAACACGGTTTTCACCTATATCAGTTACTCCACAATCTATTGCCTCGTTTATAAGCTCCGCGCCATAGGTCTTTGTGACCGCAACAAGCCTTACCGAGTCTGCCCCTCGACCACATTTCGAGGTGGCGTCATATATTTTTTCATTCACCGCATCTAAATTTTCTTTTATATAAGACATTTATCTCACAACCTTACCATCATAAATATTTTCACCGCTGACAATCAGCTCGTCATAAAGCTTCAGAACTCTGTTTTCCCCAACGCCAGTGTTTTCTGCAACCACAATCCAGTCCTTGCCGCTGTAAAGAAGTTCAACCGTCACAAACACAGCCTTATTGTTTCTTATAACATACACTCCCATTTTTTCGTCCTTCATTCTGAGGCTCTTTCCGGGAATTCTGAATCCGCTGTGTTTCTCCTTGACAAACTCGAATTTCGCCTTTGAAGTACAATAGATGGAGCTTAAGTATTTATCCGAGGTTACCACAAGCAGCGCCTTATCATCTTCCATAGCAAGCTTAGTCACAACCGCATCTGCCGTTTCGGTCCCAACTTCAGCCAAGCGAACTCCCATATGGTCACCGACCTTTATTCCATCAGCTTCGTCAGCAGAAATCACAGCAGCAATGCTCCACGAGAAGTTGTCCACTATTTTCCCCACAGCTTCCCCTTCTTTTATCTTGTCTGATTTTTGGTCTGCTGTTTTAAACTTCTCAAGTTCTTCCACATAAGAAACCGAAATGTCATCAAGCATATCAAGGCTGAGCTTTTCCTCAAGTCCATCAATTTTTGATGTATATACCCCCGGAGTCGGAGCATTTATGAGCGTTCTCTCAATATTAAATTCTTTTTCAATTCTTGCCTTTTCAGCTTTCAGCTTCTTGATTTCCTCATCCGCATTTGAGGGCTCTGCCTCGCCTGCAGCAACCCGGCGTTTTTCAATAAGAGAGTTTACCTTATTCAAAACGTCTCGAACTTCCTCCAAATTCCCCTCATAACCCATATGCGGTATACTTTTTAGGTTCTGGGAGATTTCTTGCTCAATTTTTGCAGGGTCGTTACTGAACATATCCCCTTTGAAAGCCGCGCCCGAAAGTTGCTCTATCTTTTCGTCAATGGCTTTTATCTCACTTGTGGCAGAAAAATTTATTTCATTCTTGCAAATCTGCACCACTGCCTCTCCATTTTTTACCCGTTGCTCCTCATCTGCAACAGAATATGCATATCCCCCCTGAGGTGCCACCAGAATGGTTTGCTTTCTGAAAACATATCCCTCTGCCCCGAAAGAATCCTCTTCCAAGCCACGACGAACTATGTTTGTTGTCATGCGAGAATCATGGCTGAGTGCAATATTCACCACAACTATCAAAATCAAAGCAACCACCAAAAATATTGCAATGCTTCCCTTTATTCTTTTGTTACGTTTTGGCCTGTTTTTTTCTTTCATTTCAAAATTCCCTATCTTGTAGTATTCTTCTTTTTTGAATCAACTCAAAAACATAAGGCACTTTTCAAAAACCTTATCTATATCATCTTGCCCGTCCAGCCGAATCCATTGTATCTGATTGTTTCTTTTAAACCAGGTCAGCTGTCTTTTTGCATAACGGCGACTTTCCATTTTTATTTTTTCAACCGCCTCATCAAAAGAGCAGTTATCTTCTAAAAAATCAATCAATTCCTTGTATCCGATTGCCTGAATAGCGGTTGAATCCTTTCCGATGCCCTTTTCCCAAAGATTTTTCACCTCAGAAACCAAACCCTTTTCAATCATTCTGTCCACACGCAGATTTATCCGCTCATAAAGAACAGGTCTGTCTACCTCAATGCCAAAAATCAGCGCATCATAAACCGCTTCACGCCTGGACTCATGGTTCACGAGGGTGAACGTCTTTCCCGTTATTTTGCAAACCTCAAGGGCACGTATCACCCGACGCAAATTGTTTGGATGTATGTTCTCCGCCGCCTCGGGGTCAATTTCCTGAAGCTTTCTGTGAACAGCCTCATTCCCCTCTGCCAAAGAAAGCTCCATCATTTCCCTGCAAAACTCAGGGTCACCTTCAAGCTCAACAAACCCGGTATTATTTATAACGCTATCCATATAAAGCCCTGTCCCGCCTGCAAGTACGGGAACTTTCCCCCGACTGAGTATATCCTCAATGCATTGTCTCGCATGCTCTGCAAAATCCGCTACGCTGTATCTTTGGTCAGGAGATATGATATCTATCATATGATGTGGTATCCCACACATTTCTTTCTCATCGGGCTTTGCTGTTCCGATATCCATTCCTTTGTAAATCTGCATAGAATCGCAAGAAACAACCTCTCCCCCGACTCTTTTCGCAATTTCAACAGCCAAAGCAGTTTTACCGGAGGCAGTAGGTCCTGCTACCGCAATAATTTTTTTAAGCACCTTGTCGCCGCCTCCTCAAAAATTTTTTATACAATCCTTTTAAACATTTTTTCAATTTCCCGCTTTGTAATTACAACCCTTATGGGTCTGCCATGAGGACAAGTGGTTATCCCTCTTTTCTCAAGCTCCGAGACATCTTTCAAAAGCCCTTCCATTTCAATAACAGACAATTGCTTGTTTGCCTTTATGGCATACTTGCACGAAATCATGTCGAGAAGTCTTTCCTCAAACGAGAGCATACCGATTGGTCTGCCATCCAACAAAACAGAAATTATCTCAAGGGCAAGGCTCTTTATTTCAGCCTCATCTCCCACAAGAGGCGTTTCACGAATAATAACTGTATTTCTGCCAAATTCCTCCATAAGAAAACCCATATTCAAAAGAAGCTCAGAATTGTCCCTGACCGCCTGAAGTTCAAGAGAATCAACCTCAAGAACAATGGGTGAAAGAAGCACTTGTCCGCACTTCTTCTTTTGAGTGAAGTCTTCCTTCAGCATTTCAAAACGCTTTCTCTCATGGGCGGCATGCTGGTCAATAAGATACATTTTGTCTCCTTGTTGCACAATAACATATGTATCAAATACCTGCCCCAAAACTTTTTGAACCGCATTTTCCTCTTCAGCACTTTCAGGCAGTATTTCCCTGCCAAACAAATCCTTATCAAAGGCTTTTTCCGCCTTTTCTTCAAAAGCCGCCTTGGGCTCCTCTGCCAAAACGATTTCTCTCGACAGGGTTTTCGCCCTTATGCTATTTTCAAAATCTTCTTTTTCAAAAACGGGCTCTTTTTTGTTCCAATAGGCTTCCCTATCATTCTCCGGAGCGCAAAAGGACATAATCCTGCTTGGGTTTTCTTTTTCGGGAACAGTATTTTGAATAAACTCTTTTATAAGTTTTTTATCCGGTGTTTCTTTTTCAACCCCAAAATTGCGGGAAGCGTCCACCGTCTTTTTTGTTTCATTTCTGAAATCATTGTCCGTCTTAGCAGAAAAAGGTTCAGCCTTCTTGGGAACACTTTCCTCATTCACGGCATAAAGTGCATTTTTTATCCCAAAATGAACGATGTTGTATATCTCTTTTTCGTTTGCAAATTTTATTTCGGTTTTTGCAGGGTGAACATTAACATCCACGAGACTCGGTGCCAAATCAATATTCAGAACAAAAAACGGAAATTTCCCGGTCATAAGCACATTTCTGTATGCTTCTTCAACAACCTTTGCCACAACATGGCTTTTTATGTATCGCCCATTAACCAAAAGGGTCTGTCTTGTTCGGTTTCCTCTGGCTATCTCTGCCTTTCCAATGACACCGTGAACTCTGACACCATGCTGGTTGTAGTCTACCTTCATAACCGCCTTTGCATGGTCGATTCCGTATATATTGAGAATAACATTCTCAAGGCGTCCGTCTCCCGATGTGGAAAAAATCTCCTTGTCGTCGCTTATGTACTTTATGGCAACATTAGGGTTTGCAAGAGCAATCCTTCCCACAACATCGGTGACATACCCGGCTTCTGTTGAGTCTTTTTTAAGGAACTTCATTCTGGCAGGTACATTTGCAAAAAGATTTTCAATTATCATTGTGGTCCCGAAATTACAAACCACCGAAGATTTCTCCACAGTTTTTCCGTGTTTTATCACCACAGCAGTCCCTTCGTCATCTTCTTTTGTCCTCGAAACCGCTCTCACCTCTGAAACTGCACAAATACTCGCCAAAGCCTCTCCGCGAAAGCCCATTGTCATTATCTCAGATAAATCCTCTATCTCCCTGAGTTTGCTTGTCGCGTGACGAAGAAAAGCAGATTCAATTTCATCCCCCAAAATTCCCTTTCCGTTGTCCTCAACCGAAATATACTTTATCCCACCGTTTTTTATTTCAACTCTTATTCTGTCCGCCCCGGCATCGATGGAATTTTCAATCAATTCCTTAACTGCAGCTGCCGGTCTTTCAACAACCTCGCCTGCCGCAATTTTGTCTGCAACCGAGCTTGACAAAACACGAATTTCCGCCACGCCTTTCGCCCCCTTTGACTTTACAGATTCTTAGCTTGTGCTTTAAGTGCATAAAGCTTTGTCAGTGCCTCCATAGGTGACATTGAATCCAAGTCCAAATCCCTTATCTCAGCCACAATTTCATTTTCTGCCTGACTGTCAAACATACAAAGCTGTGCTTCATCTTCTTGTTCAACAGTTTCAGCCTTGGTTTTAAATGCCTTTTTGACATTTTCAATATGCTCTTTTGAATCACGTGTCTCAAGCTCATTCAATATCTGCTTTGCACGTTTTATCACATCACTCTTGACACCCGCAAGTGCCGCAACCTCAACGCCGTAGCTTCCGTCTGCTCCACCACGGATAATTTTTCGCAAGAAAGTGATGTCGTCGCCCTTTTTCTTAACTGCAATGCAAAAATTCTTAACCCCGGCTTCCCGTTCCTCAAGCTCACTAAGCTCGTGATAGTGGGTTGCAAACAAGGTCTTTGCTCCGCATTTTTTCTTGTTTGCTATATACTCAACAACCGACCAGGCTATGCTTAATCCATCATAGGTGCTTGTTCCTCTGCCTATTTCATCAAGAATAATAAGGCTTTTTGATGTAGCATTGTCAAGAATGTACGCTACCTCTGTCATTTCCACCATAAAGGTACTTTGTCCGGCAGACAAGTCATCCGACGCACCAACTCTTGTGAAAATCCGGTCAACAATCCCGATTTGCGCCGAGGTCGCAGGAACAAACGCTCCCATCTGTGCCATAAGCACAATAAGGGCAGTCTGTCTCATATAGGTTGATTTACCTGCCATATTCGGCCCTGTTATAATAGAAATTTGCTTTTCGTCACAATCCATATCTGCATCATTTGGGATAAACACACCCTTTTCAGTGATGCTCTCAATCACCGGATGTCTGCCGTCTTTTATTACTATCTTGTCGGTCATATTCATTTCAGGCATAACGTAGTTGTTTTTCTCGGCAACGTACGCAAAAGAACACAAACAGTCTGCTTCCGCAACAGCCTGAGCCGTTTTCTGGATTCTTTCAACCTGAGCCGCAACTGCCTCACGGACCCTGCAAAACATTTCATATTCCATTGTAACAATCTGGCTTTCAGCCTCAACTATTTTTTCTTCAACCTCTTTTATCTGAGGCGTTATGTATCTTTCACAGTTTGAAAGGGTTTGCTTCCTGACAAAATACTCGGGAACCTCAGCGGTGTTCGCTTTGCTGATTTCAAGGTAATACCCAAACACACGGTTGTATCCCACCTTGATGTTCTTTATTCCTGTTTTTTCCTTTTCTTCTTCTGCGAAATTTCTTATCCACTGAACTCCGTTGGTCATCAGGTCACGGCGACTGTCAATTTCATCGCTGAACCCATCACGGATAAGGTTGCCCTCTCTCAAAGAAATCGGGGCGTCAGGATTAATCGATTCTTCAATTATCGCCCTGACATCTGACATATCATCAAGCTTCTCCGCCAAATTCTGAAGCACTCCCGAACGGCATTTCATCAAAAGACTTTTTATCCGGGGAAGCTGTGAAAACGACTCCGCTATGGCAAGTAAATCCTTGCAGTTTGCTGTCTTGTAAGCAATTTTTGAAATTGTTCTCTCAAAATCCTGAACTTTACGAAAAGCCTCCATAAGTTCTTCACGAAGTATAGGCTCTGCAACCAGTTCCGCTACCGCCTTGTGTCTGTTTTGTATTTTGGCACAGTTTGCAAGAGGTCTGACAAGCCACTTTCTGAGAAGTCGGCTTCCCATAGCGGTTTTTGTTTTATTCATAACCCCCAGAAGACTGCCCTTTGTCTTCTTGTTCCGCATGGTTTCAAGAAGCTCAAGGTTTCGTATACTGTAGGCATCAAGCTCCATATATTCATTTTTTTCAATAACCTGAACATCCCGAAGATTTGAAAGCTCGGTTTTCTGAGTCTCTTCAAGATAAACAACCAGCCCACCAAGACTTGAAAGGCTCAAACCTCTGCCCTGAAGAGTCTCGCTCACCTCACCAAACTTTTGTCGCACCGCACTTTCAGCATTTTCAGGTTCAAATGCCCAGTTTCTGTAATTTCGCACATTACACCCAAACCGTTCACCCACATATCCCAAAAGCTTTATGTTTTCATAGCCCTCCTGGTTAAATATAATTTCCGAAGGAGAATATCGGCTAAGCTCGTTCAGGATTTGGATTTCAAGGGCATCGCCCTCAAACTCATTCACAGAAACCTCTCCCGTTGAAAGGTCCACAAATGACACCCCCGCCCCAATTCCATTTACATAAACCGAGGCAAGATAGTTATTTTTTGTGTCGTCTAAAGCCGTTGTATCAATGATCGTACCCGGAGTTACAACTCGGATAACCTCGCGTTTTACTATACCCTTTGTCAAAGACGGGTCCTCTGTCTGTTCA